>CAZYYS010000158.1:0-9466 GCA_964651015.1 uncultured Verrucomicrobiota bacterium
GGCGATAACGAATCTCCGTGTCCTCCAGCCCGTGCCACTTGGCCGGCGGCGGACGAAGCGCCTTGGCTAGAATGACGAAGGGCGGTAGGACAGCCGTCGCGGCTGTCTCTGACTTTTCTTTTCCAGTTGGAGACAGGCGCGACGCCTGTCCTACGGGTGGAGTGCCGCCGAGCTTGATCGAAATCTCGCCGGTCTTGGTGGTGAACAACGTCCCGCGCACGCCGACAAAATCGCCAAGATCGAGATGCGTGAAGATGTTCCATTGCTCGCCGCCAAGGGCATTCTTCTGCGCGTAAACCTGCATGCGCCCGCTTTGGTCGCGGATGTCAATGAACTGGCTCTTGCCCATTTCGCGATGCGCGGTGATGCGGCCCGCGAGCGCGACTTCACGGCCCTCGACGTAATTCGCGCGCGCGGCGGCGCACGTTTCACTTGGCGTGAACTTGTTCTTGAACGGATCAATGCCCTTCTCGCGCAAGGCGGTGAGTTTGGCTTTGCGTTGTTCGATCAGTGAATTCGTGTCTTCCGATGACATGCGGCGGGAAATAGAACACAAATTGCCACGGGAAACCAAGCAAACAAAAGGAGAGAAAACCAAAACTTGGGGAGTGCCTGAAACGCACTCTTAACTGGCGGCCCTCGAGGATTTCGCGTTCGAGAGCCGCCACGCTTGTGCTTGGTGCTTTGCACACCGAGCGAATCGTCTTCAATCACGCCCGTTGAACGGCCCCGCGATCACCTTCGAGTTCTACTCGCGTGATGCTGTCGTACGGCATGGCCATTTTCTGGAACCAGCCCGCAACGGCTTCCTCGTTCGGCCCTTCGATCACGCAAATGGCCTTCCCTTTGGAGAGGTTCGCAAAACTACGATAGCCTTTTACAGTGGAATCCTGCTGCGCGGCTAGGGCGAATTGCCGGAGTTGTTCCTCCGTTATTTGGCCCGGAGGGACGGTATGGGTACACATGAATTTTGCCATTTCTCTTTCACCTCCTTTTCAACTTGTTTCGTCCATGTTCATATCAAAACACTTTTCTGCAGGACGCAGACACGCGGGTAACTTAATTGACATGCGCCGTCCCGTCGTCAGAAAGTTATTCACCGGCGAGAATCGCCACCCACTCAGCAAGCGTTCAACAACAAAGCTTGCAGCCGAATCGCAACCGCTTGTAAGACTGTCGCGTGAATGGCGGGAAAACATTCCGATTGGGCGTGCTGGGTTCAGGCAAGGGCTCGAACTTTGTCGCCATTGCTAATGCTTGCGCGACTGGGGCAATTCCCGCGGAGGTCGTGATCGTTTTGAGCGACGTGGCGGACGCGGGAATTCTGGAGCGCGCCCGGGAACGGAAAATCTCCGCCCATCATATTGCGCCGGGAGGTTTTCGCACGAAACTTGATGAAGCCGCCGAACAGACCTACATCAACTCCTTGCAGACGGCGCGGGTCGATCTCGTGTTGCTTGCCGGTTTCATGCGCATTTTGAAGGGAGAGTTTCTTCGAACCTTTGCGGAGCGCGTTGTGAACATTCACCCTGCTCTGCTCCCGGCCTTCCCCGGTTTGGAAGCGTGGAAGCAAGCGCTGGACTATGGCGTCAAGGTAACCGGATGCACTGTTCACTTTGTTGATCAAGGCGTCGACACCGGGGCGATCATTGCACAGCAAACGGTACCGGTGCTCGACAACGACACGGCGGAAACTTTGCATCAGCGGATTCACGAAGCAGAGCACGAACTGTATCCGAAATGCGTGGCGGGCCTGGCGCGGGGAGAAATCAAGGTTCGCGGTCGGCAGGTCATTTGGCGAAAAGCTTGATTCCTGGTGCCGTCGAGAAGCCTCACCCTCTTTGAAGTTGTGATTTCCCATATTGATCGATCAGCTTCCAGTGTTGATGATTTGTGGAAAGCAACGGCAATGCTTTGTGCCAACAGCACGCCGCCACACCAAGTCAACACATGAAACAGAAAAAGAAAAAAGTCGCTTTACCGCGCCGTAAATGGCAAATCAACCCGGCCACGCGGGTGAAGGAGTCGGCAAAGAAGTATTCCCGTCCGCGCGCCAAAAGCATGGAACGCCGTTTGCCCTATGAAGAGTAAGTCGATTTTACGGTTTGGATTACCGAAAGGCAGTTTGCAAGAAGCCACCATCGAAAAGATGGCCAAGGCTGGCTTCAATATCCATGTCAGCAGCCGGTCCTACGTCCCGTATGTTGATGACGAAGAACTGGAGATCCGGCTCATTCGCGCTCAAGAAATCAGCCGCTACGTCGAGCACGGTTACCTGGATTGCGGCATCACGGGCTACGACTGGATTCAGGAGAACGGCTCCAAGGTGCACGAAGTCGGGGAATTTATTTTTAGCAAAGTCAGCCGCCAACCAACCCGCTGGGTGTTGTGCGTTCCGGAAAATTCTCCCGTTAGATCGGTAAAGGATTTGAGAGGCAAACGCATTGCCACCGAAGTCGTGAACCTAACGAAAAGGTATTTAAAGAAGAACAGCGTTAACGCCGAGGTGGAATTTTCCTGGGGCGCAACCGAGGTGAAAGCGCACGAACTTGTTGACGCCATTGTGGAAGTCACGGAGACCGGCTCATCGCTGCGCGCAAACAAACTGCGCATCGTTGATACCTTATTGACCTCTACCCCACGATTGATCGCCAACCGAACTGCTTGGAAAAACAACTGGAAGCGGCAAAAGATCGAGACGCTGGCGCTTTTGCTCAAAGGAGCCTTGGAAGCCGAAACCAAGGTTGGGTTGAAAATGAACGTTGCAGAGAAGAATCTGGCGAAGCTGTTGCAGACGCTGCCCGCATTGCGCAACCCAACGGTGTCCCGGTTGAGCCAATCAGACTGGGTGGCAGTAGAGACCATCATTGACGAACACATCGTCAGGGAGTTGATTCCCCGACTGAAGGCAGCCGGGGCCGAAGGAATCATTGAATATCCGTTGAACAAAGTGGTATATTGAAGCGCACTTAAAGCTATGGGATCACTAAAGAAACGTCGGAAAGCAAAAATCAACAAACACAAGAGGCGTAAAAAGCTTCGTGCAAATCGCCATAAGAAGCGCACCTGGCAGCAATAGTCGCCTGCGCTCGGCGCTCGCTACGCGGTTCATTCTTCCACCCGCGCACTGCCTTCTCCAGGTTGCGCGGGTGAAGTAGTTTAACCATGGATCACATGCGGCAACGTTGTGAAATTGGGGTCGCGATTCTCGCCATCAGCCTGGTGGCGAGTTGTAGAACAACTCCGCACACACGCAATGCGGCCTCACCATCGGAAGGACAGGAGGTTAAACGGCCGACTTCAAAGGTAGCCGCATCACCCCCCAGCACGCCCGCTCGCAAGCAGGCGGAAGCTCACGCTCACTATGCGGCAGGCGTCATCCACGAGATCAACGAAGAGCAGGAACTGGCGCTGGAGGAATTTTACAAGGCGGCGATGGCCGATCCGAGCAACGAGCGGCTGGCACTTGACCTTTCCCGTCGCTTTCTGCAAGCCAAACAGCCAGAGAAAGCGCTGGAAATCCTGACGAAAGCCACCGCTGTGCCCGGGGCTTCGGGAACGCTTTTTGCCCGAACTGCTTTGGTCTATTTACAGCTCGGGAAAACTGATCAAGCGATCGCCGCCAGCCAGTCGGCCATTAAAAGATTGCCCCGTTCCCCGGCTGGCTATCAAAGTCTTTTCAGCGCGCAAATGGAACGTCGTCAGTACGCGGACGCCTTGAAGACGCTTGAACAGGCCGGCAAACAACCGGACACCGACGCCGAATTTCTCATCGTCTTGTCCGAACTCTGCGCCACTTTCGGTCGCACGGTTCCGGCGAAAAACGAGAGCGTCAAACCGCTGGCGCTGGACGCGCTGACGCGCGCCGCCAAACTCAATCCGTCAAATCCGAATTTGCGTTTGAAGCTGGCGGATGGTTTGAGCTTGATGGGTGATACCCGCAAAGCCACGGAGATATATCTTCAATTGCTGGCCAAATACGCGGACTTCCCGCCGGTCCGCGACAATGTTCGAGCGAAGTTGACTGATATTTACCTCCGCGGGCGTGATCGTGAGCACGCGGTCGAACAGCTTGAAGCCATGGTGCGCGATGATCCAGCCAACGCGCAGGCTTACTACTATTTGGGCGGGCTGGCGTTCGGTGAAAAGAAATATGAGCAAGCCGCGGAGTATTTTGAAAAGACCCTAATCTTCCGACCGGAATTCCAACAGGCCTATTACGACCTGGCCGGCGTTCAGATCAATATCGACAAAACGCAAGACGCGTTGAAAACTTTGGAAAAGGCGCGCGGAAAGTTTCCGGAAAGTTTCGTAACGGAATTCTTGTCCGGCCTGGCTTACAATCGCCGCAAAGAGTACACGGAAGCGATCAAACATTTCACGGCGGCTGAAGTGATCGCCCGTGCCACTGACCAAAAGCGGTTAAACGAAGCGTTTTACTTTCAACTGGGCGCTGTGTACGAACGCAGCGGCGACTATCAGCAATCGGAAACCTACTTTCAGAAGTGTCTCGAACTGTCACCGGACTTTGCTGACGCGTTGAATTACCTCGGCTACATGTGGGCCGATCGTGGCGTCAAACTGGAGCAAGCCCGCAAGTTGATCGAAAAGGCGGTCAAACTGCAGCCTAAAAACGCCGCGTTTCTCGACAGCCTCGGTTGGGTGCTCTTCAAGCTGAACCAACCGCAGCCCGCACTCGAGCAAATGCTCAAGGCTGTAGAGTTTGCGGACGAGCCCGATCCTACACTCTACGATCATCTGGGCGATATTTACATGGCGCTCAAACAACCAGAGAAGGCGCGCGAAGCCTGGCGCAAATCGCTGTCTATCGAGCCGAACGAACAAATCCAGAAGAAGCTCAACTCACCACCTGCCTGATGAAAGAACAGCACTAGCGCTCCAACGACGATCCTATCCCACATGGACCAGCAATTTCAAAAGCACTATACTCGCACCGAGGCGCGTCTACTCTTACCCCAAATTCGCGACTGGCTGCAGCAGATAAATCATTTGCGCGAACAAATGGATAAGTACGACCAGCGCCTGCTCGGTATGACGAATGCAGGGCAGGATATGGGTGGAGAAACAGTCAACCAGTCGATCAAAGCCGCGGCAGATATCAGGGAACTGTTGATGGAATTTCGAAAGCGGGAAATATTCATCAAGGATGTTGAACGCGGCCTCATTGACTTTCCAGCACTGATGGGGGGACGAGAGGTCTTTCTTTGTTGGGAAAAGGACGAAGACGACATTGAGTTCTGGCACGACATTGATGCGGGTTTCGCTGGCCGCGAGCCGTTGTGAGGAAGTCGGCGCGACTGCTGACCACTTCACCGAGAGAATCTGCACACTGGAGCACGATACGAAGAAAATGCCGAGTCAACGGTTCGACCACTTCAAGGAACTTTCAAAACCTAGCTGGCGTTGGGCTGTGGCATAGCGGCGGCAGCCAATACTTTTTCGCCAGCAACAATCCAATCGTCCTCACCTAACGTGCCTGCTGAATCAATTCAATTTCGTAGCCCTCCGGCGCATCGATAAAGGCAAACCCACCGCCGTCCTCCTTCATGGTTGGACCATCGGAGTATTTCAGGCCAAGTTTGGTCAGGTGTTTTTCAAACTCGGCCAAACTATCCACTTCGAAAGCCAGATGCGTCAAATCCGGCTGAACCTGAACCGGTCCACTGTTCGGAAAATAACAAAGCTCGATCAACTCCTCGCTTTCCGGGGCTTTCAAAAACACAAGCTCAGAACCGCGCGGTGATTTATGGCGGCGGATTTCCTCCAAGCCGAGCACTTCACGATAAAACTTCGCAGACTTTTCAAGGTCGTTCAGCCGGTAGCGGGTGTGATGCAGTCTTTTTACTTTGCTCATTCAAAAATCATAACGCAGTCACAAACGCTGGCAATTGAAGACTTCCACTGGGGAATCAGGCAAGGGGGGAAACGACTGCAAGGGGGAAACGACTTGCGACACAACCATGATTCAGGCTAGTTAGTTGTTCGTGAACTCGAGAAGATACTGCCTCATTTTCCCGCTTGCGCTGTTTGCTTTTTTCTCCGCCACATCACGCGCGCAAATACCGGACAACCTGGTCGCCGAAGGAATCCCGCCGATCCCGGCGGAATTGAAAAAAGAGGCAGGCCGTTACCTGGAATTTCGCAGTGCCGCCTTTAATAGCTGGCATCCGACCAAACGGGAGCTTCTCATCACCACCCGCTTTGCCGATGCAACGCAATTACACTTGGTTGCCATGCCCGGTGGCGCACGCCGGCAACTCACCTTCTCCTCTGATCCGGTCGGCGGCGGTTCATTCCAACCCCAAACCGGCGAGTTCCTGGTCTTTTCCCAAGATGTTGGGGGCGGCGAATTCTATCAGCTCTATCGCTTCGATCTCGCAAGCGGGAAAATTACTTTGTTGACCGACGGCAAATCGCGCAACACCGGAGGCCGTTGGTCAAATGACGGCCAATGGCTCGCTTACACTTCTACTCGCCGTAATGGCAAGGACAACGACATTTACGTAATCAACCCGGCGGATCCGGCGAGCAATCGGCTGCTCGCCGAAGTATCCGGAGGCGGCTGGGGCGTGGCAGATTGGTCGCCTGACGATTCGCATTTGATTTTGAGCGAATACATTTCCATCAACGAAAGTCGCCTCTATCTGGCCAATTCGAAAACTGGCTCGAAGGAACTGTTAACCGCCAAAGGAGCGGAGAAAGTTGCTTATTCGCAAGCTCGATTTGCAAAGGAAGGTCATTCCCTTTTCGCCACCACAGATAAAGGCTCGGAGTTTCATCGGCTGGTGCGCATCGACCTCGTCACCAAGAACGAAACGGTTTTGACCGCTCACATTCCTTGGGACGTCGATGACTTTGCTCTTTCGCATGACGGGAAGATGATTGCCTTTACCGCGAATGAAGACGGCGTTGGCGTTCTGCATCTCCTAAACGTAAAAACCGGCAAGCACATTCCTGCACCTAAACTCCCGCTCGGCGCAGTTTCCAATCTGGAGTGGCACAAAAACAATCGCGACCTCGCGTTCAATCTTAACTCTGCGCGGTCCCCGTTCGATGTTTACTCGCTGGACTTAAAAACTGGGAAAGTAGAGCGCTGGACTGAAAGCGAAACCGGAGGACTTGACCCCACTGCGTTCGTCGAGCCGAAGTTGACCAAGTTGAAAAGCTTTGACGGCGTACCGATCTCGGCTTTTGTGTATCGCCCTGACAGCGGCAAATTTCCTGGCAAACGGCCGGTGCTCATCAACATTCACGGTGGACCTGAGGGGCAATCCCGTCCCGGTTTTCAAGCGCGAAACAATTACTACCTGAATGAAATGGGCGTCGCCATTATTTACCCGAACGTGCGGGGCTCGAGCGGTTACGGCAAAACATATCTGACGCTCGACAACGGATTCAAACGCGAGGATTCCGTGCATGATATCGGCACCGTCATTGATTGGATCAAACGCGACTCCGATTTCGACGCCGATCGTATTGCCGTCATTGGCGGCAGTTACGGAGGCTACATGTCACTCGCCTGCATGGTCAATTACAGCGACCAATTGCGCGCCGGCATCGACGTCGTCGGCATTTCCAACTTCATCACGTTCCTGGAAAACACGCAGGACTACCGCCGCGACTTGCGCCGCGTCGAATACGGCGACGAACGTGACGCAGCCATGCGCCAGTTCCTGGAAAAGATTTCGCCGGTCACCAACGTGGAAAAAATCAAAAAGCCACTTTTCATCGTGCAAGGCAAAAACGATCCGCGCGTTCCCGTCACCGAATCCGAGCAAATGGTCAAAGCCATTCGGAACAACGGTGGCGTGGTCTGGTATCTCATGGCCAAGGATGAAGGCCACGGCTTCGCCAAAAAGAAGAACGCCGATTTCCAATTCCTGGCAACGATTCTTTTCCTGCGCGAGCAGTTGGTAAATTGAAAATCGAGACTGTTTGCTGTTCTGCTCCCCTCCTTGGAGGGGTTAGGCGTGAGTTCATGGCCCCGATGCGCGTCCCAGTTGGAGGTCGAAGCTCCCCATGAACCTGCCGTGGGTAGCCGCCGACGCAAGAAGGCGAACCTTCACGGCGCGCAACGCTTTCCGCCTCCTTAAGTCGGCGGCTACGGTTCAGGGGTTCAATGTGCGCAACTGGTTTCGGAGAATTCTCTCTTGGGGGAGGTTCGTTGGGAGAATGATCGTTTTTTTGCACCGTCCCAGTTCAAATCCTCTCAGGCTTGCTTGCCCGTCAATTTTCCCCTATCTCTTTGCCGCTTTGAAAAAACACGACCGCCCGGAAATTCCGCGCAAAACGATTTACCGTTTGTCGGTTTACTTGCGCTGTCTTGCCCGGCTCAAGGATAATGCCATCCGCACCGTTTCCAGCGAAGCGTTGGCGACCGTCGCCGGCGTGAAATCAACCCAACTCCGCAAAGACCTCACCTACTTCGGGCAGTTCGGCACGCGCGGCCTGGGTTATGATGTTGAGCAGCTTTCACAGATGATTTCCGACGTGCTGGGCACCAAAAGTCTCCAACCGGTCATTCTGGCCGGGGTCGGGAGTCTCGGCCTGGCCCTGCTTTCATACCGCGGTTTTGAGAAGGAAGGATTTGAAATCATTGGCGCCTTTGACGTCGAACCACGCCGCAAACGCGATAAAGAAATAAAGCAGCCAATTTACGGCATGGATAAGTTACGCGAGTTCGCGCAAACCAATGGCGTCAAAATGGCCATCCTCACCGTGCCTGCCGCCGTGGCGCAGGAAGTGGCAAACACCCTCGTCCAATGCGGCATAACCGGAATCCTGAATTTCGCTCCAATTGTGTTGCATGTTCCGGAGGAGGTAATGGTCAACAACGTAAACCTGGCCAGTGAGTTGGAAAACCTCAGTTATTTCATTCAAGAATGAATTGCCAGCGACCGTGTCACGACCAGCAAAAGGCCATTTTCTACGCTTGACCGCGTTCAGTCATCCTTTTAAGGTTCGTGCGTTCTGAGAAGTAAACAACAAACCAAAACCAAATCAAATAAGCCAAATATTATGAAAAAACTAATCGGGTGTGTGTCTGCAGCAGCGTTGGCCGTGGTATTAACCGGGTGCGTCGGCCCCATGGGACAAATCGGGGGAGCTGGTGGAATGCTTTATACAGATGTATCTGGAGCACTCGGCGCAACCAGCAACGCGCAAGGCAGCAAAATGGGGCAAGCCACCTCAACTGGCATTATCTGCGTCGCCACCGGCGATTCCAGCATCAAGACTGCCGCTGCTAACGGCGGAATCTCCAAGATTTCGCACGTGGACTATCACGTCACCAGCGTCCTTGGCTTGTATGTCAAGACCACTGTGACCGTTTACGGCGACTAGAAACAGTTTGGTTTCAAATCCCGGCTGTGAAAATCACGGCCGGGATTTTTTTCATCCGGAATTCAGGCAACTTCAACTGCTCTGGTTGTTGCCAACTCAAAGC
>CAZYYS010000158.1:9566-12670 GCA_964651015.1 uncultured Verrucomicrobiota bacterium
CGGTGTTGGCACGAGGCATCAGAGGCGATCGGAGTTTTCCAGCTCGATCACCAGATGCAAGCCCAAGCCGCACTCCACACATCCACATGGGAATGCCGACGGGTTTAACATTTCTGAATCACAACCACCTTCTCCCGCCGGAATGGATACTTGAACTGTTTGATATAACCCAGCGGCACGGGATGACCGCCGATGCCGTAGCCCTCCGGCCATTTGCCCTTCGGCAGATGATAAGTGCCAAACAAGCGGTCCAGCAGCGGGAAATGAATCGCGAAGTTCACGTCAATCGCCTCCTTCTCGATGCCGTGATGCCAGTGATGAAAGCGCGGTGTGACCAGCAGTTTTTCCAGCCAGCCGAATTTCCAGTTCAGATTTGCATGCACGAACGTCGAGTAGAGATACACCACGAAGATGTAGGTGTTCATCGCGTTGGCGCTGAAGCCGAGCACGAACATCGGGATGACCGTCGTAGCGCGCAACACGAGGATTTCCAGAAAGTGCATCCGCGCACCCGCCATCCAGTCCATGCTGCGCGCCGAGTGATGCACCGCATGAAACTTCCACAACCACGGCACGCGATGAAACGCCCGGTGCACCCAGTATTGCACCAGGTCCGTCAGCAACATGATCGCCACGAATTGCACCACGAACGGCAGCGCGCCCACCCACGCCCGCACCGCCGTCAACGGCGCGAGGACGAGAATCGTCTTGGCCGGGATGAACGTGAGAAACGTCAGTACCTGTACCATCAGGCTGCTGACCATGAAATAAAACAAATCCTCGCGCCATTCCTCCCGGAAAACGTGCTGCTCCGATTTATGCGCAAAAATCCTTTCGAGCGGAATAAACAGGAAACCCGTGAACAAAATCCGCAGCACGAAGAAATCCAGCCCAAAGTAAAGCGGCGTGACGTCTTTCACCGCTTCCGTGGCCTGCGACCCGCCCAACATCGCGGCTAGCAACGTAAGCGACACACCGCACGTGCCGAGAATTTTTCCGGGCCGCAACGCCAGACTCAACGCCGACAATCCGAACGCCACCAGCAACAGGGCGTGCAGACTGATTCTGAACCAGGGATTCTCGTAGAGATTATGCGTTTCCGGAATGGAGAACGTACCCGGCATCCGCAACGCCAGCACCAGCGAGAAACCGGCGAGACCCAGCACCAATCCCAGCACGCCGCTGATCCAGCCGCTGCCGAACCGGCGCAACGCGGGCGGCGCTTCCAATTCGCCTCGCAGTTTGAGTCTGGCTTCGTGCAGCTTGTTCACACAAACGATACTATCAAACGAACTCACGCGCGTCAGGGTGAAATTACTTTGTCGGATTTCGTCAGTGGCGGGTACTATCCAACGAGTGAACGATCAAACCGACCAACAACTCTTGCGCGACTATGCCGAACGCCAATCCGAGGCCGCGTTCGCCGCCATTGTCCACCGCTACGTTGATCTGGTTTATTCCGCCGCGCTCCGCCTCAGTTACGATGCCCACACCGCCAAGGACGTGACGCAAAGTGTTTTCGTTGCATTGGCTCAGAACACCCAACAACTCACCGATCGCCCGGTTCTCGCCGGTTGGCTGCACACTACGGCACGCAATCTCACGGTGAAAACCGTCCGTTCGGACGCCCGCCGTCGCGTTCGCGAACAGGAGGCAGTAGTCATGAACGAATTACTTTCCACCAACACGGACGCCGGTTGGGAGCAGGTTGCTCCGCTGCTCGACCATGCGCTGAGTGAACTTGACGACACTGACCGCGACGCCGTGTTGCTCCGTTATTTCAAGAATCACGACCTGCGCACTGTCGGCGCAATGCTCGGCATCAGCGACGATGCCGCGCAAAAGCGCGTGAGCCGCGCCGTGGAACGCTTGCGTGAATTTTTCGCCAAACGCGGCGTCACCGTCGGCACGGGCGGACTCGCTGTCGTCATCTCTGCCAACGCCGTCCAAGCCGCGCCGGTGGGTTTGACCGTCGCCATTTCCACCGCCGCCGTACTCACCGGAAAAACCCTCGCCACCGCCGCAACTGTCACCGCCACCAAAGCCATCACCATGACTGCAATTCAGAAAAGCATCGTCACCGCCACCATCGCCGTCCTGACAGGAGCGGGAATCTACGAAGCCCGCCAAGCCTCACAACTTCGAGCTCAAGTCCGGACACTCCAGCAGCAGCAAGCGCCGTTGGCCGAGCAAATCCAGCAGTTGCAGGGCGAACGCGAGAATTCTGCGCGCCAAATCGCTGCTCTGCGTGAGGACTATGAACGACTCAATAAGAACTCGAATGAGCTACTCAGACTACGTGGGGAGGTAGGAGTATTGAGACGTAGCAACCAAGAACTTGCTCAACGCATGCTCCAAAACAACAACATTTCCAAAACTGAATCAAATGTGAGACAAACAGGCGAGTTCACACCGAAAGCAGAATGGAAGGATGTCGGCATTGAAAATCCTGAAACCGCAGCACAAACTTACTTCTGGGCAATAACTGCCGGAAGGGGTGACAAAATTGGCATGATGTTGGCGCTTCCTGATGAATTAGCTTCTCAAGCTGCTAATTTCAAAATGCAAGATTTCAGCAATATCTTCACTGAAAAGGCAAAAGAAGCATTCTCCACTTACAAAGCGCTGAGAATTGTTAAAACGGAGTATCCGTCACCAGACGAAGCCAAAGTCACGGTGCAAATGCAGAACGAAAATGAGGAGATGGAATTCATGCCTCTCACCTTCAAGCGCATCGGGAATCAGTGGAACGTCCGAATGGACTTGTTCGGCCCGACGGCCAATCCAACTCAGCCAAAGTAAATCAAGACCGCAAGTCTCTTTGCTTCCATACGCTGCGCACAGTCGCGCTCCTTGCCAATCACGCCTTCTGCGCGGGCATAGCCGTCGGTTGCTTCACCTTCAACTCGATGTGCAATTCGCGCAGTTGCTTCGGCTCGGCTTTGCCGGGCGCTTCGGTCATCAGATCAACACCCTTCGCCGTCTTCGGAAACGCGATCACGTCGCGGATGCTGGGTGTGCCACAGAGAATCGCGATGAGTCGGTCGAATGTATTGACGCGAAAAAAATGTCAAAGTGAGGATTAAATGTCAAAATGAGAGAAT
>CAZYYS010000159.1:0-12669 GCA_964651015.1 uncultured Verrucomicrobiota bacterium
GATGGCCTGTGACCAGAGGTGCCCGGCTTCCTCCCATCGTCCCGCTTCCTTGGTGTGATAGGCCACTTCCCACAGCTTGCCTATGAACTTATGATCTTGTTGGTCCTGAGTCCGCCTGGCAACGGACATCGCTTCTTCCATATAGGGTAATGCTTCCACGGCAGACTTGGTTCGTCCAATGAACATGGCGTGCGTCCAGAGCACCTCGGCTTCGCCCGATGACCAGGTGTGCGGCGAACTGCGAATGGCCACCAGCGCATTCGTTATTAAGTGCTCCGCGTCCCGTGTCCGTCCCGTCACCAGATAGCCGTGGGCCGTATGGGCGAGAGCCCAGAGTGTTTCGGAGTGCTGTGGCCCAAGCAATGTCTGGCGTATTGCGAAGGCTTTTTCAGCCTGGCTTGCCTGCAGGCGAAAGTCCCCAAGCCCCGCATAGGCCACGGCGAGCGCCATGTGCAACTCGGCCTTGATTTCGGGGCGTCCGGCAAATTTTTTCTCCACTTCGCCGGCAATACGGTCCACCAGCGCACGCCGGCCCGGGTCGGTTTCCGGCCGCACATACGGGCTTCCAGCCAAAACCTGCTGCACCAGGAAGTCCTTGATGAATCTGGCATTCTGCGCCTGTTCCTGCGCGGAAAGCTCGGCGCGCCTCGCTCGCACCGCCTGCCAGGTGCTCACAACTACGGCCAGGAGCAGGACCGTCAGCCCAAACGCAGCCGCACCGAACTGAAGTTTGTTCCGGCGAACAAACTTCTGGAAGCGATACGCGGTGCTCGGCGGGCGGGCGACGACCGGTTCATCGTTAATGTGCGCTTGAATGTCGGCGACCAATCCGTTCGCCGTGTCGTAGCGGCGGTTGCGATCCTTCTCCAGGCACTTCATCACGATCCAGTCCAGGTCCTGTTCAATTGCGGAGTGCGGAGTGCGGAGTGCGGATTTTGCCGAGTCGCTCTGTCCCGCCAGTTCACGCGTCAGTCGCGTGCTGGGCTTGAGGGGCTCTTTTTCGCGAATGGTGCGGCGCATTTCTTCCAACCCCGAGGCGAGTAATTCCCGGCCGTCGAAAGGCGTCTTGCCGGTGAGCAATTCGTAGAGCAGCACGCCGAGCGCGTAGATGTCGCTGCGCGTGTCAATGTCGAGGCTGGTCAACTCGGTTTGTTCGGGGCTCATATACGCCGGCGTGCCAATGAAGTGGTGGAATTGGGTGACGATCGTTTTGTCAGTCAGCTCCTGCTGCGTGGCCTTGGCGACGCCGAAATCAATGACCTTCGGCAGCGCTTTGCCATCGTTGACGGTGATGAGGATGTTCGAGGGCTTGAGATCGCGGTGGATGATGCCTTTCTGATGCGCGTGCTGTACGGCTTGGCAGACTTGCAGGAAAAGTTCCAGTCGCTCGCCGGTGGAAAGGCAGTGCTCATCGCAGTACTGCGTGATCGGCACGCCGCGCACGAGTTCCATGACGAAATATGGCCGGCCGGTAACGCCGGTTTTCCAACCGGCTCGATTCAGTGCTTCCTTACCGCCGCTCTCGCCGGCTTGGGCGTTTTTCTCGCCGACTGGAAAGTCGGCGTTACTGCCGGTTATCCCGCCATCGTAAATCTTCGCAATGTTCGGATGGTCCATCAGGGCCAGCGCCTGCCGCTCGGCTTCAAAGCGCGCCACCACCTGTTTCGTGTCCATGCCGAGCTTGATGATCTTGAGGGCCACGCGCCGCTTGACCGGCTCTTTCTGTTCGGCGAGATAGACCACGCCGAAGCCGCCTTCGCCGATCTTTTGGAGCAGCTTGTAGCGGCCCACCATCGTGCCGATCAGTTCGTCCGCGGCTGGCTCCGCCATGGCGGGCGGCGCCACCGCGGCGCGCGCAGCAGGCAATGGACGAAAGAAATCATCCGCCGCGCCCTGGGAAGCGAGCAATGCGTCGAGCCGTGTGCGCAATTCGGGGTTGCCGGCGCAAGCGGCATCGAGAAAGGCGGCGCGTTGCCGCACGTCGCTCAGTTTTCGTGCGGCATCGAAAAGCTCCTGCTCCTGCGAACTGCGTTCGTTCATAGTGGCCACTCACCGATACATGCGCCGTTTCCCTGTCAAAAGCGCCACGCTTACCTTTGATTTAGTTTTCGTCCTGAGTGCGAATCGCCTGGAGCAGCCAGACCTTGGCATAGGCCCAATGTCGCTCCACGGTGCGTTCGGAAATGCCCAGGGCGGCGGCCGCCTCGCGCTCGCCCAACCCGACGAAGAACCGCAGTTTCACCACGTCAGCCTTGACGGGGTCCTCCAGGGCAAGTTTATCGAGGCAGTCGTGGACGGCCAGCAGCCGCTCATCATCCTCGGGCACGGCGATTTCAATTTGATCGAAGTCCACGCGCTCTTGCGCACCGCCATGCCGGATGCGTTGCCTGCGCCGCGCTCGCTCGATAAGAATGCGCCGCATGGCCTCGCCCGCGGCGGCGAAGAAATGAGAGCGGCTTTGCCAGTTGGGCTGGGTGTCACCGCCCAGCCGCAGCCACATTTCGTGAACGAGCGCGGTAGGCTGAAGCGTCTGACCCGCCGTTTCGTTGGCCATCTTGGCGGCGGCGATGCGGCGCAGTTCGTCATAAACCAGGGGGAGCAGTTCCTCGGCGGCCCTCGGGTCGCCTTGTTGCGCGCGGTCAAGGATGCGGGTGACATCGCTCATGTGAATCCGGCTTGAGAACAAAGTACGTCCGATGTCTAAAAAACCAAGGAAGAAGTTTGCGTCACCCAAACTGAAACCCGAGCGAAAAACTGAATCTTCCGGCGCTCGCTGGGAGCACGTTGAAGTCGCCAAGGACCAAAACGGGCGGGCCTTGTCCATTCCCTGCTCGACGATTCCCGTCTCATGCCATTATCATCCGACCTGTTTGATGGAATCCGATCATGCAGAAACAAGAATCCATATCGCTCCGTGACCGCATCAACGCGACGGTGCGCGACATCCCGCGCTCCGGCATCCGCGACTTTTTTGACATTGTCAGCACGATGAAGGACGTGATCAGTCTGGGCATCGGCGAACCGGACTTCGACACGCCGTGGCACGTGCGCGAATCCACCGTGTTCGCACTCGAGCGCGGCGCTACGCATTACACCAGCAACCTTGGCTACCTCGAACTTCGCAAAGCCCTCTCGAAATACGTCCGCAAAACCTTCGGCGCGGAATACAATCCCGAGAATGAAATCCTTGTCACGGTTGGCGTGAGCGAAGCGCTTGATCTGGCGTTGCGCGCGCTGATCAATCCGGGTGACGAAGTCCTCTATCACGAACCTTGTTACGTTTCGTATCGCGCGACAATTCTCTTCGCCGGCGGCAAACCACTCGCCGTTGAGACGAAAGCGGAGAACGGCTTCCGACTTACCCGCGCGATGCTCGAGGCTCAATGCACGCCCAAGACAAAAGTCTTGATGCTGAATTTTCCAAATAACCCCACCGGGGCGGTCATGAGCCGGCAGGACTTGGAGGACATCGCGGCCTTTGCCCGCGAGCGCGATCTTATTGTCGTGACGGACGAGATCTATAGTGAACTGACTTATGATGCGCCGCACACGAGCATCGTCAGTCTGCCCGGTCTCCGCGACCGGACAATTTTCCTTCACGGCTTTTCCAAAGCATGGGCGATGACCGGTTTCCGTCTTGGTTATGCCTGCGGTCCGGCGGAGCTCATCGAAGCGATGATGAAGATTCATCAATACACGATGCTCTGCGCGTCGTCGATGGGGCAAAAGGCGGCAATCGAAGCCTTGGCGCGTCCGGAATCGGATATCGGGGAAATGGTGAATGAGTATCGCCGCCGCCGGAACTTTCTGGTCTCGGCTTTCGCTGAGATGGGCTTGGAATGTCACCGCCCGCTGGGCGCTTTCTACGCCTTTCCAAGCGTGGCAAAATTCAAACTTGCATCGAAGGAATTCGCGCTACGGTTGCTGCGTGACGAAAAAGTGGCGGTGGTGCCCGGCTCGGCATTCGGCACCTGCGGCGAAGGTTTTGTCCGCTGCGCGTACGCAACGAGCCTGGAAAACATCAAGGAGGCTATGGTGCGAATGAGGCGGTTCCTTCGGGGAATCTGAGCAGTACTCGGTGGCTGTATTTCGCCTCTACACAGATAACAGCCCTGCCTGCCCGCGTCTTAGTATGTCGTGCGATAGAATTTTTGTGGCGCCACCAGTTGGACAGAATACGGACTAAAGGCACCAACAACCTCGTTCCATGGTCCAGCCGGATTATCGGCCTCCTGCAAGACACCACGATCCCACGTCAATTCGACCTGTGGTCCAGCGGTCTGTGCAGCCAGCGTTGGAGGCGTTGGATTGACGAGGGCCTTGATCTGGTAAATGACACCAGCGCCGGTGCCGCTGCTGGTGCTCCCAGTTGTGACCAGGTCGGCAACGAACAACGAGTCGCGAGTCGGTAGTAGGCCATCAAGATGGCCAATGCCCACTTGCTGTCCTAAAATGAAATGGAAATACGTCCTGGTTGCCGGGTCTGCATATACCAGAGGGTTTTCCTCGTTGTTACTTCCCCCGCCATTGAACTTGCCATGAAACGTTACAAAGAATCCAGTGTTGAGTCCGGCGGGAAAGCCTGGCGGCGCCAGTGCGATATCGTTCGGCCCCTCACTCTCTCGCCCATTCGGTGGAGGCAGCGGCTGAAATGCGACCAAAGGCTGCGTCCCTGCACCGCCGATTAGCGCGCCGGTGCGGTACTTGGTGTAATTGCTCGGAAATCCGAAATCCACCAGATTGCTGGCGATTTGGGCGCGCGGAATCACGTTGAGCTCATCGGCACTCTCCGGTTCATTCACATCGACGAACCCATCGATTCCATTGTCCTCAAGATAGAGGTCGCCCGTCACCGGATGAAACGCGAAGCCGGAGGCGTTTCGCAGACCGGTGGCAAGCCGCGTCAGATTGGTAGCAATCACGCTCGTTCCTTGATCGATGATCGTAATCATGTGGATAGAGTCGCCGGCGAGCGTGCCGGTGGCGCCGGCAATATTTGTGTTACTCAACGTGCACGTATTGGTCGTTACGGCGAAATTGACTTTGGAACCAAGCTGGAAAACAAGATCATAACTGTTGGTCTTTCCCGGTGTGTTTCGGATACCAAGGGCAGAATGTGGATGCAGCCAACCGCCACCGGGATAGTTGATATTAAGCCTGCCGACAAACGTCAGAGGAGCGCTTGGGGCAGCTCCCAGTCGCAGCACGTTGATTGGCTTGCCTTGGCCGGTGACGAATACGAGATTACCTCCAACACGAAGCGAGGTCGGCCCCGCCGGCAGGCCGCTATAGAGCACGGTTGCCGGGCCGTCGGCGATGCCATCGAGGTTGGTGTCGGTCAGTCGGACGATGGCTCCGCTTGTGGGATTGCCGGCAGGAAAGAAACTCGCATTGTTGTTGACGGTCACCAAAAGCGACCCATCCACGAGCGTTGCCATGCCTAAAGGAAAGTTCAGTCCGCTCGCGAACGTAGTAACCCGGAAGTCATTCGTATTGACCCCTTGAAGAACAAATGGTTGCGCGAAGTTGGCCTGAACGCAAAGCAACGAGACGGCCAGCGTCATTTCATGGCGGAAGCCGGAGCAGAATGTTCGTTCAGTTAATTTCATATTCATGGTCGGTCGTGTTTCAATGCGCGGTTGTCACACGCACAATAACGAGTAGCACATGCACTTGTGAATGGCTAAAACAATAATTGCCTTCGCATAATTTCCGAAACACAGGCCGATTGTCGAACCAACGAAAAACGCAAAGCAAATATTTCCGGCACAAACCGATTTGCCGAACACGAATCAAGACGGAATAGCGTGAATGCTTTGCCCACCGCGCTTTTTCTCTCGCTTCCAACGGGCTTGTGGTCTTACCTAATGGCGCAAATACCGAATGAGCGCAAAAGATTCCGATGCCACGATGGCGGTGTTTCTCGACCTCGAGAACATCGCTCTCGGAGCGCTTGATGCCCACTACCCGAAGTTTGATGTGCAGAAAGTGATTGAACGCCTGCTCCTAAAGGGGCACATTGTCGTCAAGAAAGCCTACTGTGACTTTGATCGCTACAAAGCATTCAAGCGTGACCTGCACGAGGCAGCCTTCGAGCTCATTGAAATTCCACACGTGCGCCAGTCGGGCAAGAATTCGGCCGATATTCGCATGGTAGTGGATGCGCTGGACCTTTGCTACACGAAGGGGCACGTAGACACCTTTGTGATTATCAGCGGCGACTCCGACTTCTCACCGTTGGTGAGCAAGCTCCGGGAAAATGCCAAAACTGTCATCGGCGTCGGCGTCAAGAATTCCACATCCGATCTTTTCCTCAGCAATTGCGACGAATTTCTTTACTACGACGATCTAGTGCGCGCAGCGCCGCCGAAAGCACGGCAACCGAGCGCAACCGGCGTCTCAATTGCCAGGACGAGCAGTCAGACCATCAAATCCCCCGCTCCGGAAGATGCGCTAAAACTTGTGGTGGAGACGCTCGAAGCGGTCACCGAGGAAAGAGGGGAGGACGAGCGAATCTGGGGTTCGATGCTCAAGCAGGCTATCAAACGCCGAAACCCCGGCTTCAACGAACGCGCCCATGGCTTCCGTTCTTTCAACGACTTGCTCGTGGAAGCGCAGAAACGCCACTTGTTGAAATTGGAGGCAGACGAGAAGTCCGGCGGCTATATCGTTCAAACGGTTGACTGAACAGTGCAGCGGGGAGACGGCAGTTTCAGTCTAGTCGATCAACTGGTTGCCTACCTCGAGGACCGATGCAGCTACCATAGTTTTCGATAGTTCCTCCACACAGACCGCCAGTGGGCTTCGAGATCACACAATTCCTGGCTGCTGGAGTTGTTCCAGAGCTTCATCATGCCCCGAAGAAACGGCGGCATGGATCCTTTTCTTCCCAATGGTGAAGGCCCCAACTTTCATGGGCCGGAGTGGATGAAACACTCGCAGACGGACTCCGGGAGGCGGTTGCCTCATCAGGTCTATAGCCGCGTTGTATCTCAGATGCTGCCGATCAATCAAAGCCCGCGCCACCGCGGGATATTTCGGGAAAGCGACCCGACCCAGAAAACGCGGCGTCGGCTTGAGACGAAAATTGAGATTGTGGGTGAGTACCACAGTGAGGTCGGTCGCCCCGTCTTGCAAGGCACGTTGAATAGGAATCGGGTCAGAGACGCCACCATCGGCATAAGGATAGCCGTCCACGAAATGAAATCCGCGCGTCGCTAACGGCATGGAGGCGGTGGCGCGCAGGGCTTCAAAAATGCGCTCGTCGCGTGCGTGGAAATAAACCGGATCGCCGGTATTACAATCCGTCAAGACAATATGGAATTCCATCAGCGATTTCTGAAGGGCTTCCACGGAGAGCGGGACGCGTTGCTTGAAGACGTAATCAATAAGATAGGCCAGGTCAATGATGGGCTTCCGCCGAAGGAAGTTGGTCTTGCGCACCGTTTTGCACGCGAATTCGCGCCAGATAGTCAGCCCCGGCTCCCACATACCCGCGACGAAATAGGCCGCTGAACAGGCCCCGGAAGAAGCTGCGTAAACCAAGTCATAATGACGTTCGCCCCGCTCATGAAGAAATGCCAGAACCCCGGCTGCCCATGCTCCTCGCATTGCCCCACCCTCCACAATCAACGCAGTCTTCGTCCGCGTGTGCTTCTCGTTCTTTACCAGCAACGACGACATGTCTTTTCCTTTGCCTCCTCAGGCGACCTTCCTGAGCCTCCTTGTTGGACTTTAATATAGCACACTCCATTCAGAAGAAAAGTAGGGCGGCGAAGACTGATTCCAAGCGGCCGAACTGGTAGTCACGTTGATACGTCATGATTGCGTTATGAATTTCTTGAATTGACATTTGCACGTGAGCGTCTTGAAGATATTGTTATGAACGAATCCTCGAACAATCTTAGTTCGCGTCGCGAATTCATCAAAACCACCGGCAGGATTGCCGCCGCCTCCGCTTTGGCCGGAATGGCCATTCCCCATGTCCACGCAGCGGGGAATGAAACCCTTCAACTTGCCTTGGTTGGCGTTGGCGGGCGCGGCACAGGTGCCGCAAGCAACGCGTTGTCCGTCAAAGACGGTAGCACCAAACTTGTCGCCATGGCGGACGTGTTTCCAGATAAGATCCCAGCCAAACACGATGCGATCAAAAGGCAGTTTGGGGACAGAGTTGATGTGCCCGAAGGTCGAAGATTCGTAGGCTTCGACGCCTACAAAAAGGCGATGGACTGTCTGAAACCCGGTGATATCGTAATCTTGACGACCCCGCCGGCGTTTCGGTGGGTGCACTTTACCTATGCCATTGAGAAGGGCCTCAACGTCTTCATGGAGAAGCCGGTTACCGTGGACGGCCCTGGCAGCAAACGGATGTTCAAACTCGCCGAAGCCGCCAAGGCCAAGAATCTAAAAGTCGGCGTAGGCCTAAATTCCCGCCACGCGCGAGCGCTCCAGCAACTGGCCGAGCGGATTCACGACGGCGCAATCGGCGATATCATCTTGGAGCGCGGCTACCGGATGCATGGGCCGGTCGCATTCTTCCAATCGCTGCCCAAGCCCCCCGGGATCAGCGATCTGATGTATCAGATTCAACGTTTTCACAGTTTCATCTGGGCCAGCGGCGGATGCTTTAACGACTTTTACATTCATATCATTGACCATCTTAGCTGGATGAAAAACGCCTGGCCGGTCAAAGCTCAAGCACTGGGTGGGCGACATTATCGTCAAAGCCCCGAGGGTATCACCTATGTGGATCAGAATTTCGACACCTATTCCGTTGAATATACCTTTGCCGACGGTACGAAGTTTTATTTCGATGGGCGTTGTATCAACGGCTGTACCGACAACTTCTCCAGCTACATCCATGGCACCAAAGGCAGTGCGATCGTATCCAAGAGCGGCGACTGCGGGTCGCCTTCTACCATCTTCAAAGGCCAGACGCCTAAACGATCCGAGTTGGTTTGGGAATCCAAGGTGCCAAAGGGCGAGGAAGATTGGTACGTAAACGAGTGGAACGATCTAGTAGATGCCATCCGCAATGATAAGCCTTACAACGAAGTCGAACGCGGGGTGACAGTCAGCCTCATTTCTTCAATGGGCCGCATGGCCGCGCATACAGGTCGCGAGATTAGTTACGAGGAAATGCTCAACTGCGACCATGAGATGGCGCCCGGACTGGACACGCTGACAATGGATTCGCCCGCACCACTGCTTCCTGATGCCAACGGCAGATATCCCGTTCCGATGCCGGGGATTACAACGAAGCGGGAGTACTGAAGCTTTGCAAGTAATAAGCCTATCAAGGTGTAATCGCGCGTTGCACCATCGTTTCGCCCACGCCGCGACGAGTTCTTGACTCGCTCTGCTCTTAAGCAGTCAAACTTCACTACCGCTGGCTGTTCGTACAATTTGAGTGCAGTTACCAATTTCCGAGACAGCGACAGGGACAACCATTCAATTCGCTCACCAGCAGCCAAGTCCAGTATTTGGGCAAAGGCAGCATGGCCTTCTCCAACAGGCGACATTCATTCCTAATTCGCTAACGCCCGACACACCGGCGGGTGTATTGTTTCTGTGCGCACCGTCTGCTTGGCGCCCGAGAGATCCCCTAGGCACGGGCTGGCAGACCATTTGCTGTTCCGGGAAAAATGATGTTGTTGTCTTCGTCGTTTTGGAGGGGAAGTACTCAAAAGGTCACTTCGAAAATCTTACTCAGAGGCAGCTTGATTCTCCTTTGGATGTCGATGTGCGCGTCGGCATGGGGCAGCCAAAGCGTGACTCTGGCTTGGGATTCAAGCACTGATCCCAACGTAACCGGCTATAAGATTTACTATGGTGTTGCGAGCCGCGTTTACACAAACACCGTGGATGTCGGCACCGCAACAACGGTGACCGTTTCGAATCTGCTGGAAGGCGCGACCTACTATTTCGCCGCGACGGCATACAATAGCGTTGGCTTGGAAAGTGATTTTTCCGCTGAAGCATCTTACACCGTTCCCGGAGGTGCCGTGAATGCACCACCAACCTTGAACACAATAAGTAATGTGTCGATCAACGAAGACGCTGGTTCACAAACGGTCAATTTGGCTGGCATCTCATCGGGTGCCAGCAATGAAGTCCAAACACTCACGATTACTGCTGTTTCCAGCAACACCGGGCTGATTCCCAATCCCACAGTCAATTACACAAGCCCCAACAGTACCGGGACACTGAGTTTTGCGCCTGTGGCCAATGCCAATGGCACTGCGACCATCACCGTCACTGTCAACGACGGTCAAGCCACCAACAATACAATCACCCGCACCTTCACCGTGACCGTAGTGGCCGGAAATGATGCTCCCACTCTGAACACGATAAACAACGTCACCATCAACGAAGATGCCGGGTTGCAAGCACTCAATCTCACTGGCATCTCGGCGGGTGCCAATGAAGTCCAAACTCTCACTGTCACGGCCACCTCTAGCAATACTGGATTGATCCCCAATCCCACAATCAACTACACCAGCCCCAACACCACCGGTACTTTGAGCTTCACGCCTGTGCCCAATGCCAATGGCACCGCCACCATTACCGTCACCGTCAACGATGGTCAGTCCACCAACAATACTGTTACCCGCACCTTCACCGTCACCGTCAACGCTGTAAATGACACTCCTACTCTGAACGCCTTGAGTAATCTGTCGATCAGCGAAGATGCCGGGCTGCAAACGGTCAATCTGGCTGGCATCTCAACTGGCGCCAGTAATGAAGTCCAAACCTTGACAGTCACCGCATCCTCCAGCAACACCGGACTGATTCCGAATCCGACCGTTACCTACACCAGCCCCGGCGCCACCGGCATCCTAGGATTCACGCCTGCGGCCAACGCCAGTGGCTCCGCCACCATTACTGTCACTGTTAACGACGGCCAGACCGTCAATAACACCATCACCCGCTCCTTCACTGTCAACGTCGGCACCGTGAATGACGCGCCAACTATCACTACCATCCCCGACCAAACCATCGCCACCAACACCTCGACTGCGGCACTTCAGTTCACAATTGGTGATGCGGAAACGTCAGCCGCTAACCTGACCTTGAGAGCCACTTCCTCAGTGCCAACCTTGATTCCTACAAATAACATTGTCTTTGGCGGCAGCGGTGCCAACCGCACCGCAACACTTACACCGCTACCGAACCAGAGCGGCGTTGCGACTATCACGATCACGGTCAGTGATGGTAGCGCCACTGCCAGCACTACCTTCCAACTGAATGTGCTGGGGCCACCGGCGCCTCCCGCCCAATTCCAAATCATGGCGACGGCTGGTGGGAGTATCTCCAACCTGACTGGAGGGAGTTTCATACTCGGTCAAACGTACTCATTGATGGCAGTTCCCGATGCAGGACAGGAATTCGCCGGCTGGAGCGGAAGCACCAATACGTCATCGCAAACAATCACCGTCCGGTTGACTACAAATCTTGTACTCCAAGCCAACTTCATTCCCAGCCCTGCCAGCACTCCATCCGTTGCGGCTGCCGGCAGCTACAATGGGTTGTTCTACGAACCCAACCAAGTGAGACAAACGAGCGCGGGTTTCTTGACCATGAAGGTAACCACCAAAGGCACCTATTCCGGACGTCTCCAGCTTGGCGCCGCCCGTTACTCCATCAGTGGTCTGCTGGATTCGCAAGGCAGAGCCACGAACGTTATCACAAGCAAGCGAAATCCCACTCCACTGACGGTGGAACTAAAAGTCGGCAACACCAATCAGGCTGATCGCGTGGTTGGCCGTATCACCGATGGCAACTGGGTTGCGAATCTCCTCGGCGACCGGGCTGTCTTCAGTTCCAAGTCGAATCCTTCCCCGCAATCGGGCATTTACACCTTGGTGTTGCCCGGTCAGAACGGTAATACGGCGATGCCGCAAGGCGACGGTTTTGGCGTTGTTCGCGTGGACTTGAGCGGGCGGGTGAAGTTTGCCGGCATGCTTGCTGACGGCACCAAAATCAGCCAAAGTGCGCCGGTGTCGCAAGAAGGTCTATGGCCGCTTTACGTCCCAGTTTACAAAGGCCAAGGCTTGCTCATGAGCTGGCAGGCCTTCGCAAATCGTGCAAATGACGACCTACACGGCGAATTAACCTGGATCAAGGCACCGGATGCGGGAACCCCGTATTATGCGGCTGGCTTCACCATTGAACACCAAGCCATTGGATCCGCGTACCGCGCACCTGCTCGCGGTTCCAGCCAGGTGTTGAACCTTGCCGATGGTTTCCTAACCTTTAGTGGTGGCGATCTCCCCGCGGACTTTGCTAATGCCATTTCTCTCGGTGCAGAAACCAAGCCCGTCAATTTGAGCAGCAATGAACTCACGTTGAGCTTCTCGACATCCGCCGGCACGTTCAAAGGCAAAGTAACGGATCCGACCACCGGCGAATCCTCCTCGTTCTGCGGTGCCGTGTTGCAGAAGATGAACGCCGGGTACGGATTCCTCCTCGGCTCCAATCGGAGCAGCCGTGTCGCGCTCACACCTTAAACTTTGAATCCGTCCAACGTCGCGCCAACCAACGGGGCGACGTTAGACGCTTTGAACAACTCAAAAGCCGGCAAGTTGGTCAACACTCCAAGATGGGTGTTCCGCTGTCAGCGACCTCCGGCAGAGCCGGAGGCTTGAGATAGCGTGAACCGCTCAAAGC
>CAZYYS010000160.1:0-12620 GCA_964651015.1 uncultured Verrucomicrobiota bacterium
TGAAATAGGGACGGCCCGGCCCCTTGTTGACAAACTTGTCCGCGGTAAGCGTGACCACCAGCGCGTCGCCCTGCGCACGCGCTTCTTCGAGATGCAGGATGTGGCCGGGGTGAATGAGGTCAAAAATGCCGTGCGACTGGACGATGCGTTTGCCGCGCGCCCGCAGGGATTTGAAAAAGGCGGGCGCAGCGGTGAACGAAATTATTTTCGTAGGCATCGGCTTGATTTAGCGTGCGGCGAACTCGTAGGCCTTGGGGGAACGCGCGATCTTCATGAACTTCATGTTGTAATGCTCCGGTGCATCAATGTCCGGGAACGCCCCGCCGTCGAGCGCCTGGCGCAGGTTCGCAACCTCGGCGCGAATGGAACTAACCGGCTGGTAACCGAGCACGTCGAGAATTTTCTTCGAGGAGATGTGGTAATCGCGTTTGTCGAGAGTGTCCGTGACTTTGATTTCCACGTTCAGGTCTTTGAGTTCTCCTTGAATCACTTTGGCGATCTCGATCACCTTCAAATTCTCAAATCCAAAATTGAATGTGCGCCCATTAATGAGCCTGGGGTCGGTTTGCGTGAGGATACCGTAAAGATTGATGGCGTCGCTCATGCCGACGTTCGGGCGTCGTTGCTCTCCCCCATGCACTGTGATGACGCGTTTGCGGAGCGCGTCCGCGGTAAGTTTGTTGACGGTCAGATCGAAGCGTTGGCGCGGTGAATAGCCGCAAATCGTTGCCGGGCGGATGTTCACCGTGCAGAAATCCGGGGCCGCCGCCGCTGTGACCAGCCACTCGGACAGCATCTTGTATTTGGAATAGAAAGTGATCGGCTCCGGCTCCAGGTGCTCGGTCACGTCCGGCACATCTTTGATGCCAAACACACTGCTGGATGAGGCGTTGATAAACCGTTTCACGCCTGCGGTGCGCGCCGCGGCCAGCAGCAAGCCAACGGCGTCGAAGTTCACCTGGCGAGTCAGGACTTCGTCGATATCGCCCGTCGGGTCGTTCGAAATGGCCGCCAGGTGGATCACCGTGTCCATGCCTTTGACGGCTTGAGCGACGACTACGGGATCACGGATGTCGCCTTCGATCAGTTCGAAGCGCTCCTTCCACTTCGAAAAAGATGCCTCCTGCTTGAGCGACTCCAAGCCCGCCTTTGTGTAGAGCATCAGGTCGATCACGCGGACGTGATGTCCTAAGCCCAGCAAGTGAGGCGTCAACCGGCTGCCCACGTAACCAAAGCCGCCTGTGACGAGGATTTTCTTCGGAATCATAAATCAAGGTTTGTGAATGTAATCGAAGGGCTGCTGTTTCAACTCCTCCAGATTCTTTTCGACCCAGGCGATGGTTTCGTCGATCCCTTGGTCCAGTGAAATCGCATCTTTCCAGCCCAAGGTGCTGCGCGCTTTGGTGCTGTCCAGCAGATAGGCGGCATCCTTGCCGGGCCGGTCGCCGACGACTTCAATCACCTCACTGAAGCTCACGCCCATCTTCTTGCAGATCCGCTCCACAACTTCGCGAATTGAGACATAGAGATCGGTCGAAAAATGGTAAGCTTCACCAAGAGGAGCTTGGCGGGCGACTCTCAGGGTGCCATCGGCAACATCCCGAATGTGAATGAAGGAACGCACCGAACGCCCTCCGCCGTGAAGCTGCAGTTTGCGCCCCAGCTTGATGAACAAAATCGTCCGCGGAATGATGCGATACAATTGCTGCCCCGGCCCGTAAACATTCGCCGCCCGCGTGAAGACCACCGGAAAGCCATAATTCTTGAACAGGGTCATCAAATGCAGGTCGCACGCGGCCCGCGACGCGGCGTACGGTGTGCTGGGATTGAACGGCGCGGATTCGGTCACATTGCCACTGCAACTGCCATAGACCTCAGGGGTCGAAATGTGAACGTATTTCTTTATGGACTGTAAACGACGGAGGCCTTCAAACAAACGCACGTTGGCAACCACGTTTGTCTGATACCAATGTTCGGGATGCAGCCAGCTTTCGGCGACCATGCTCTGCGCCGCAAAATTCACCACGTAATCCGGCTGAAACTGGTTAATAGCCGCCGCGATCCGGTCCAGATCGCGATTCAAATCGAGTTGCTCAAAACGAAAGTTGGCGGAGTTCTGTCCACGCGGCTCCCACTTGTAGGGAAGAAAGGCACGAGCCGGTTCAGGTGAACGGCTGGCCCCAAAAACCAGGGCACCGTTCGCCAGCACGAATTCAACAAAACTGGCTCCTGAAAAGGAGTTACTACCTAGAACAAAAATTCTTTCTGCCATTTTTAAATCGCGCTTCATTCGGTCATTCCGTCGCGGATCGCGCCAAGATCAGCGATGCTTGCGGCAAAGATAAAAGCGCATTGAGCCAATATGATGCAATCTTGAACAGACAATTCTTCCTCAATCACGCGCAGGCGACGCTCTTTGGCTGGACGGACTCGACCGGTAAATAGAATCATTCAATGAAACCTAGCCGGATGATGAAATGATCTCGGACCGTGTTTAACTCGGCCCATTTGTGGCACGATCACAAATGTTTTCCTGTTGGCCAGCAATGGTTTTTTTGTATGTTCGGGCGCGCTATTTAGTCAAAAGACATTTTTATGCCCGCCAATTCGATCCACAACCCATCAGCCGGAACCAACAGGCGCGATTTTGTCATCATTCTGGTTTGTCTGGTGGTGGTCTTGTCGGTTCTGTTTCACAAAAGCTTTCTGCCGGGGCAGGTGGTTTTCAGTAATGATGGGCCCTTGGGCGCGCTCAATTCACAGCCGGAGCAGGCGCTCAACAACCTCAAAGGCATGTGGCAGCCGCTCAACTGGCTTGGGACGGCGCAACCGAGCGCCACGCCGTCGCTGGTTAACACCATGCTGTGGCTCTTCGGCCCGCTCGTGCATGCCAAAATCCTTCCCCCGACTTGTCTGCTGATTTTGGGACTGTGTGCCTGGTTTTACTTTCGGCAATTAGGCTTCAGTAACGCTGTTTGCGTCATCGGCAGCATCGCCGCCACGCTCAACATGAACTATTTTTCCAACGCCTGCTGGGGGCAGATTTCACGACCTCTCGCGTTGAGTGCCGTATTTCTCGCCCTGACGGCTCTGCAAAGCCCAACCCACAAGCATCGATGGGCCAAAACGCTTCTGGCCGGCATGGCGCTGGGATTCGGAATCATGGAAAGCTTTGACATCGGGGCCATCTTCAGCCTGGTCATCGCATCGTTCATGATGTTTCAGGCTTTGATCGGTGATGGTTCGGTGGCGAAGAAATGGATTCAAGGCGTCGTCCGTGTTGCGCTGGTGGCCATTTTCGCCGCCCTGGTATCAGCGCAGACTCTTGACGCACTGGTGAGCACGCAGATCAGGGGTGTCGTCGGAACAAAACAGGACGAGGAATCAAAGGCGCGGCGTTGGGACGAGTCAACACAATGGAGTTTTCCGAAGATCGAAACACTTCAGATGATTGTCCCCGGTGTCTTTGGCTATCGTATGGACACGGGTGGGGGGGGGAATTACTGGGGTTCACAAGGACAAGACGCTGCATGGGAGCGGTACTTTGACTCCGGCCGGCAAGGACCACCACCCAATGGAGGAATGCTCCGCTTTTCTGGCGGTGGCACGTACGCCGGTTTGCTCGTCCTGGTTTTGGCGCTCTGGGCGGTGCGCCAGTCTTTTCGAAAGCAAAACTCCCCATTCACCGTCAGCGAACAGAAATACATCTGGTTCTGGTCAGTCGTTGCAATCGTGTCGCTCTTACTCGCCTTTGGCCGATACGCGCCGTTTTATCAACTTTTCTACGCGTTACCGTACGCGTCAACAATCCGCGCCCCCGGCAAATTTGTGCTCACATTCGATTGGGCGCTCTTGATTGTGTTCGCCTACGGTTTGCAAGGATTCAGCCGCCTTTATCTCGAAAAGGCTGGATTGGTCGGCAAAGGTGTTTCCCTGAAAAGCTGGTGGGCGAAAGCGATGGCCGCCGATTCAAAGTGGATTACTGGGTCAGTCATCGCAATGGCGGCCAGCTTGCTCGCTTGGCTGATCTATGCGTCTTCTCGAACCGGTCTGGAAGATTATCTGGTTGAGTTGGAGCGCATCGAAGCGGCGGCGCGCGGCGGTGCGATCGATCCGGGCGCGGCCCGCGCGGCGGCGCATTTGCAGGCTGGATTCAGCCTCGGTCAAGTCGGTTGGTACGTCCTCTTTCTGGGGCTGACCTTGGGGTTGATGGCGTGGATCATGAGCGGTCGGTTCGCCGGCGCGCGCGCCAAGTGGGGAAGCATTCTTTTGGGCCTGTTACTCACGGTTGATCTGACACGGGCGAACTTGCCGTGGATCGTTTATTGGAATGTTGACGAAAAATATGTTCAAGCAGGCAATAACCCCGTCATTGATTTCCTAAAGCGGAGACCTTACGAGCATCGAGTGGCTCTACTGCCCTTCCCGGCCCCACCCCAGTTTTCTCTCTTGCAATATGTTTATGAAATCGAGTGGAAACAGCATCTTTTTCAGTATTACCGAATCCAGTCGCTCGACATTGTTCAAATGCCACGATCACCTGAGGACAGAATCCAATTTGAATCAGCTCTGATGTCAAAGGGCACAATGGATACGTTATTTTTGTTTGCTCGGCGCTGGCAATTGACGGATACCCGCTTCTTGTTAGGGCCTATGGTCACGCGACTTCCTTGGGGCGATTCTGAGACGCTTAAATTTTTGAACGATCATTTGGATTCAACTCAAAAGCGTTTCAAAGTTCACACAACATTTGAGTTTTATCGAACCACCGAGAACGGTCCGTTCTTGGCCAGGACCAATTCCACTGGCCCATATGCGTTGTTCGAATTCACCGGCGCGTTGCCGCGGGCCAAACTTTACGCCAACTTGCAGGTGAGCACGAATGACGAAGCGACTCTGAAACAATTGGCCAGCTCAACATTTGATCCAGCGCAAACCGTGCTGGTGGCGAACGACCTTCCAATAAAAGCCTCCAGCACTGTCACAAACCAAAACGTAGGGACGGTAGAGTTTGTCAGCTACTCGCCAAAGCAAATTGTGCTGCGCGCCAGGGCCGAAGTTCCGTCGGTGCTGTTGTTGAATGATCACTTCGATCCGAAATGGAAAGTGCAGGTGGATTCCCGTCCCGCCGATCTGCTTCGCTGCAATTACCTGATGCGCGGAGTTCAACTTCCGGCGGGCGAACACTCAATCGAGTTTAGTTTCTCCTCCGGCGAACGCAGTCTGCAAATCAGCCTAGCGTCCATCCTCGCCGGCCTGGCGTTGCTTGCCTTTGTGCTAGTGACACGGAAGCGGCAAGCCGCTTGAATGGTCCATGTCTTTTTTGTTGCCCGCGCTGGTATTGCCGCGCGGACAGACGTCTCGCATGCCAATTCAGCCGCGCTTCAGTTTTAGTTTTTTTATCAACTTCTCCAACGGCAGCGTGTTGATCACGTCGTCTTTCGTCAGCCCGCCCTTGCGCGCGATGCCGACGCCGAGACGTAAAAACATTGCCTGCTCATTGCGGTGCGCGTCGGGGTTGATGACACACTTCACGCCTTTGGATTTTGCGTAAGGCCAGAGCCGCCAGTCGAGGTCGAAGCGATACGGGTTGCAGTTTAGTTCGATCCAAGTGCCGGTCCCAGCACAAGCATCGATCACCGCCTCCTGATTCACCGGATACGCCTCGCGCTCCAATAACAGTCGGCCCGTGAGATGGCCGAGTGTGTGGACAAACTTGCTTTTTGCGGCGCGAATGAGTCGCTTCGTATTCTCGGCTTCGTTGTTCGCCGGAACGTGCAGGCTCGCGACGACCACGTCCAGTTCCGCAAGCAGATCGTCATCGAAATCGAGCCTATCTTTGAGAATGTCCACCTCACAGCCGGAGAGCAGTCGGAAATCGCTGCCGCGATCGGCAAGCTGGTCGTTGACCTGTTTGATTTCCTGGAGTTGCTCGCGCACGCGTTTTTCGTCGAGGCCGTTTGCCTGAAAGGACGATTTCGAGTGGTCGGTGATGGCCCAGTATGCGAGGCCGAGATTTTCCATGTATTCCGCGATTTCGTCGATGCGATTATGGCCGTCACTCCACGTCGAGTGATTGTGCAGCGCGCCGCGCAGGTCGGTCCACTCGATGAGTTCGGGTAGCTCGTCCTTTTCCGCTGCTTCGAACTCGCCGTGGTCTTCGCGCAATTCCGGTTCGATGTAGGGCAGGTCCAGTTTTGCAAAAATCTCCGCTTCGTCCCGGCACCCCACGAGCAACTTCGGATCGCGCGTTTCCTCCTTGGATTTGAACAGACCGTATTCGTTGAGCCGCAACCCCCGCGCGATGGCCCGCTGGCGCATGACGATGTTGTGTTCCTTGTTCCCGGTAAAATACATCAGCGCGAACGGGAATTCCCTGTCGCTCACCACGCGCAAATCCGACTGGATGCCGCCTTCCAGAATCACACTCGCTTTCGTGTCCCCTTTGGCCGTGACTTTGATGATGCCGGGCTGCTGCGTGAAGAACTCGATGACGGCCACCGGCTTCTTCGACGACGCCAGCAGATCAATATCGCCGATCACTTCCTTAGACCTTCGCAAACTGCCCGCCGCGCTGCAACGGATCACGTCGGGATGCGAACGCAAACTTTCCAGCAACGGTTCGGCGACGCGCAGTGCGTCAGCGAGCAGATGTTTTTCCGCATACATCCGCCGCCGGGCAATTCCTTCCAGCAGATTGGTCTGGGTCTTTTCTCCAAACCCATCGAGCTCGGCAACCTTGCCCGTTCTGCACGCGGCTTCCAGTTTCTCGATCGAATCCACGCCAAGTTTCTTGTTCAGCGCCTGGATTTTCTTTGGCCCCAAGCCGGGGATGTTCAGCATCTCGACGAAGCCTGGCGGAATCGAAGCCTTGAGCTCTTCGTAATAAGCCAGTTTGCCGGTGGTGACCAGTTCGGTGATCTTTTGTTCTAGGGCTTCGCCGATGCCTTTGATTTCGCCGAGTCGTTGCTCGGCGACCAGTTTGTCCAGCGGTTCGCCGAGGCTTTCGAGCGTACGTGCGGCATTATGGTAGGCGCGGGTCTTGAATGGATTTTCGCCCTTGAGTTCCAGCAATGTGCCGATCTCCACGAGGATCTCCGCAACCTTTTCTTTGTCCATGAATGGAATATGAAGTTCCGAACCCAAAGTTCAAAGTTCAAATTATAACGGTCCCAAGTGGCGGCAGTTTCCGGTAGTGCTACTCTGGGTTGCGAATGAGGCAGCTTTTGAGGAAAATTCCGCGGTCGCTTTGGGATCATGAAGATATCGCAATATGAATACCAGCTTGACCTTTGTTCAACTTGAGAAAAGCGCCGGACAGAATTATTCTCCTGCGCAGGGTAACAAGTGGCCTTTGGAAGAATGGTATGACTCGATTCGGAATATCCCCATTGACCGGTTAAGCGCCGGCGACATTGCGAAGGCTTGCCGTCAAAACGTCTGGATTGAACACGTTGTCCCCCTTGCAATTGGCAGTCTGAAGCATAACCCGCAGGCAGGCCACCTTTACGCCGGCGAGTTGGTTGTTGCGCTCAAATCCATCCCGACAGCCTTTTGGGCGCGACACCGAGAAACAGCCCACGAACTCAAGACCGTTGTGCAGCGAACTCTACCCCAGCTTGATGACGGCGTGCAGCGCGACGCGGTGGAACTGCTTTCGCATCTCGGTTAAAATGCCGCACCACGCCAAACAATGCGGCCGTTCCGCTAAACCATGCTAAGTAGCCTGCCGTAAAGCACCGAGCCATCAGACCTGGCGAACTTGCCTTTTGCCCACACCCTCGATTCATGGTAATGGTTAATCGGATGTATCGACGCCGTCATAACTATGGCCGTGGTTTCACACTGATCGAATTGCTGGTGGTTATCGCCATCATCGCGATTCTCGCAGGATTGTTGTTACCCGCGTTGCAACGCGCCAAGGTCGCGGCCAAAAATACCGCGTGCAAAAACAATCTTCGGCAACTGGGGCTGGCGCTGCACATGTATGTTACGGACACGGGTGTTTATCCCTTCACCGTGGATGCAAATGTCTCAAAGACCTGGTATCACTTTATCGCCCCCAATTACGGCAGCAATTTCGGGATCATGACCTGCCCGACCTTCAAAGGCGAACGGCCCTTGGAAAATGCGCTGTTGTGGCTCTCCGGCAACGCGTATGTTCTCGGCCCGTCCTCCACCAGCCGGGTCGCCGGCGTGAGCTACGGTTACAACGGATTTGGCGTCGGTTCCGCGAATCTCACCAGCTGGACGAACAATCTCGGTTTGGGCCTTCAGGTAAATCCCGGTCAGGCGATGCCGGCGGTGCGGGAAAGTTCGGTGGCCGCCCCGGCCGACATGATTGCAATTGCGGATTCCATGCCGCAGCCCGGATACCCCTACATCTATCCGTTTCTGCTCTCCATCAGCAGCGTTCCCTCGCCTGAGCGTCATAATGGCGGCGCAAACTTCGCCTTCGCGGATGGACACGTCATCACCGAGAAGAACAAGAAATTCGTTGAGAAGGGTGAATTAAACCGCCGGCGTTGGAACGTTGACCACGAACCGCACTTCGAAGTCGAATTCTGAAGATTGACACTCAGGGAAATCCCCGCCATCCCTGGAGCTGGATTTGACCTGATGAAAGTAATTCCCACAGCGATGACGATTGCCGGTTCGGACAGCGGCGGCGGCGCGGGAATTCAGGCCGATCTGAAAGCTTTCACATCGCTGGGCGTTCATGGAACGAGCGCAATCACGTGCGTCACGGCGCAGAATCCTTGCGGGGTACGCGGCATTCAAACCTGCAAGCCGGAAATCGTGCTGGGCCAGATTGAGGCGGTATTTGAGGAACTGCCTCCGGCGGCGGTCAAAACCGGGATGTTGTTTTCCACAGGAATCATCCGGGTCGTTGTCGAGTTTTTCCAGCGCGGTCGCCGACCGCCGTTGATCGTTGATCCGGTAATGGTGGCGACGAGCGGCACGCGACTGCTCAAGCCCTCCGCCGTAAAGCTCCTACAAAAGGGACTGTTACCGCTTGCCAGCCTTGTGACACCCAACGTGGACGAAGCGGAAATCCTGATCGGCAAAACAATCGCTTCGGTCGAGGATTTGCGCGTGGCTGCGAAGGAAATCAACGCTCGCTGCGGTTGCGCGGTGCTGGCAAAAGGCGGTCATTTGGCCGATCTGAAGGAAGCCGTGGATATTTTTTTTGATGGAAAGAATGAGCTGATGCTGACAGCGCCATTTATCAAAGGCATTTCCACGCATGGCACGGGTTGCACCTACTCAGCGGCGATTACGGGTTACTTGGCGCTCGGTTATGACTTGCCGCAGGCTATAACAAAGGCCAAGGATTCCATCACGCAGGCAATTGCGCAAAGTCTGAGGGTGGGGCGGCATTCCGTTTTGAATCTGTTTCCGGACCATTGAACTTCTGCCAACCGTTCAGATTTCTCTGAGGGTTCAAGTCGCCAGTGGCGTATTAAGGCTGTATCGATGCGGGAGCTTCCCCGGCGAAAATGCATATGAAGACGGACAAACAAGACAAAAACGACACGCCTTTAGGCAAGGCGTTGCGTAAATGGAAGGTAAATACGCCACTTCCAGTTCATTTCCGCGACCATGTCTGGCAACGGATTGAGCAGGCAGAGCTGAAGCAAGGCGTCACGCTCTGGGATTCGTTGCGTGATTGGCTCGAGGCCAAAGCCAGGCGGCCGGTCTTCGCAGTATCGTATGTGACTGTGCTCGTGGTCTTGGGTTCGAGCGCAGGCTACTGGCAGGCGCGCGTGGACACGTCAAGAGTGGAAAGCGGCTGGCAGGCACGTTACGTCCAGTCCGTTGACCCCTATCAAGGGAGCCAGCGGTGAAACCCAAGCGTTATTGGCTGATTGCCTTGGCCGGACTGGCGGCCGCAGTTTTGGGATATTACTTCATCTACGCAAGCCAGACGGCGAAATATCGCGCATTGGAGCAAAGCGTGGCACCCGATTTGGCCTGGCTGAAAAGGCAATATCAACTCAGCGACACTGAATTTCACAGGGTGAGTGCGCTGCATAATGCTTACGTGGCTGCATGTGCCGAACGTTGCCGGCAGATTGATGCCAGGAATGCCGAGTTGCAAAAACTGATTGCCGTTTCGACGAACGTAACGTCAGAAATCGAGCGCCGATTGGGCGAAGCGGCAACACTCCGCGCCGTTTGCCAGACCGAAATGTTGAAACATTTTTTTGAGGTCAGTCGCGCCATGCCGCCGGGCCAAGGAAAGCGCTATCTCGACTGGGTATGCTGCCAGACTTTGATGCCGCAGCATTCCTCCATGGTTCCCGGTGCTTCGCTCAAATCCGCCCATGAGCATACCGGCCACTGACGAGTCCGACCGACAGGACATGGCCCGGCTGGTTGGCGGTCACGATGCCGCGCTGAATGATTTGATAGCGCGGCATGCCGAGCCGGTATTTCACTATCTGATTCGTCTCCTGCAAAACGAAACCGAGGCCGAAGACCTCGCGCAAGAATCTTTTGTGCGGGTATATCAACATCGCGAGCGCTTTGAGCCGCGTCAGAAATTCTCCACGTGGCTTTACGCAATTGCCACTAACCTCGCACGCGACCGGATTCGCTGGCGGATGCGGCATCCGGGTGTTTCACTGGATGCGGAAGGGCAGGAAACGAACATTAGCCTCAAAGAAACATTGGCCTCGACTCAGCCGACCCCCGACGAATCAGTGCAAGTTGACGAGCGCGTTGCCGCGATTCGTAGTGCGTTGGCAGAACTTCCTGAAGAATTGGGCGTGCCATTAGTTTTGGCGGAATACGAGGAACATTCACACGCTGAAATTGCCACCATTCTAAACTGCTCCACCAAGGCGGTGGAGATGCGGATCTATCGGGCGCGCCAGCAATTGCGGGAAAAGTTGAGCCGGTTGCTTATGAGTGATGGTTAGTGTAGCGCTGCTAAAAAATTCACGGTGAGTCAATGATTGGGAGTGGCCAGCGTGCATAACATGAATATCCAAGAAAGGATCAAGATGAAGGGTTCAACCACGGTAAGTCCTAACCGTTTGTCCACCAGAGCCAGGATTTTAACTCTGCTGTGAAGATGGTCTCGCCGACTTCAAGAGATACCTGGCGCAGTATTTGTCGAAGTTGACCTCCACATAATCTCGCCATGCGAAGCAACCACACTCCCGCTTTTAAGGCCAGCGCACTGATGTTTGTCATTCCCGCCTTGCTCACCCTTGCCATCCCGCAGACTCAGGCAGCGGTGAGCATCGAGCGATTGCCTGACACGGGCCTTCAACCACAGGCCATCGCCGCTCCCGATGGCACGGTCCACCTCATCTATCTTACCGGCGAGCCGAAAGTGTCGGACATCCTCTACCGAAGGCGTGCGGTGAATGGCGGTTGGTCCGCCCCGCTGCGCGTCAACAGCCAGGCGGGCAGCGCCGTAGCCATTGGGACGATTCGCGGGCCGCAGTTGGCGCTCGGACGCAACAGCCGGGCGCACGTCGTTTGGAACGGTTCGCAATCCGCCGAACCGAAGTCGGTCAACGGCGGTTCGCCTTTGCTCTACGCCCGTCTCGATGACGATGGCCGGAGCTTCTCCGCGCAACGCAACATGATCGGCCGCACGCACGAACTCGACGGCGGCGGGTCGGTCGCCACCGATGCCGAGGGGCGGGTGTTTGTGATCTGGCACGCTTCGCCCGCCGGCAGCAAAGGTGAGATAAATCGCGCGGTGTTTCTCGCGCTGTCCACGGACGACGGAGGCAGCTTCGCCTCGGAACGCGGCATCAGCCCGGCGGGAACGGGCGCGTGCGGTTGCTGCGGCCTCACCGCGTTCGCCAACGCCCGTGGCGAGGCCTTCGTGCTGTTCCGCACCGCACGCACCATGATGCAGCGTGACATGGCACTGCTCGTTTCGTCCGATCGCGGCGGCAGCTTCCGGGAAGCGTTTTCCCACCCGTGGTCCGTCGGCATGTGCCCCATGAGCAGTGCGAACATCGCGGGAGCGAACGACGGAGCATGGGCCGCATGGGAAACGGCTGGCCGCGTGCAATTCGCCCGATTCTCGGACACTGATTGGAAACCGCAACCGCGCGCGTTCGGCGCGCTCAAGGGGGCGAAGCACCCGCGTGTCGCCGTCAACCGGCGCGGCGAAACGCTGCTCGTGTGGACCGAAGGCACGGGCTGGCAACGCGGCGGCTCGTTCGCGTGGCAGGTTCTCGATGCCAAAGGCGAACCCACTGCCGAGAAGGGCAAGCGCGAGGGCATCGCGGCGTGGAGTTACGCCACGGCGTATGCCCGGCCTGATGGCGAGTTCGTCATCCTGCATTGAGTGTGTGGGTGATTCGCCTGGGCCGCGCCATGATGTAGGCACCCGAAAGAATCTGTTCTTGCTTGCATTTAAAATGCGCATGGCATTCCGGTCACGGCAGGCGTGCACATCCGGTGTTCAAGGTTTTGGTTCAGCCCCATCCTTGTGGGCGTGGTAAGGGCGCGGCGATGGGCCTGAGTTCTTTGTCTTCATCGGCAAAGCGTTGCGTCTGCGGCGACTGATTGACCAGCTGGGAATCAAGAGATCAGGAGGTTCTCTGAGGGATTAATTGCCGCGGTGCGTATTACTGTTTGGAACGGCA
>CAZYYS010000161.1:0-12609 GCA_964651015.1 uncultured Verrucomicrobiota bacterium
ATCGCCTTATGCCGGCAGCGGTAGCTGACTTCGCACTCGTCGCAGTGCCGGTTCAGGACGAGGTCAGGCGGAGTGGGACCGGATAGCAGCGCCGTGATATTCTCGAGGCGCTTTCGCACCTCGCCCGCGAGGGGCGAAATCTTCACTTTTGTCACCCGCGGTTGTACCTGATCGAGCGTGGCGGCCATCGCGGTTTGCGGTTCATTCCTTCCATCATGGGTAGCAGCCGACGTCAGGAGGCTCTGACTATTTTCGGACGGAGAAGTCTGAGCCTCGTCACCTCGGCTGCTACGAGCGCAGTCACGGAGGTCGCCGTGGATGATTTTGCCGACGGCGATTTCGCGTCCCAGCGCCTGCCCAAGCACGAAGGCATCGAAAGCCAGCAGCAACTTGTCGTCTTGGGTGAGCTTGTTCCGGAAGATGAAACGGATGGGAATGAATTGCGCCGCCTTGCCTCGCCCCTCCGACGGCACGCGCTCGATAGCGTGAAAGCGTGACTCGACAATCGTAGCAGCCGACGTGAGGAGGCTCTGATCGTGTGGTTGAGGGTTGAAGGTTGAAGGTTGAGACGAAGCAATTTGAGCCTCGTTACCTCGGCTGCTACGAATCTCAATTCGCGCCAGCACGTCCACGGCGAGTTGCCATTTGGCGGCCTTGAGATTCTCTGCGATGGGAGCGATGACGCACTCTTCTGCGAGCGCGTTTGCAATCAATCCTTTGGTGGCCTCAGCGCGATACGATTCGTTGTAGGCTTGAACCCATTCGGCGTAGGCATTGCCCGTAGGCGGCTCGCCGGTGAACCGGAGCCAGCATTTGGTCGGGCACTTGAGAAAGGCTTCAAAGAGAGAGGGTGTAATGGTCATGATGGCAATCTACTCCTTTCCGCGGGTCCGGCATCTGAAACCAACGCCTCCATCGTCCGCCTCGTCACCTCGGCGGCTACTTTTTCAAAAGGACCTTGTCCAGCCACGCGAAGGCGTCATCCTGCATGACAGCATTGAACTCGTGCGGCACGTCGTAAAGCCGCGTCTCCAACCTGTCACCTGCCTGCTGCGAATCCCACACGCGCCGCATTTTCGCAAATGCGTCTTCGGTTGCGCTCACAGGAAACAGCGCGTCGCGGCGTCCGCAGAGAAACATTATCGGCTTGGGGCACGCGAGACTTGCGACATCGGGGTAGTCGAGATAGTTCGGCAGACCGGGATGCACCATCGTGAACGCGGACTGGCCGGTGGTTTGATTGTTGCTCGGCACGAGCAAGCCTTTACTCGTCGCCATCCAGCACACCGATACGCCTGCTGCGATGCGATCCGACAACGCGGCGAGTTGCCATGTCCGATAACCACCAACGGACAAACCCATCGCCGCGATTCGCTTTGGATCAACTTCAGTCCGACTGGCGAGGAACTCCGCCGCGCGCAGGTCTTCATGCGCAATCAGCCCGGCGAACGAGCTTCCAAACTGCAACAGGTTCGCTGCCAGCGCCTGTTGGCCGTCGAAACCCGCGCCGCCACGGTCGGACCAGTTCAACATATCGGTGGCAAAACAAACGTAGCCGCGCATGGCCAGTTCATCGCCGAGGAAGCGGCCGCCGTAATATTTTTCCACCCACTTCTGTGCGGATTCGATCTTCTCCGGTTTGTCATCCCACGACCGGATGACCTTCTCCTTGCCAATGTCGAATTTCGCGCCGTGATCGTGCAGCAGGAGGACGGCGGGAAACGGCCCTGTGCCTTTCGGTATCGTCATCAGCGCCAACACGCGGCTGTAACCGGTAATGTTGAAGACGACCTTGCGTGCTAAGTAACTGCCGCGGTCTCGTTCGGCAACGACCCGGGCATCGAACGGCACGATCGGTGGTGCGGCAAGTAAATGCTCCATCACCTTTGCTCGCGCGGAGTTTCGCCATGTGTCGAAGTTGGTGAAGTTTCCAGACAGCCACGACATCGGAAACGTCATTCGTTCCGCAAGCCGCCCGTGGAAAACCGGGAGGCGGTCGCGAACACCAGGAGTTTGAAACGTCGCGTCACCCGCGGTTGCGAGCAAAGATGCCGTGTGCAACAGCAGAACTGTAGCCGCCGACGTAAGGAGGCGGATCACCTTTCCGAAATCAGGCCAAATCGTCCGCCTCCTCACGTCGGCGGCTACGGTGATTCGAGTTTTCAAACTGGCGATGAGATAGTTCATGGCTGCTTTCGCGGAACGCGCTTTAGCACCTGACCAATCGGTTCGTCAGACTTCGGCTCGGCCAGAAGGCGCGATGCCGGGCGATGTTCCAGATAAAATGCCAGCACTTCGTCGAAATAAACCAATCCCTCCGGTGGAGCCGACCCAAAGCCCGGCGCGCCCTCGAGGTAATCGCGCGTTGCGTCGCGGTCGGATGGTTTCTTGTAAAGATCGTAGAGTTCCTTGTTTGACTTCACCTTGCTCGTGGTGATTTCCCAACCGCTCAGGCCGGCGAAGATTTGGCCCGTGCGTTGCCAGCCGTGAATCCGTTGCCGCAACACACGTTCGATCGCGTCGAGGTAGCGAGGTTCCGGGCCAAGTAACTTCGCAGCCTGGGTGATTTGCCAGGCATGCTCCAGCGCTTGACTCATCAACAGGCTGGTGGAGCGTGGATGTGGGTAGCGCCATCCGCCGACCGGATCCTGACTTGTCGCCAGAAAGTCAGCAACTGCGCGGACGGTATCGCGGAGTTTTGGTTCATTGGGCGTGAGCCGGGCCAGTTCCGGTAAACCAGCGAGCGCATAACCGATGATGTAAGGTTTGGCGTAACCGACTTTCAGTCCGCGCTCGTCTTCCTCAATGAACGGCGGGTCGGGATCAATGGGCTTGCCACCTTGATCAAATAAATTGCCGGATGAAAGTTTGCCCCGTAATTCGCGGAACAGGCGCAACGCCTCATCGAGAAATCGTTGCTCGCCGGTGTAGCGATAGAGATCAACGAAGTCCCGAACATCCCCGATGTTGCGGCATTCGCCGCGGTCGGCGTGAAGATGTTCAGCGGCGTAGGCCAATTGAGCATCCAGCGCCTCTTTCATGCGGGGATCGCCCGTTTCCTCCCACGCGAGCCAGAAAGAGTCATAACCCTTCGTGCAAAAATTCACCGAGGTGTTCGAGCGCCACATGTATTTTTTGTCCGGCGGCGTGCGATTCATGGCCACGATGTTGTTGTAGCGCGTGCCGCCGCGCTCCTTTTGTCCCCACCAGATGGATTGATCGTAGAAATTCTCGCACCACAGCAGCGCGGTATCGCGGAGCCGCGTATCGCTGCTGCGCCAGGCCACCTCGAAAATCGGCGCGCAATGGTTCAACCGATTCATGCCGAAGATGCCGCCATGCGGTTCGCTGTCCGAATAACTCGTCACGTTGCCGAGGTCGTCGCCAATGGCCATGCTGCGAACGATGGCGTTATGGTGATAGCGGACGAGCGCCCGAAGTTCGTCCGGCAGTTTTTGATCTGCGTGTTTGCCGTGGATGTCGTAGAGAGCAAGCCAGTATTTCTCACCCACTTCGACACGGTGTGGCGACAACAACGTGGACGTCAAGCGGGCCAGCTTTGGCGGTGCGATGACGATCTCGGTCCGCTGCCACGATTGCGATTGCATCGGAACGAGTTCATCCGCTACGCAGCGGAGATAACGATAGCTCAACTGCTGGCCCTCTGTGAAACGCGCCTCGATGTAGCCTCGACTTTTAAGTCGAGCCGTTGGGTAATAAACTGCGAGATGAGCGCCGAAGAGTTGCAACGTGACATTGTCGTCGTTGGTAAAAGTGTGCTTCTGAAGCGTGCCGGTGATTTCCCGATTCCCCTGCCGCGTTTCCAAAACGGCCTTGGTGGACAGCGCGTTCAGTTGCCACCCGAAATCTGGCGCGCGGCCATCGTCGGCAAGGTTGCGTTGGAGATGAGCGACAGCCACGACGCCACCCAGCGCATCCATCCGCAGTTCAATCACGCGCGGCCACTGCGGGTCGTCGAGATGAAGGCGCTGCCAGCGGAAGAATTGATTTTGTTCGACGATTTCGAGTCGCGGGGCATTCGTCGAAGTGCGTGGTGGAGCGAGCAATCGCAAATCAACGCGATCACCGTTTGTCCAGGTCAATGTCAGGCGGCTGTCGCTGATGGTGGCTTGGAACGGAAAGTCTCCCGTGCTTTCGTCTCTTCTCTTTTCAGGACGGAACGTGAAAAGAACGGGCGCGGTTGTCTTGAACGAATACGGAAAAGTTACCAAACCACGGCGTGCGGAACGAGCCTCACCTTGCTTTTGCGGGTGCCATGAAAGAATCCGAACCGCCACCGGCAATCGGTCGTGGCCATCGTCGGCCACGAGCGTCTGCCCGTCCGTCAGCAAACCTCGAGGTAACGGTAGCGAGGAGCGGACGAATTGCTGCCCGGTCGATGCCGGAGTGACCGTGGCCGCAAGGTCTTTCGAAGCGCACACTTTCACCGCGCCACACCACAAAGCCGACGCCCACAGCGCGGTGCGAAAGACTGGAAATAGGCGCGGCATCGCCCGTCCGCCTCGTCGCCTCGGCGGCTACACCTTCACCCACTGGCGGGTTTTCGCGGATTGTTCCACAGCGGCGAGCACCTGCTGGTTTTTCAATCCGTCTTCGAACGTCGGCTGCACGGCCTTGCCGCGTACGCAAGCATTCACGAAATCGGCGACGGTATGCACGAAGGTGTGCTCGTAACCCAGAATGTGTCCCGGCGGCCACCACTGGCCGACGTAGGGATGTGTTCCGCCCGGTTGCGTCACAAGGATGTCCCGGAAACCCTGTCGGTCGCCCGGATTGGTGTTGTCGAAAAATTTCAACCGGTTCAGGTCCTCCAGATCAAAACAAAGCGAGCCTTTGGAGCCGTTGATTTCGATTTGAATGTGGTTCTTGCGGCCGAGAGCGAAGCGAGTGCCTTCGAGGTTGGCGAGCGCGCCGTTCTTGAACTTGCCAATGAACATCGTCGCATCGTCCACCGTAACGCGGCCCATTTTCCTGCCACCTTTGCCACCAAGCCCCTGCCCCTTTCCGCCGGCGTCCATCAAGGGTCGTTCTTTGACGAAGGTGTGCATCAAACCGGAGACTTCGCTGAATTCGCCGATGAGATAACGGCCAAGGTCGATGATGTGCGCGTCGATGTCACCATGCGCGCCGGTGCCGCTGACGCCCTTCTGCAATCGCCAGACGAGCGGAAATTTCGGATCAACGATCCAATCCTGCGCGTAACGGGCGTAGTAATGGTAGATGTCGCCGAGCGCGCCTTCCAAAATCATCTTCTTGGCTTGCGCGATGGCTGGGATGCGGCGGTAGTTGTGGCAAATCATGTGAACGATGCCAGCCTTTCGCGCGGCCGTTAGCATGGCTTCAGCCTGTTTAACGGTCAACGCGAGCGGTTTCTCGCAGAGGACGTGTTTGCCGGCGCGGGCAGCGGCGATGGCGATAACGGCGTGCGAATCGTTAGGCGTGTTGATATCCACGATGTCGATGTCCGGCGAGTTCACGACCGCGCGCCAATCGGTCGAACTGCGCTGCCAGCCGAACTGGGCACGCGCCGCCTCGACGCCCGCGGCATCGCGGCCGCAGATCGTGTGCATTTCCAAATTGGCTTTCAAGGGGAAGAAGTGCGGCGCCTGCCGCCAGGCGTTGGAATGCGCCTTGCCCATGAAGCGATAGCCGATCATCCCGACCCGTAATGTTTTTGCCATAAAGTAAACTTGGTGTTGAATTAGGTTACGCGGACTTTATAGTGACGACCGATTTTCAAGTCAACGGGCGAACGTAATTAAATTTGTTATCGGAACATGCCATTCACTGCTGCTGAAATTGCCGGACACCTGGGTGGAGAAGTTTTGGGTGACGGGGACATCCCGCTTGCAGGTTTTGCCCCTGCCAGCAATGCAAAGGTCGGCGACCTCACTTTTGCGGAGAATGAAACCTATTTTGCCCGCGCGGAGCAAAGCGCGGCGTCCGCGATACTGGTTGAAGGCAACTTCACCTCGAAGCAGAAGGTTCTGATTCGGGTGCCCAAGGCCCGTATCGCCTTTGCCAAAGTGTTGCCGCTTTTCTTTCCCGAAGCGGTCTTCAAACCGGGCATTCACCCGACGGCAGTAATCGGCGGATCAACTCACATCGATCCTTCGGCGCACATCGGGCCGCACTGCACGATCGGTGAGGGAACGAGTATCGCCGCCCGGGTGGTCTTGGAGGGCGGCAATCATATCGGTGCGAACTGTGCGGTGGGTGAGGACGCGCGTCTTTTCCCGAACGTCACGCTTTACTTGCGCACCCAGGTCGGCAAGCGGGTGCGCATCCACGCCGGGTCGGTCATTGGCGCCGATGGTTTCGGCTATGTTTTTGACGAGGGCGTGCATCGCAAAGTGCCGCAGGTTGGCAGCACAATAATCGGCGACGATGTGGAAATCGGAGCCAACGTCACGATTGATCGCGGCGCGTTGGGGGCAACCATAATCGGCAAGGGAACGAAGATCGACAATCTGGTCATGATCGCCCACAACGTGGTGGTCGGCGAACATTGCGTTCTGGTTTCACAGGCCGGCATTGCCGGCAGCACCCGGTTGGGCAACTTCGTGACGCTGGCCGGTCAAGTGGGGCTGGCCGGTCATCTGAAAATTGGCGATCGAGTAACCGTTGCCGCCAAGTCGGGGGTGATGCACGACATCAAGGACGGCGAGAAATGGCTTGGCATTCCCGCCCAGCCGGATCGGCAGATGAAGCGCCAGATGATTGCCTTGCAGCAGTTACCCGACTTGTTACGGAGAATCAACCAACTGGAAAGGCAGATCGCCCATCCGACGTCGCCGGGCGGAGACGATCAAACTGAAGCTGGCGGCCCTGCCACGCCCTGACCTGGGCATTCTCCCAACCAAATATTTCCGATTTCTGTTTGACCTTCACGTGTGTTTTGTGTCGAGATGATGGGCCGTTACAAGTTGTTTTAATCAGATGGCAAAACTTTCAGTCAAAAACGGGAATGTTCCGCGTCCGCCCGGCACCACCAAATACGACGCCCACCACAAGGTGCTTTCCAAAACCTACGGCGCGCTCGCTGACCTGCGCCGCGAACTGGCGGATTCCAAAACGGCCGTTGCGGAGCGCGAAGAACTCCTGAAGAACTTTGCGGTGTGCGCGGATTCTCAACGCGCCTGGCTGTTGCTTGAGGATTACTTTGAGAAACTTTCGCTCTCTCGCAAGGACTTCAACGGCGAGGATTGGTGGCCACGCCTGCTCCATGCGCAGGGCAAGGTCCGTCTGGAGGAAATCGCCATTCTCTTCTTGCGCGCCCGGCGTCCGTTGCCCGCTGAACTGCTGCCGCACGCCAATCTTGACCACTTTGCCGAAGTGGAGGAAGCCGAACAGGAGCAAAAGCTCGTGCAGCAACTTGAAAACTGGCTGTTCCCGCCCACGCCGGGTCATCTGGACCTGCCGCGAGCGGCGCTGCACGTAATTTGCCAGCCTGAACCTGCCGATGATCAATCTTCACTGCACCGGCTGGCTGTTCAATTCCATCTCGTCCGTCAACGCACCGGTGGAAAAAACAAAACCTTGGCTGAACTGGTTGAATTGACGACGCGCGCTGCTCACGAGCAGGAGCTTTTCCCGCCGGCGGATTGGGAATTTATCCAATGGCTGGTCGAAACCTACACCGGTCGCAAGCTCAACGGCGAAACCCTTCATTTGTCAGACTTGGATCTGCTTCAGTGGTTGGCCCGTTGGGGACACAGTGCCCGGCTGGAAGCAGCCAACGGCCAGGCCGCCCTCAGTTTTCTCGGCCAGTTGGCCGAACTGACACCCCATCTCGAAAACGGCGACAAAGAACTGTCCTTCACCCATCGCCTGACCCTGCCGAACGAGGAAGTGTGTTCACTTGAGGGTGTTCGGTTTTTTTCCGGTCGTCCGCCGCTGGCCCTCGTCGGGAACACTTTTTACCTGTTGCGTAATGCGCCGCCGCCCGCTGTGTTGGAACACTGGACCAAGAAACCTGCCGTCCCGGTTCGGAAGCTCAGTCATCGTCTGCTCATGCAACTGCGCAAAACCAAATCCAGCGAGGGAATGGATTGGGAACAACTTTGCGTGGCGCACACCGCTTTGCCCCAGTTTACTTTTGAGCTGTCAGATGACACGGTGCGGGTCCGGCTGTTGGCACGCAGCGAGCGCGACCAGAGCCTCTGGATTTGGAATGGGCATGAGTGGCAGGCCAGGGAACCTCGCGCGCGAGCAACGGAAAAACCGGAAATCCTGGACGACCCTCGTTTGGAGCGGGCCGCGCAATGGCTGCGCCAGCTTGACTGGTTTACGCCGGAACCCGGCTTGTGGTTGGGAGACGCCAACGAAAACTTTCTAGGAGCCCTAGCCTCGACCTGGCCCGATCGTCCGCCCGACGTGGAGTACTTGGGCAACCCGGCTTTCCATCGGCTGTTTCTGAATCGCCGTCAACTGCGGCCAAGACTGGTGGTCAAAGGAAGTGGCATTGATTGGCTTTCGGTTTCCGCCGAGTGGGAACAGGAAGGGCTTAAACTGACAGCAGCCGATCTGCAACGGCTGCAAACAGCGACCGGTCGTTTCGTGAAACTGCCCGATTCCGGCTGGGTGGAATTGGATTCAGCGGCGGTTCAGTCAGCGCATGAAACAATGGCTGATCTGGGCGTCGATGGACTGATTCCCGTTGCCAATCGCATCGGCTTGGAACAGGCCGCACACCTGGACGAAGCCGGCTTGAAAAGTTTTGGTGATTCGGCACAAGCTCAAGCCCTGCGCGAACGCCTCAGCGAGTTCAAGGGTGTGCCGTTCGTGCCGCTACCGGCGAACGTGGAGGCGGAAATGCGGCCATACCAAAAGGACGGGTTCGATTTTCTTTGTCACCTTACCCAGCTCAGACTCGGCGGCATACTGGCCGACGACATGGGGCTGGGAAAGACGCTGCAAACCCTCGCCTGGTTGGCCTGGCTGCGCGAGCGTAGCGGGAAAAAGTTCAAACCCGCGCTCGTCATCTGCCCGGCATCCGTCCTGCACAACTGGCGGCGCGAGGCTAATCGTTTCACGCCGCACCTGAAAGTGCTGGTGCTGGAAAGCGGCGCCGCGCGACACAATTTGCGCAAGCAGATTCCGCAGCACGATTTGATCGTGACGAATTATGCGCTATTGCGGCGCGACCTCGAGGCGTTGCAGAAGTTTGATTTTAATGCCGTGGTGCTTGATGAAGCCCAGTTCATCAAAAATCCGGAAGCGCAGGTGACGCAATCGGTGAAACAATTACGCGCCAACCATCGCCTCGCCCTCACCGGAACGCCGCTGGAAAATCGACTGCTCGACCTCTGGAGTATCGTGGACTTCATTCAGCCGGGCTACCTCGGCAAGCGGGATCAGTTCACCGAAACGTATGAACCGCGCGGCGAGAATGCCGAAGGCGCTCAACGAATCGCCCGCCGTCGGCTCTCCGCCAAACTCCGGCCCTTGCTGTTGCGCCGCATGAAAAAGCATGTCGCCAAGGATCTGCCGGATCGCATCGAGCAACGCCGGGATTGTCAACTCGGCGATGAGCAAAGGAAACTTTACCTTGCGGAATTGCGTCGGAGCCGGGAACAGGTCTTTCAGACCGTGGCCGAAAAAGGGCTCAACAAGAGCAAGATTCATGTGCTCGCCGCGCTCACGCGATTGCGCCAGATTTGTTGTCACCCGCAGTTGGTCGGTAACGACTCCGCATCCGGCAAAACGGAAACCTTGTTTGAATTGCTCGAGCCGCTACTGGCTGAGGGACAAAAAGTGCTCCTGTTCAGCCAGTTTGTGCAGATGCTGCAATTGCTCGAACAGGAATGCCGCCAACGCCAGTTCAACACGCATCTACTCACCGGACAGACCAAGAATAGGCAGGAGGTCGTGAACGCATTTCAGAACGATCCCAATGCCGGCGTTTTCCTGCTCAGTCTCCGCGCCGCTGGAACGGGCCTGAACCTGACCACTGCCAGTTACGTGGTGCTTTACGATCCGTGGTGGAACCCCGCCGTGGAAGCCCAGGCCATTGACCGCTCCCATCGCATCGGCCAGACCAGTACCGTCAATGCCTATCGCCTGATTGCGCCCGGCACCGTCGAAGAAAAAATCTGGGAGCTGCAACAAAGCAAGGCGCAAACCATTGCTGATGTTTTGGGTGAAGAAGGGTTTGCTCGCAGCCTCTCGAAGACGGATCTGGAATATCTGTTCTCGGAGGACTAGCCCGGCTTGGCGACCGGGGAAAAATGGAGCGAGCGAAGGGATTCGAACCCTCGACACTCACGTTGGCAACGTGATGCTCTACCAGGCTGAGCTACGCTCGCTTCCGAACAGGGCCACAAGCTAAAAGAAACCCACCTGATTGCAAGCCCTGTTTTTTCAGAGAAACCCGCGCAGCGAACACAATTTTGTCCTTGCCTGGTCATAACTTGGCGCTTCCTTCGCCGCCCGCCTTCTGGCTCAATCCCCGGCGTGCAACCAACGAAACAACGTCAGCGCGCCCCATGTCTGTTCGCCGTTCTGCTGCTCTTGCTTTCGGGTTGGGGCCTTCGCGCTCAACCCACCTTCACCAACCACGTCCTCGAACTCGATGGCGCGGGCGGGTACGTGGAACTGCCGCCGAATATCTTCAACGACCTCGATGAGGCCACAGTCGAAGCGTGGGTGCGGTGGGATGATGTTAGCGAGATGAAGCGCGTATTCAACTACGGCGATGCCATGAAGGACATATCACTTTTCGCGGGGGGTGATTTCACGACCTTGGGTTTCGTAGCGGCTGACTCGACAGGAACGAGCCTTCACTATATCCCCGCTGAAGGTTTTCTGCGCCCGCAGCAGTGGGTTCACGTGGCGGGCGTCTCCGGCAAAGGCGGGATGAAACTCTATCTCGATGGCGCGCTCGTCGGCACGAACGATTACACCGGCAGCTTTTCGGCGCTCGGAAATGGTGTGCGCCATTACCTCGGCCAGACGGTGACTACGAATGCTCCGCCCACGAACTTCAAGGGCGCCATGGATGAAGTCCGTGTCTGGCGGGTCGCCCGGTCCGCCGAGCAAATCCGCCAGTCCATGCTCCAGCGGCTGACGGGGCGCGAGGAAGGCTTGGCCGCACTTTGGAATTTCGACGACGTGGCGGAGGGCGTCGTGAAGGACTCCGGACCGGGCGCGCATCACGGCAAGCTGATCGGCAGCGCGAAGGCAATCGCGGGAGACACGCCCGCCACGCTCGCGCCGGCGAGAGTTTCAAAAGTCCTCGAACTCGATGGCAAGGGCAGCTACGTGGAGTTGCCGTCGAACATTTTCAATGACCTGACCGAGGCGACGGTGGAGGGTTGGGTGAAGTGGGATCACTTCGAAGGAGATTCCCGGTTTTTTGATTTTGGGTCCGCGTGGCAGGCGATGACGGTCAACCAGATTGAAAGAACCGGCGACTTGCGGTACGAAATCTGGGAGCCGGGGCGGATGCCTCATCAAATTAGAATCGAGAACCTGCTAAGGACAAATCAGTGGGGACACATTGCGGCGGTAAGCGGTCCCGGTGGCGCAAAGCTTTATTTCAACGGGGCGTTGCTCGCCTCAAACTCATTCACGGGCAGTTTCGCTTCCGTCAAGAATGGGGAGCATTGTTACCTGGGTCGGAACAATTGGCAGGCGGAGCCAGGGTTCGATGAGCTTCGCGACCTCAAGGGGCAGATGGACGAAGTGCGCGTGTGGAAGGTGGCGCGAACGGAGGCGCAAATCCGCGAGAACATGTTCCGAAGCCTGACCGGCAAGGAGGAAGGCCTGGCGGGGCTGTGGAATTTTGACGACGGCTCCGCCAACGACGCTTCCCTCGGCACACATCACGGGAAGTTGATGGGCAAGGCCAGCACCGTCGAAGCCGCGCTGCCGTCCGCGACCGCCCTGGTTCCCTGGTCGCAGCTACTCGTGCGCGTCACCGATGCCACGGACTTGCCCTTGCAAGCGGTTAACATCCGCGCCGAGGTGGACGGCGCTGAAGTCGGGCGTACGACCAGCGGTTTTCAAGGCCGCGCGCGGCTCGCCGTGTGGACGACCGCGTCCGCGGTGGACCTGGTCGCTTCCGGCTCGAACGATCTCGGCGGCTGGCAGTTGGCCGTCCCCATCACCCCCTACACCGCGCGCACGAATGAAATGAAGCTGCGGTCTGCGACGCATCTGGCTGGGCGCGCGACGGCGCTGGATGGCAAGACGCCGCAGGCCAACCTGGTCGTGGAATTGGTCAAGCCGGAGGAAGCGGAGGGGAGCGCACGCGTCGCGCGTGCTGAATCCGGCGTCGCGCCGGATTCTCGTGCTACCAACTCTGCTTCCGCCGAAAAGTTTGAGGAACGCAATTTTCGGCGCGACGCCGAAAATCGCACGCCCGAGGCGCGCGCTCCCCAATCGCCGGCTACCAACCGCGTTCTGCATTTGGATGGCAAGAGCTATGTCGAGTTGCCGGCGAACATTTTCAACGAACTGACCGAGGCGACGGTGGAAGGCTGGGTCCTGTGGGATCGCTTGGAGCAGCCCGCCGCAATGTTTGATTTCGGAAAATGTGATTCTGAAATTTGGGTCAACCCAGGAGGCTTCGGAGGCACTTCGACA
>CAZYYS010000162.1:0-12562 GCA_964651015.1 uncultured Verrucomicrobiota bacterium
TTCATGGTGTGGGCAAATCTTTTCTCACGAAATGAATGGAGAACACAAGACCGGCCAGAAGCTGAAGTCCACGATGGAAATCAACAGTGCCATGACAGGGGCCGTGATCCTTGCCCGCTTGCACACGCCCGGGCCGAATCGCGCGATCAGGAGCACCGCCACGGCGCTCACTATGCCGCTGAAGAGTGACTGCGCCAGTTCGTATGGAAACGCCAAGCCCGAGTGCATCCATGCGGTGCGGACGCGATCCGGCGCGAGCGCAAACCGATCGAACTCATTCAGGCCGGCGAACAGAAAGCCCACCGCGGTGCCAGCCGCGCCGGTGACAGGCGCGAGCAGGTCGGTCGCTCCGACCGGGCGGCCGCTAGCCCACTGCCGGGCGAGGAGCACGATTGGGAAGTAACCCAGTGCAAAGAGTGCCGCGAATGGCAGAAGCAGGTAGAGGTAGTAGAGAATGATCATGGGGAAGTGGCCTTGTGTTGCTCAACCTTGATCGAAATCGAGATAACGCCGCCATGCTTCCGATTCGGCCAGACGCTTCAATATTTCATTACGCTCGACGAGAAAGCGGCGCATGTAGGACGTGAGGAAAAGCGCATCCACGATTCGGCCAAGAATACCCAGCGGCGATTGGAACTCGAATCGGTCGCGCATCAACGTCCCCGCCGGATGGTCCGCAAATTCATGGTCGTGAACCATGCGCTTGAACGCGCCGGAAACCATAATGTCCTGAAAGTGCTTCGGCCGGTCGAAGGCGGTCACGCGAACCGTCAACCGCTGCCGCACACCAAAGTGCCGCGCTTCCCACGTCACTTCGTCGCCCATTCCAATCAAGCCATGCGTGACCCCGGCCACGGCTCGCTCCTCCGTGCTGCTGGTGGTGTCCTGATGCGCATCAATGCTTCGGGCGAGATCAAACACCCGCTCTCGCGGCGCACGAATAACGGTGGCTAGTGCGATGACTGACATTTATGCATCTCCTTCATATCGCGAGCCGCGCCGGAAGTCATGCCTCACGAGATCCAGTATCCGACGCACTCGCCGAAAGCCCGGGAGTCCGTCGAAGACAAACGCCTCGGCCTTCCCGAGAGCATACAGGCTCAGCAACATGCGGTTACGGTGAAAGTGTTTGCTGCAATTTGCGCAGGTCACCATCCTCGGGCGACTTGCGCAACTCCTCCTCGAGGATCGCCTTGGCCTCGTCTTCTCTTCCGACGGCAATCAGCCCCTCGATGGCCTTAACGAGCAGACGTGTACTATCGAGCAGGGCAAGCAAGTGCGGCACGGTGTGTCGGCGCATCTCCATTGCTTCGCGTAGAAACGGAATCGCATCGGGAGGAGGCGACTCTGCGCTGGTGAAGGACTTGGCGGCATTCAACAGGCAATCGGCCAGTGTCTCCGGGTCGTTGCAACCACGGGCGATGGCAACCGACCATTGTGCGTTCGATCGGGCTGCGGCGTCGTTTTGCGCAAGCCGGCACACCCGGCCCAATTGGGCCACCGCGCCGGCGAGGCGGACGTGCTGGGTGCCGAATGCGGTCTGATAAGCTTGGATCGCCAGTTGAAGATTCGTTACTGCCTTCGGGAAGTCGTCGATGGCGGCATATGAGTTGCCGAGGCCAACCCGCACATCGCCCTGTAGGGCCGGTTGATCTGACAGCATTAGTTGAACACCGACCGAAATGCGATCCAGAAAGCGGTGAGCAAAAACTGGATCCTGACCTCGCCACAGATCTTTCCCGGCCAATGATCCTGTGAAGAACTTCGCCACCTGCTCGTTCCGCGCCGCTTCAGCGGTGGCAAGGGAGCGTGCAGCTTCCGCCTGTTGACGCGCTGCATCCGCCTGTAGCCGGGCTTCCCGTTCGCGCAATAGTCCCCAAGTCGCCACACACAAACCGACCATCAACGCGGTCAGAACGATGGCTGCGGAAGCGTACGCAAGGCGATTGCGCTGAACGGACTTCTGCAGGCGGTAAAGTGCGCTTGGGCGCCGGGCGAGTACCGGCTCACGATCGAGATGCCGTCGAATGTCCTCGGCCAGTGCGTTGGTGGTCTCATAGCGGTGTGTGCGGTCTTTTTCGAGACACTTCATCACGATCCAGTCCAGATCACCGCGCACCTCCTGTAGCAGCCGACGTAAGTCGGCTCTGGCCTCTCCGTCTTTGCTCTTCGGCTGAAGCGGACTCATATCAGATGCCGCGAGTTCCTGCGTCAATCGGGTGCTCGGTTTTACTGGTTCAACTTCGCGGATTGTCCGGCGAAGTTCATCCAGGCCAGCTGCGAGCAGTTCCTTTTGTTCGAAAGGCGGGCGGCCAGTGAGCAATTCGTAGAGCAGCACACCCAGACTGTAAACGTCCGTACGCGTATCCACGTCCTGGCTCGTCATGACTGCCTGCTCCGGACTCATGTACGCTGGCGTACCGAGGAATTGAGAGAAGGCGGTGAACACGGTCTTGTCGGTTAAAGGTTGGCCGGTTGTTGCTTTCGCAATTCCGAAGTCAATCACCTTTGGTTGCGGCAGACCGTCGTTGACGGTCACCAGAATGTTGGAGGGCTTGAGGTCGCGATGGATTATGCCCTTCAGGTGTGCGTGTTGAACGGCCTGGCACACCTTGACGAAAAGCTGTAGTCGGGCCTCGGTGGAAAGCTGATGCTGATTGCAAAAGTCCGTGATCTTTAGGCCGCGCACCAACTCCATCACAAAGTATGGCCAACCTGTGTCGGTTGCACCTGCGTCAAGAACCCTTGCGATATTGGGATGCTCCATCAGCGCCAGTGCCTGCCGCTCGGCCTCGAAACGGGCGATGACCTGTTTGGTATCCATGCCGGGCTTGATAATCTTGAGGGCCACCTGCCGCCGGACCGGTTGCACCTGTTCCGCCATGAACACCACACCGCAGCCGCCTTCACCGATTTGCTGGAGCAACTTGTAGCCACCGATCCGGTCGCCGGGCTTGTGCAACGGCGTAGCCGCGTCGCCCCTGGTTTCCGCGGCAAGGAAACCGCCCGCCCGCTCCGCAGCGCGCAGCAAACCCTCCACCTCTTTGCGTAGAGATGCGTCTCCACCGCACTGCCGCTCAAGGAATGCGGCGCGTTGCTCCCGCCCTGCCAAACCGAGCGCTCCTTCAAAGAGTGCTTCGACGTTTTGCTTGTGCTCACTCATGTGCTTTATTGGCTGTCACTCCACCAAACGCCATTGCTTCCTGAATCGGCTCAACTTTTTTGGGAAATTATCCATCACCTGAGATACGCCGGAAGAGCCATGCCCGCGCGAAAGCCCAATGGCGTTTGGCGGTAGCCAGCGACCATCCCATGGCTTCGGCCGCTGCCGGAAGCGTCAGGCCGCCAAAGAAACGCAGCTTTACTAGTTCGGCTTTTTGAGCATCGTAACGGGAAAGTTCCTCAAGTGCCTCATGCACCTCCAGTAACGCTTCCGGTTGGGCATCGGTGGCCAGTTCCAGGTGATCGAGGTTTAGTCGCTGCCACTCTCCGCCCCGCTTGAGCCGCCCTTTGCGCCGCGCTGAGTCCACGAGGATATGGCGCATGGCCTCGGCAGCGGCGGCCAAGAAATGACGGCTGTTTTGCCACTGCTTATCCTCCCCATCGATCAGGCGCAAATAGGCTTCATGAACCAGGGCGGTTGGCTGCAGTGTGTGTCCCTCGGGTTGCCCGGCCATCTTGACCGCGGCCAAGCGGCGTAACTCCTCATAGACCAGCGGCAGCAACTGGTCGGCGGCAGCGGTATCGCCGCGTTGCGCTGCTTCCAGAATCTTTGTGACGTCGCTCATGCTCGCCGAGATTACGTTCTCCAAGCTAGAATTCAAAAGGCCATCATATCAGGCAGAATCAATCGCCATCAGACCTGTTACCAAATTGCTCTATCACAGTACTCGATTTTCATTCTTCATGGAGGTAACGACGCCATTCTTCCGATTCGGCCAGGCGCTTCAATATTTCATTACGCCGCACGAGAAAGCGGCGCATGTAGGACGTGAGGAAGAGCGCATCCACGATTCGGCCAAGAATACCCAGCGGCGATTGGAACTCGAATCGGTCGCGCATCAACGTGCCCACGGGATCATCGGCAAACTCATGATCATGAACCATGCGCTTGAACGCGCCGGAAACCATGATGTCCTGAAAGTGCTTCGGCCGGTCGAAGGCAGTCACACGAACCGTCAGCCGCTGCCGCACACCCAAGTGCCGAGCCTCCCACGTGACTTCGTCGCCCATGCCAATGAGCCCGGTCGTGAGACCCGCCACGGCACGCTCCTCAGTGCCGCCGGTCGAGTCCTGATGCGCGTCAATGCTGCGGGCAAGATCAAACACGCGCTCCCTCGGGGCGCAAATCACGGTTGATACATGGATGACTGGCATGGTGGATGGCGCGTTACGCAACGGGTTGTTCAATCACGCGCAGTTGGCGCGAACGTCGGAAGGTGAAGTGCGCAGGCCCCGCCGCTCTGGGAATAGAGGTTGCGAAGTCAGATTCCACGAGTCGTCCCAAGGAGGCGCGAGGTGGCTTGAAACCGGTCCAACGACCGACGCCATTCCGAGGTTCTTTCATGAGTCCTAAAGGGTTGGCTGTCATTTCCCGGCCGTTGCGTTCAGGATCGGTGGTGGGCGATGTGCGAGGCCTCTTTTCCGCATTCGCGAGAAGTTGAACATGTTGAAGAAGTGCATTCCCCCCAGCACGAGGATGACGATTCCAAGCTTGGTGGAAATATATTCAACCCCTTCAACGATGTCGGTGGGCTTGGTGCCGATCCGTAAGAACAGAAGGACAAATCCGAGGTTGATCAGATAGAAGCCGACCAGGAGGAGATGATTCACCGAATCGGCCATTTGCTGGTTGCCCGAAAAGGCTTCGACGAGGAAAAGCCGGCCGTTTTTGTGGAGGGTGCGGGCGACCCAGATTGTCATCCCTAGACTGACGAGGAAGTACGCGGTGTAGATGCTTAGACTTGTATTCATGGTTTGTGCTTTTCTATTTGGTTCTAGTTTGTTGGTACGACACCTATTGACTGTTGGCTGCCGAAAAAATTTTTGCTCTTGGCTCGGCGGCACAGTGTGATCAGTTGCGTTGCGTTGTACGTCCATGGTTATCGCGGCTTGGTCAGATTTCCTGAAGGTAATCACGCCATTCTGCCGATTCCGCCAATTGTTTTAACACCTCATTACGCCGAATCAGGAAGCGACGCATATACGATGTCAGGAAAAGCCGGTCTGCCATCCAGCCCAAAATGCCCAGTGGCGAGTTAAACTCCAATCGGTCGCGCATTAACGTCCCCGCCGGATGCTCCTCAAACTCATGGTCGTGAACCATGCGCTTGAACGCACCGGAAACCATGATGTCCTGAAAGTGCCTCGGCCGGTCGAAGGCGGTCACGCGAACCGTCAACCGTTGCCGTACACCGAAGTGGCGCGCCTCCCACGTCACTTCGTCATTCATGCCGATCAGACCATGCGTGACGCCGGCCACGGCGCGTTCCTCCGTGCGGCTGGTCGTGTCCTGATGCGCGTCAATGCTGCGGGCGAGATCAAACACCCGCGCGAGAGGCGCACGAATCAAAGTTGTGAGTTCGATGACTGGCATGGTGTAGTTTATTGGCGCGCGACCAAGTGCTCGATTGCCGGCAGCACTTGCGGATGCCGAAAGGTAAAGCCGCTTGCCAGCAATTTTCCGGGCACGACACGGCGACTCTTGATGATGAGTTCGGTTTCGGTGCGCATGAAGAATGCGCCGATCTCCAGCATCCAGCGCGACGCAGGCAGGCCGAAGGGCCGACGGCACACTTCGCGAAGGGTGGCCATGAACTCCATGTTGGTCATCGGATTCGGCGCGGCGAGATTCACCGGGCCGCTGAGCTTCTCGTGTTCGATGATCCACTCGACCGCACGGCAGAAATCCTCCTGGTGAATCCACGAAACAAACTGGCTTCCGCCCGCCATGCTGCCTCCCAGACCCAGGCGTGTCAGTCGGAGCAGATTCGGGAGCACGCTGTTTCCGCCGTGGCCCAACACCATCGCGGAGCGCAGGGCGACTTTGCGCGTGCAAGGCGTACTCGCTTCGTTGAACACGCGCTCCCATTCCATCGCGACGTGAACCGAGAAAATGTCCTTCGCATCGGCGCAGCCGCCGATTTCGCCGGTCTCGTCCCAGGCCGGACCGAAGTTGTGTTTGTAAATCGTGGCCGTGCTGGAGTTGAGCCAGACAGGCGGAGGATTGGCACATCGCGCAATCGCCTCGCCGAGAACACGAGTTGAATTGAGGCGTGAATCCAGCATGAGCTTGCGATTCCGCGCGTGGTATCGGCAATTCACTGAAATGCCGGCGAGATTGATCAGCGCCCGTGCGCCTTCGAGTTCCTTCCGCCAATCGCCGACCGTCTCGCCATCCCACCGCGCTTCGTGAATAAAGCCAGCGCGCGGTTTGGGGTTTCGAGTGAGAATGACAACTTCATTTCCCTTCACAGCGAAGAACTCCGCGAGAACGTTGCCGAGAAAGCCGCTGCCACCGGCTAGTATGATTTTCGATTTCATGGCAATTCCAGGAAGGCGGTGTGGCGGTGGTAAGGATTGTGAGCGCGGGCTTGTTTTGCTTCGCTTGCGCGCTTGTGTCTTTCCCCACGCGTCAACCATAGGCGTTTCCAAGCTACAAGCAGCGCCTTCATCGGGTGAGTTGAGGTCAGATTCATCAGAAAACTCCTTTCAGCGCCACCCAGCCATAAACGATGGGCAGACAGGTAAACACGAGATTCGCTGCCGTCAGACCCGCGCGACGCCACGGACTGGTGAGATAGGGGCGGAGATCGAACACGAAAGTCCCGGCGATGAATCGCACCGTCCAAAAGAGCGCGAGGAAGCCACAAACCGCGCGTGCGAGTGGCGTGCCGGAGGCTAGCTGATCGGCGAGGAAGAATGTGCCGAGGCCGAAGCAAACCAAGCTTAACCCAATGAAAGCGTAATAAACCCAGAACAGTTGGCGAATGAACTTGGGCAGTGTGTTGATGTGCTGGCGCAGTCCAACGACGCCCGGCATCAGCACGCCGGCAGCGATCAGCCCGAGGTAGGTCAGCGCGGTGAGTTTCAGAATCAGGGTCGGGTTCATGAGAAATGACTGGTTGCGCCGAAGGCTTCGAGCATCGGCAGGATGACATTGTGGACAAACACAGGCGGAAAGAGGCAGCCGATTGGGGCAAGCAAGATGAGCCAGGCGAACAGTCGCTTCAGCCAGGGTCGGCGGCGGATCAATGGAGCGCGTTCAATGAAGAGCCCAGCGGATTGCAGCACGAAGTAGGCGGTGGGCAGGCCGTATCCGCCTCGAGCTGGCAGGGTGATCACCGCCTCGTGAAGCAAACCGGACGCGAGAAAAACCACCGCCAGCGCTGCGCGCGGACCGATGCGCGGAGTCAATGGCCTGAATCCATAGCGGTCAGCCAGCACGTTGAACGCGGTGTTCCAACGGCGTCCCCAGAAGTCAGCAAGCGACGTGGCCAGTAACGGAGCTTGCATATTGGCGCGCGCGTTCAAACCAGCGGCCTGGAGCGCAAGGGCGAGCAAATGGAACGTTCCAAAGTGCAGCATCATGATGAGGCCGACCATGCCTACCCAGCCACGGACGAGCCACGCATCTGCGGACACCGCTGGAACCGCCAACCAAATCAAACCCGCACCGAGAAGCGTCTTGACTGTCGGCGCGAGCCAGGGCGGAACCGAACTCACGCACGGCTTCCCCGGCGGCGCTTCGGCGAATTCCTTGAGCGACATCCCGGGCCAGCACAGAAGGTAAAGCCATCGCGTGGTTGTCGGCACAGTCAGTCCTTGGATCAGCGCTTCACGATACGTGAGCCACTTGAAGCCGGCATAAATCGCGAACGCCAGCGTCCACATGAAAACCCACGCGGGCCAATGCCAGCCCACCACCACGGCAACGCTCAACGCGAGGACAATCACCGCGCCAGCCAGGCGGCTGTTCGTTGCGAGAGTGGTTGAAGGGGTTGTCATTGTTCGCCTCTTCAGTTCGCTCGCTATCCCAATCCAACGCCCAACGCAGCCAGCGAAACAGCACCCAAACCAATCAATCCAACGATCAACCGAATCTGGCGCGGGTGCGGCGTGGTTTTGGGGTGCGAGGGAATCCTGCAAGCCCCACCCAAGCAGTGCCGGTTCTTCGCAATCCAGCGATAGATGGCGCGAGCGGCAGCATTGAAACCCGGCAAGGCAATGACCAAACCCAGCAGCCACAGCCACCACACGTGGCGCATCAGCACGCTCCAAGCGTTCACGCCGCTGCATCTCCGGCCATCGGCAAGCTGCAACCACATCTCATCCTGCAATTGCGCGTCCGTGATTCCCAACCGCTCCGTCGTGCCGGGCGTTTGCAAGGGCAGCCAGACGAAGCCGCGGCGCTCGAGAATCTGCCCCCAGCGACGGCGATTCGCGACGCACAAACCGCACTCGGCATCGAAGAAGATCGTGCCAACCGGGCCGGCGGCGGTAGCGTCTGAAATTTCTGTATTCATAGAACAACTTGCTGAATTAAACGGGCGATCAACCGCCAAAACCCAGGAGTTTGCGTAGTTTGTCTCCCGCTTTGAGGAACTTGGTCAGAGCACTCGTCGGCAATTGGCGGATCTGGACGTACCAATTCGTGGTGGTATCAAAAAAATCGGCCAGCTCGCGGAGTTTTTGTTCCGTGTATTCGTCGGTTTCCTTGTCCTTTTCGGCTTCGGCGATGCACTCACGCAACAGGCGTTCCGTGGGGTCAAACTCACGTTTCTTCCGTTCATCCATCACCACGCGGAACATTTCCCAGACGTCCTTCAGGCTCTCGAAATGGTCGCGCGAATCGCTCATGACATGCACGCGCCTCACGATCCCCCACCCCTGAAGTTCTTTGAGGCTGTTGCTGACGTTCGAGCGCGCGACACCGAGTGCCTGCACGATGTCCTCGGCATTGAGCGGCTTCTGCGATATGAAGAGCAGAGCATGAATCTGGGCCACGGTGCGGTTGATGCCCCAGCGCGTCCCCATCTCGCCCCAGTGGAGAATGAACTTTTGCTGGACTGGACTTAGCTTTGCCATATTTCTTATATTTCTGTCTATTCAGAAATTACCAACATAACACAATTCGTCAAGAAATATTTTCCTCCGGGCCTCGGCCGGGATAGAAACGGTCCATGCGAAATCGAGTTTGCCCTGCCCTGCGTTTGAGCCTGATTGCGGGCGCGATGCTTTTCGCCAGGCTGGTGGAGGCTCCAGCTTTATCCAAGCCGGCCCCGGGTCGACCCAACATCCTCTTCTGCATCGCCGACGACTGGGCGTGGCCACATGCGAGTATTTACGGCGACAAAGTCGTCAAAACACCAAACTTTGATCGTGTCGCTCGGGAAGGAGTGTTGTTCACGCACACATTCTCCGCCGCGCCTTCATGCACACCTTCGCGCGCGGCGATTCTTACCGGCCAGGCACCGCATCGACTCAGGGAAGGCGGCAACCTCCACGGATTTCTGCCCCAGGAGTTTTCCGTTTACCCCAATCTTTTAGAAAAGGCCGGTTACGTTGTGGGTTGCACAGGGAAAGGCTGGGGACCGGGGAATTTCAAGGCGGGCGGACGCGAGCGGAATCCGGCCGGGCCGGCTTTCAATAGCTTCGCCGAGTTCCTCAAGACAGTTCCGGCGGACAAACCATTTTGCTTTTGGTTTGGCAGCCAGGACCCGCATCGGCCGTACGAAAAAGGCACGGGCGTCGCTGCGGGAATGAAGCCCGAAGAAGTCATTGTGCCAGCCTATCTACCCGACACATCGGAAATCCGCAGCGACATTTTGGATTATTATTTCGAAGTGCAGCGCTTCGACCGGGATGTGGGGACAATCCTCGAGGCGCTCGCCGAGGCCGGCAAATTCGAGGACACGCTGGTCGTCATCTCTGGAGACAACGGCTGGCCGTTTCCGCGCAGCAAAGCAAACCTCTACGATTCGGGCACGCGCCAGCCAATGGCGATCCGCTGGCCAGCGAAGCTCAAAGGTGGAGAAACTTTGGACGCTTTCGTCAACCTTGTCGATCTCGCTCCAACATTTCTCGAAGCGGCCGGACTGAAACCGTTGCCGGCAATGACCGGGCAAAGCTTGTTGCCGCTGCTCGCCGGCCGGACTCAAAAGAAACGCGATGTCGTCTTCGTGGAGCGCGAACGGCACGCCAACGTGCGCAAGGGCGATCTCGGTTATCCCGCGCGTGCCGTGCGGACGAAAGACTTTCTCTACATCCGCAACTTTCGCCCCGACCGTTGGCCGGTTGGGGATCCGGAGAAGTGGTTTTCGGTGGGGCCATTCGGCGATTGTGATGGCTCGCCGAGCAAAGATTTCATACTGAACCATTGCAACAAAGCAGCGTTCGAAAAATTCTTTCAGCTCGATTTTGCAAGACGCCCCGCTGAAGAACTTTACGATCTGGCCAGGGACCCCGACCAGGTTTCCAACGTCGCTGATCGCGCGGAATACGATGCCGCGAAGAAAAAACTGCGGGCTTCCCTGGATCAATGGATGAAAGACACGCAGGATCCACGAGCGAAGGGCAATGAAGATCCATGGGACCATTACCCCTACTTCGGCGCCAAGGCGCGTTAGCCATCAGTTCTATCCGACCAGCTTACCGTGCTTGATCGCATCACCGCGCTTTCGGCTATGCAAGGCGGCGCAGTTTTCGTAGATTTTCCGCCCCCGCTTCGGCGGGCAACGTATGAAATCCCAGGTGGAAATATATGATACGACCCTGCGGGACGGTTCACAGGGCGAAGGCATCAATTTCTCGGTGATGGACAAGCTCCGCATCGCTGAGAAGCTGGATGCGTTCGGAGTTCATTACATCGAAGGCGGCTGGCCCGGCTCAAATCCGAAAGACATGGAATTCTTCAAGCAGGCCAAGCGGCGCAAATGGAAGTCCGCCCGGATCGCCGCCTTCAGCATGACCCGCCGCAAAGGCGTCGCCGTCGAGAAGGATGATTTGATGCGGCAGATTCTCGAAGCTGAGACTCCCGTCGTCTGCATTGTCGGCAAGACCTGGCTGCTGCACGTCACGGAAGTTTTGCGCGCCAAACCGGACGAGAATCTCACCATGATCGGCGACACGGTTCGGTTCCTTAAAGATCACGGTAAGGTTGTCATCTACGACGCCGAACATAGTTTTGACGGCTACAAGGACGAGCCCGATTACGCCCTCGCCACCTGGCAAGCCGCAGCAAAGGCCGGTGCGCAATGCGTCGTCCTCTGCGACACCAACGGTGGCTGTCTGCCGTCCGAGATCGCGCTTATCACCGCTGCCGCAAGGAGCAAACTGACGGCGCGAATCGGCATCCACACACACGACGACATCGGTGTTGGCGTGGCCAACGCACTTGCTGGCTTGGAAGCGGGCGCCACTCACGTTCAGGGCACGATCAACGGCTATGGGGAACGCACCGGCAATTGCAGCCTCACGAGCGTCATTCCGCTCGTGCATTTCAAACTGAAGAAGAGTTGTGTGCCGCCCAAGTCTTTGCCAAAGCTGAAGGAGCTCTCCGAGTTCGTGGACGAAATCGCCAACGTGCGTCACGACCCGCGCCGGCCGTGGGTTGGTCAAACGGCGTTCGCGCATAAAGGCGGGATGCACGTCCACGCCATCGGCCGCGCCGCGCGCAGCTACGAGCACATCGACCCGGCGAGTGTGGGCAACTTCCGCCGGGTGCTCATCAGCGACATGTCCGGGCGCACGAACATTCTCATGAAGGCGGCGGAACTCGGCTTCAAGCTCACGCTCGACACGCCGGAACTGAAGACCATCACCGCACGCATCAAGGAACTCGAAAGCGAAGGCTACGAATACGAGGCAGCCGAAGGCTCGTTGGCTTTGCTGATTGGGCGGTCGCTCAAGCACCGCGAACCACGCTTCAACGTGGACACTTATCACGTCTCAATGCGGCGCGACAAAATGGAATCCATCTGCGAAGCGACCGTTCATATCAGCGTAGGCAGCAAAGTCGCGCATACAGTTGCCGAAGGTGACGGCCCGGTAAACGCGCTCGACGGCGCGATGCGGCTCGCGCTCGGAAAGTTTTTTCCGAAACTGAAGAAGGTTCAATTGACCGATTACAAAGTGCGCATCCTCGACACCGCCACCGGCACGGCGGCGAAGACACGCGTGCTCATCCAGTCCACCGACGGCAAACGCGAATGGGGCACAGTCGGCGTGAGCGAGAACATTATCGAAGCCAGCTTGCAGGCATTGGTGGACTCGATGGAATACGCGTTGTTGAAGAGATGATTTCGACATCGAACATTCAACATTCAAAGCCCAACACTCAACTATTCCCGCGAATTGGATGTTCGATGTTGATCGCTGAGCGTTGAATATTTCTCTTTTGAACCCATGTCCGAAATTCCCAAAGCCTACGAGCCGCAGTCCGTCGAGGACAAATGGTATGACTTCTGGCTGAAGCAAGGTTGCTTCACCGCTGACCCGGTGCGCGTCAGCGACAAGCGCCCGGCGTATTCCATCGTCATTCCGCCGCCGAACGTCACGGGCA
>CAZYYS010000163.1:0-7830 GCA_964651015.1 uncultured Verrucomicrobiota bacterium
TTGTTCTAGCAAGCGGAGGCTGGGCCCCCGATGCAAGAGCAACATAGGGTTCACGTTGATCGAGTTACTGGTGGTCATCGCCATCATTGCGATCCTTGCGGGCTTGCTGTTGCCCGCCCTCTCCAAAGCCAAGGCCAAGGCGCAGGGCATCTTCTGCATGGCCAACGGACGACAGCTCGCTCTGGGCTGGACGATGTATGCCGACGACCACGCGGGTTTGATGGTGACGAACAACGACGGCGCAAATCGTGACAGTTGGGTTGGCGGCTGGCTCGAGGTGAATCCGTCAAGTGCACCCGACAACACCAATGTGCTTTTGATCATGTCCCCGATCGGCAAGTTGTGGCCCTACAACAAAACACTGGGCATCTACAAATGCCCGGCGGACCGCAGCGTGGCGGTGATTGGGCGCCAAACCTTCCCACGCACTCGCAGCATCTCGATGAACGGCCACATGAATGGGTCCGTAAACTGGTCGTTCGATCCGGACTTCTTCTATTACCGGAAAACCAGCGACATCGTCCGACCGTCACCGTCACAGGCGTGGGTGTTCGTGGACGAGCGCGAGCAAAGCATCGACGACGGCTTTTTCCTGCACTTCGTCAGCACGCGCAACGGCAACTCCATTGACCAGTGGGGAAATCTTGCGGCGATTTATCACAACGGCGCAGCAGGCTTCTCGTTTGCGGATGGACACGCAGAGGTCCACAAGTGGCTCGACAGCGGAACGCTGCGCCCATTGCCGCCAAACCAACGTCCTTCCGGCGCGTTCATAGCTCCACGGGACGTGGCTTGGGTGCGGGAACGAACTTCAGCAAGAATCAAAATCCCATAAGCAAGGCAGAAATGGGATCACCGGATTTTGCTTTCGCCAGAGCAATGAATGGTTAGTCAACTGCCGTCGCCTCCAACCAGTCTGCCTACCAGTCTCCTCACGCTGGCTGTTCGATACAACCTCACGGGTTAAACGAGTGTTCCGAAAACATGATTGAGTGTTCCGAAAGTGACAACTCATCAGGTTCCTCATCCAGTTTTCAGACGCTTCCGTTGCGGGAGCAAAGTCATGAGAAAAGGTTCATTTGGCCCTGAACGAACGCTCTTAAGGCCATTTGATCCAAGTGGCATCTGCGTTGCTAAAGGTCATTCCGTCTAGGGGTGTTTTTTTGTTGTTTGATCAAGCGATGTTACTGAAGCAAAAGTTTTTGTCCGGAGAATCCGACTCCGGCGGTGTGCATCGGCTGAAACGATCCCTGACGTTATCTCTCACAGTTTTCGTTAACCTGCTTCTTGTCCAGCGCACTCGTGGCGAGGAGCACGTAGATTTCAAATACGAGGATTACCAGGAGGAAGACGACCGCATCCATGTCCAAACGTACGGCGGCTTGTTTAGCTACCAGATTCAATCTGTCACGCTCGAAGGCGAGTTCATTTACGATTCAATCTCCGGAGCGACTCCGAACGGTGTCCCGCCGCCGCCCGGCTCGAAGCAAGTTGTTTTGAGCCACATGGAGGACATTCGCCGGGCGGGCAACTTACTGGCGAGCATTCCTTGGGGTGGGCGAAATACGACGACGCCGCAAGTTTCTTACAGCCTTGAAAGTGACTATGAATCGATTGGAGCGGCGTTGAATCATACCATCGATTTCAACGAGAAAAATACAACTTTGTCCCTCGGAGCCGCATATAGCTACGACACCATTATGCCGGATTTCTGGAATGGCGCCAAAAAGTTCAAGCACAGCGTGGACTTTCTGGCTGGTATTACGCAAATCCTGGGGCCCAAAACAATCTTCACAGCGAACTTTACCTATGGTGTGGCGGACGGCTATCTCAGTGACCCTTACAAGGTCGTTCACGTTCCGTATTATCCCGATCCTGCCAATCCGGATCCCTATGCGTACGTGGCCGAGAATCGTCCGCACACGCGCGACAAAGCGATCGGCTATTTTTCATTATCGCAGTTTGTCACGCCGCTGGATGGCAGCGCGGAGTTGAGTTACCGCATCTACCACGATACTTACGGAGTCTGGAGTCATACCGTGCAACTGAATTGGTTCCAGAAACTGGGCAAGAACGTGGTTGTCTCCCCGATGTTTCGCTTCACAGACCAGAGTGAAGCCGACTTTTACATTTTGCAGCTTCCTGGCGATCCGGGTGGCGATCCACCGTACAATGCGCCACCGCCAAATCACTATTCTGCGGATTACCGCCTGTCCAAACTGGAGACCTTTACCTACGGCGTGGGGATTTCGTGGAAGATCAAGAATCGAGTGTCCTTGGACCTGGCTTACAAGCGCTACGAAATGGTGGGCATGGACAACAAGACTTCTTCGAGCGCGTACCCCACTGCAAATGTTTTCACCGGAGGCTTTCGAATATGGTTTTAGCCCTGAACAACATCTTCGATCGGGTCAAGGCCTCGGTGCAGGAATTGCCAGCGCCAAACGGGCGCAAGTTCGCGTTCCAAGCGATGGGCACGCGTTGCCAGATTACTTTCGCGACGGGAGCGCGGGTGGCCGGCGAACAATTCAAATTGGCCGTGGTTCGCTGGGTGGCGGACTTTGAAGCGCGCTATTCGCGATTCATTCCTGAAAGTCTGATCGGGCGAATTAACGAAAACGCCGGCAAAACATGGATCGAAGTGGATGAAGAAACAGATCGAATTCTTTCCCTGTGTCACGACCTCTACTTCTTCACCCGAGGTGCATTTGATCCCACTGCGCTGCCCTTGATCAAGCTGTGGAACTGGAAGGCAAACCCACCGGTCATCCCGACTGACACGGCAATTCAATCGGCGAGAGAACTGGTCGGGTGGTCCAAGGTCCAGCGACGAAAGGGTGCAATCTTTCTGCCGCGCGCGGGCATGAGCATCGATCTGGGCGGGGTCGGCAAAGAGTATGCGGTGGATCGCGTGGTGCAGTTGGCGGCGGAGCACGGCATTCAGAATGTACTCGTGGATTTTGGCCAGGACGTGCGCGTGCAAGGCCAGCCCTCGGGAAAAGGGGCGTGGCACATCGGGCTGGAGGACCCGTTGAATCCCGGCAAATGCTGGGCCGGGGTGGCTGTGAAGGACAAGGCCGTTGCGACTTCCGGAGATTACCTCCGCCATTTTCAAGCGCAGGGACGACGTTATGGGCACATTTTGGATCCACGTTCGGGCTATCCAGTGGACAATGGGTGCCGAGCCGTTTCCGTGATTGCCCCCACGTGCACATTCGCGGGCATACTTTCCACCACCGCTTTCATTTTAGGTCCGACGGAAGGCCTGAACCTCATCGGCAGTTATATGGGTGCCGAAGGGTGCATCATCACCGAAAACAATCGTTATCAAACAAGGAGATTCCATGAATATGTCACACGTTAAAACATCACTATTGGTCGGCGCGCTCGCGCTGAACTTCATCGGCCAGTCCGCTCTGGCGGGCGACAAAGGTCTTAAAGTCGGAGACACATTTCCCGATTTAGGCAGCTTTGCACTTGAGGGTAAGATGCCGGATACGACCAAAGGCAAGGTCGTACTGGTGGACTTTTGGGCCTCATGGTGCGGCCCCTGTAAGGAATCGTTTCCCGTAATGGAAGAGCTTCAGCAGCGTTTCGCTTCCAAAGGCCTGGTCATTCTCGCCGTCAACGTGGACGAGGATCGTGCAGCGATGGAAGACTTCTTAAAGAGTCATCCGGCGACGTTCAACATCGTGCGTGACGCCAAGAAGAAACTGGTGAGCACGGCCAACATCAGTTCAATGCCCACCTCATTCATCGTGGGCACTGATGGAAAAATCGCAGTCATCCACAAAGGGTTTCATGGCAAGGAAACAAGCAAACAATACGTCAAGGAACTCGAAGCATTGGTGGGTGCCGGTCTCGCCAGCAAGTAAGCCAGTAGTCATGAAAAAAGCATCCCTCCTGATTGCCTGCTGCGCCTGCCTGATTTGGGGCAGTGGCTGCACGCACGTGAAACCGTGGGAGCGCAACACCTTGGCGGATTACACGATGCGGTCCGACCGCGATCCGCTGACCGTCGTGTTCGACGAACACATGTGGTTTTCACGAGAAGCGGCGTCAGGAGGGCGCGGGGTTGGTGGTGGCGGGTGCGGTTGCAATTAGGAAACAAGTCGTACGTCGTATGAAAACGTTCGTGAGGGTTGTATCGGCCGGGCTTTTGATGGTTTCCGCACTAACGGCTCGCGCGCAAAGTCCGTTTTCCATTTCACCGAGCTTGCAATTCACCAATGGTGGAGCCGTCGTGCAGGTGGCATTTGATATTCCCGCCAACCACGTTTTGTACGCGGACAAACTCCGCCTCGAACTGACCAACGAGAAGTCACCAGTCAACTTTAATCTACCCGAGCCGTTGCTTATCCAAGACAAGTTCAGCGGAAAACAGAAAAAGGTTTTTGCCCAATCGTTTGCCGCGAGTTGCGTTTTGGCAACGGTGCCGACGACTGACCTCACTCTGAAGGTTCATTTTCAAGGTTGCGATGAGGCAAACTGTTTTTTTCCGGAAGATAGAAGTTTTACGATTTCAGCACGGGGCGACGTTGCTCAAGTTGACGCGCCCGCGGATTCAAGCCCTTCCGAGGCGCCGCCGGAGTGGCGAGGATTGGTTGAAAGTTTCACGGTAGCCAATCGTGGCAGTGGTTACATGAACGAGAAGGATTTCCTCGGCTTTCTGGACAAAGCGGGGTCCGGCCAGACGGTGGAAGAAGCGCAGTCAGCTCGGAGTGGATTTTGGGGAGTCCTCTTGACGATGTCGCTGATTTTGCTCGGAGGCGTGGCGTTGAATCTGACCCCGTGCATCCTGCCCATGATTCCGATCAACCTCGCCATCATTGGCGCGGGCGCGCAAGCGGGGTCGAAGCGACGTGGATTCGCCTTGGGTGCCACCTACGCAGCGGGGATGGCCATCGCCTACGGTGTGTTGGGCGTGTTCGTGGTTTTAACCGGCTCCAAGTTCGGCGCACTCAACTCCTCGCCATGGTTCAACCTTGGCATTGCGGCAGTGTTTCTGGCGCTGGCGCTAGCGATGTTCGACAAGATATCGATCGATCTTTCTCGTTTTCAAAGCGGTTCGGCTGGTAACTCCGCTTCCTCCAAAAGCAGATTTATCGTGGCATACACCATGGGAACAGTGGCCGCGCTGCTGGCAGGCGCGTGCGTCGCGCCGGTTGTGATCTCAGTCCTGCTCCAGGCGACCACATTGCATGCGAAGGGCATAACCATCGGCTTGCTGCTGCCGTTCCTCCTTGGCCTCGGGATGGGATTGCCTTGGCCGTTTGCCGGCGCCGGACTTTCGTTTTTGCCCAAGCCCGGCAAATGGATGATGCGAGTCAAATATGGATTTGGCGTGATGATTGTCCTTTTCGCGGCGTATTATGGTCATCTCGCGTTCGGTCTGTTTCGATCCCAATCAACTCTCTTGGTTCGCGCGACCAGCAAGCCGGGTGATGAGGCAAAACTCTTCAGCGAAAAATTGACCGAGGCACTACGCGCGTCTCGTGCTGATGGCCGTCCTGTGTTCATCGATTTCTGGGCGAGCTGGTGCAAAAACTGTTCGGCCATGGAACACAGTACCTTTGCTTCGGTAGCAGTGAAGCATCGTCTGGCGGACTTTCACGAAGTCCGGTTGCAAACGGAACGGCCCAACGAATACCCCGCCAAAGAATTACTCGACCGTTTCAACGTGCTGGGACTGCCGTCTTATGTGGTGCTGACACCGAAACAGCTTGATCCGATTCCAGCCGACAAGACCGCTGTCACCGCGGCGATAGCCCACAAGCAAGTCACACATTGATGCAAGTTTATTGGGACGTACCATGAACATGACGAAATTGCCTTCACTGATTTTGGCGCTGGCGTTACAGGTCCTGCCGATTACCCGTGTCTTCGTTTCCGCAGTCCCTGCAACTGGTTCAAGCTTTGCCATCGTTTCAACCTGGATTGCCGGGGCTGCCGCGTTGCTGGGCAGCTACCAAGCGGTGTCTGGCGCCTCGACGGTGATCACGAGTTCCACGACGGCCCGAGCTACTAATGGTGTGGCGTTCTCCTACCGAATCACGACCGGACCCGAGGTCGCCAATACGTTTGCCGCCGCGCCGCTTCCCAGCGGGTTGACTATTGCGACGACGACTGGCCGAATTACAGGGACACCCACAGTGGAGGGGGTGTTTGTCATTCTCCTCACGGCATCGGATAACAACCTCGCCAGCCGAACTGTGAAAACAAACTTGACTCTGACGATCGTTGCTGGCGGTGGAGGTGGTACAGCGCCTTCCATCACGACGCAACCGGCGAGTCAGACCGCGACGGCGGGCGGCAACGCGACCTTCAACGTTACGGCGACCGGGACCGCACCCTTGAGTTATCAATGGCGGTTGAACGGAGGGAATGTGGCCGGTGCGACGAGTTCATCGCTGGCCTTGACGGGCGTGACGACGAATCAAGCGGGGAATTACACGGTGGTTGTCGGGAACAGTTCCGGTTCTGTTACGAGTTCCGTGGCTACACTGACGGTGTTGGTGCCTCCATCCATCACGACGCAACCGGCGAGTCAAACGGTGACTGCGGGCGGCAATGCGACTTTCAACGTAACGGCGACCGGGACGGCGCCGTTCAGTTATCAATGGCGCTTGAATGGGGCGAACGTCGCAGGCGCAACCAGCGCAACCTTGAACTTGACGGGAGTGACAACCAACCAAGCCGGCAGCTACGTTGTCTTGGTCAGCAACTCGGCCGGATCGGTGACGAGCAGTCCGGCGATATTGACGGTGAACCCGGCGTTGGTGTCACCCACGATCACGACGCAACCGGCGAGTCAGTCCGTGACGGTGGGTGGCAATGCAACTTTCAACGTGACGGCGACGGGCACGGCGCCGCTGAACTATCAATGGCGGTTGAACGGAGTGAACGTGGCAGGCGCAACCAGCGCGAGTTTGAATCTGACCGGCGTGGCTACCAATCAAGCGGGGAATTACACGGTGGTTGTCGGGAACAGTTCGGGCTCCGTGACCAGCTCCGTGGCGACACTAACAGTGCTGCTGCCTCCTACGATCACAACGCAACCAGCGGGTCAAACGGTGACAGCCGGCGGCAATGCGGCTTTCAACGTGACAGCGACCGGGACCGCGCCATTGAGTTATCAATGGCGCTTGAACGGGGCGAATGTGACCGGCGCGACCAGTTCATCGCTGGCCTTGACGGGCGTGACGACGAATCAAGCGGGGAATTACACGGTGGTTGTCGGGAACAGTTCCGGTTCCGTTACGAGTTCTGTGGCTACGCTGACGGTGCTGGTGCCGCCAACCATCATAACGCAACCAGGGAGTCAGTCAGTGACGGTGGGTGGCAATGTGACATTCAACGTGACGGCGACGGGGACCGCGCCGTTGAGCTATCAGTGGCGGTTGAACGGGGCGAATGTGACCGGCGCGACCAGTTCATCGCTGGCCTTGACGGGCGTGACGACGAATCAAGCGGGAAATTACACGGTGGTCGTCGGGAACAGTTCCGGTTCCGTTACGAGTTCTGTGGCTACGCTGACGGTAACTGCCACCGCAGTGGCGCCCACGATCACGACGCAACCCGCGAGTCAGTCAGTGACGGTGGACGGCAATGCAACTTTCAACGTAACAGCGACCGGGACCGCGCCGTTGAGTTATCAGTGGCGGTTGAACGGAGCGAATGTGGCCGGCGCGACAAGTTCATCGCTGACTTTGACGGGCGTAACGACGAATCAGGCGGGCAGCTACGTGGTCTTGGTGAGTAACTCGGCCGGTTCAGTAACAAGCAGTCCGGCAATTCTGACAGTAACTCCGGCACCGCCCGTGATCACAA
>CAZYYS010000163.1:7930-11207 GCA_964651015.1 uncultured Verrucomicrobiota bacterium
GTAACAAGCAGTCCGGCAATTCTGACAGTAACTCCGGCACCGCCCGTGATCACAATGCAACCGGCGAGTCAGACGGTGACGGTGGGCAGCAATGCTACTTTCATTGTGACGGCGACGGGAACGGCGCCGCTGAGTTATCAATGGCGCAAGAACGGGGCGAACGTGGCGGGGGCGACGAGTTCAACCCTGACTTTGACGGGTGTCACAACGAATCAGGCGGGCAGCTATGTGGTATTGGTAAGCAACACGGCGGGCTCAGTGACGAGTAGTCCGGCGATCCTGACGGTGAACCCTGCATCGGTGGCTCCGACGATCACCACCCAGCCAGCAAGCCAGACGGTAATGGTGGGCGGCAACGTGACGTTCAATGTGACGGCGACGGGGACGGAGACGCTGACTTACCAATGGCGGTTGAACGGAGTCAACATCGCAAGCGCGACAGGTTCGACCCTGGCTCTGACAAGTGTGACCACGAATCAAGCAGGTAGCTACGTTGTGTTGGTCAGCAACTCGGCCGGTTCGGTGACGAGCAGTCCGGCGCTAGTGACAGTGACGAGCCCCGACGACGTGCCACCGACTATTTATCTCAGACCGTTGGTGACGTACGTGTATACGAATACGGTCACTCTTAGTGGCACAGCGGCCGACGACCGTGGGGTGGCGAGCGTCGAGGTTCAACAAGGCGACGGCGCTTTCGTAGCCGCCAACGGTACGACCAACTGGGTGGCCACGGTTGCGCTGGATCCCGGAACGAACACCATCCGCGTCAAAGCCACTGACACCTCGGGTAACGCGTCACCGATTACCAGTAGTGCGATCATCTACATTGTGACGACGCCGTTGACATTGACGATCAATGGCGACGGTGTGGTCGCGCCGTTCACCAATGGTCAATTGCTTGAACTGGGAAAGACCTACAGCGTTACGGCTACCCCCAAGGCGGGCAGTTTCTTCAGCCACTGGGTCGTGGGTGGTGTTTCGATTACCAATTCCACGCTGATGTTCATGATGTCTTCCAATCTGGCCATCACGGCGAATTTCCTGCTTAACCAGTCACCCGGTTCAAGTGGAGTTTACAGCGGACTCTTTTATCCGGGGTCGGGCGAACCATCGAGTGGGGATTCCGGATTCTTCACGGTCAACGTTACGGATAAGGGATCGTTCAGCGGCAAGTTGTTGCTCGCCGGTGCCAGCTATTCGCTCAAAGGCGAGTTCGACGGCGCTCTGTCGGCCAGATTGAATATCAAACGCAAAGGCGCAACTGATCTCCAGGTTTCCCTGCAATTGGCGGCGGGCTCGGACGAAATCACCGGCTCGGTCGGCGACGGTTCGTGGCAGAGTGACTTGAACGGCTATCGTGCTGCGGTTTCAGCCAAAAGCTCCGCCAATCCCTTTGCAGGCCGGTACACGATGCTCCTATCCAACGAAGGCGGTTCCGGCGAAAGCCCCACTGGTCATGGCGCCGCCGCGCTTACCGTTGACACTCGGGGCCGGGTTGCAATCAAAGGCGTGTTGGCTGATGGTTCACCTGCTGCTCAATCTGTTCCTGTCGCAGCCAATGGGCAGGTGCCGCTGTTCGTGAGATTAAATCGCGGCAAGGGTTTGCTGCTTGGCTGGCTCACTTTGATAAACAGCACGACCAATGATATCGCCGGTTTGGTATCCTGGACCAAACAGGCGGATGATACCGGATTATTATTTCCCGCTGGATTCACGAACACACTTGCGGCAATCGGTTCGCGTTATGCACCATCAGGTCCACAAATCGGGGCGGGCTCTTCTGGTAACACCGCGGTTGTGCTTGAGGGCGGATATCTGCCCTCGATTTTGACCACTGATGTTCTTTGGAGTGGACCAAACCACATCACAGTGGGGACACCAAATCCAACTGCTTTGGCGCTTGCCATGTCGGCGTCCACGGGCTTTCTAAAAGGCAAGTTCTCACATCCGTTGACTGGAAACCCCCTCACGATCCGGGGTGCTTTCTTGCAAAAACAAGACTTGGGCGGTGGATTTTTCTTTGGGCCCAACTTGGCCGGCTCCATGACGATCGAGCACTCTGCCAGTGTTCCCTGATTTTGACTGGAATTCAAAGCCGGCAGTTCCGTTTCAGTTTCCCGCTGCTTACGAACTGCTCTCCAGTTTGAGGAAGCGCATTTGATCCAGCTTATTCTTTGTTGTTGTGGATGTCGCCCTACGCTGGCTACTCTTTTCCATCGCTCGAAGGTAAGCGTGATGAACTGTCGGCCGGTGGATATCAGTCGGACGTTTGAGATCTATGTATGCCTATTTTAGCCGTGATAGTGAAGTGGACGGCCATGAGCGGGCTGGATTCACGCTCATCGAACTACTCGTCGTCATTGCGATCATCGCCATCCTGGCTGGATTGCTCCTGCCGGCGCTTGGCAAGGCCAAGGACCGGGCCAGAACCATCGCCTGCCTCAACAACCTGAAGCAGGTTGGATTGTTCGTCCAGCTCTACACGGATGATAACAATGACGTCTTTCCGGGCCATCGCTTGATGATGCCAACCACCTTGCCGGCGGCGGATGACTGGTGGGGCAATTACATCATGCCCTACGCGCGCGGGAACTCGAATCTCTTCCACTGCCCCGTGCTGCAAGGCGTCCGGAATCAGTATTTGCCTGGTTTCAAGTGGAGTTGGAATCCGGCGGTTTACCCCGGAGACCGTGTCGGTTACGGTGCCAACACTTTTTTCCTTTTTACCGATCCGCCGTATCCACGCGGCGTGGCCTCCGGACCCGGGGGCTACATCAATCCGGGCCGCTTCAAGCGGAGCGGTGTCAAGAAGCCGGCCCAAACCATGATGATCGCCGATAGCGAGGGCTATTGGAGCATGAGCCTCTGGTGGCCCAACGCAACGATGGATGGTTCAAACACCGCCTTCGAGGGTGTGGCTACGCGGCATGGCGGCACTCCCAAGGAGCGCGGAAGAAATGCGCAAAACACCAGGGGAGTCGTTGTGTTTGTTGACGCCCACTCGGAGGCGCGCAAAGACAGGGACATCAACCCGCCCTCCAACGGCAGCCTGGTCAACGTGAAGTACTGGGACCCGGAACTCAAGATTGATCAATGAATTGGCAGGAGCCGAGTTCAGAAGTCCTTGTTGATCTTCGTCTCAACAGACTTGGGCGTGCGTCTTGGAAGTTCCCCCGACCACAGGCCGCGAAGCGGCCAAACACGAATAGCCGTGGATGCAAACCCACGGCGAGGATTCGTGAAATTGTGCGTCCCCTGCGGGGTCGAATTTGTTTTT
>CAZYYS010000163.1:11217-12489 GCA_964651015.1 uncultured Verrucomicrobiota bacterium
GTGGGCTGGCGCCCACGGCTATTCACGTTTTGTCCCTTCGGGACGGTTGGAGAGAACATCCCCGATGCACACCAAACTTTGTCCTTGCTCAACTTGACGTTGAGTCGCGCCAGGGACTAAAACCAAAGCATTCAATTATGTATCTAAACCAACCCAGCCGTTCGCACTCCATTTTGAAGATCACCCTTCTTGCCTTCTTGTCATACTCTTGCATCGCTGCTGAAGTCACTCCGCTTCCCGGCACCGAGCCGCTCACGCTTCAAGGCGACATCGCTTCGAATCTCGTCGCAGGCGTGGACAGATTTCTCCTCCGCGAAATCGACAAATCCGTGGAAGGGCGCGCGAAATATTGGAAGCGAGACTTCGCCTCCGTTGAAGCCTACAACCTATCCATCGCCACCAATCGCGCGCGCCTGGCGCACATTCTCGGCGTTCGTGATGCACGCAAGCCATTCAATGGGCCGGAACTCGTCGGCACGACAGCGCAACCCGCCCTGGTCGGGCGCGGCCCAGGTTACGACGTGCTCGCTGTGCGCTGGCCGGCGTTCGGAGACGTGCATGGGGAGGGGCTGTTATGTGTGCCGACAGGCCGCAAGCCGGTGGCGGATGTGATCGCCATTCCCGATTGTGAGCAAACACCCGAACAACTGCTCGGCTTGGTGGAAGGCGTGCCGGAGCAATCGCAGTTTGCGCGCAAGCTGGCGGAGAATGGTTGTCGCGTTCTCGTGCCGATGCTCATCAACCGTGGCATGGGGCCGCACAAAGGACGCGCGAACCTCACCGCGCGCGAGTTTCTTTACCGTCCCGCCTTCGAACTGGGCCGTCACCTGGTGGGCTACGAAGTGCAGAAGATTCTGGCGGTGGTCGATTGGTTGGAGAAAGAGCAGGGTGGCCAGGCCAAAGTCGGCGTCTTCGGCTATGGCGAAGGCGGTGCGTTGGCGCTTTACACGGGTGCGCTCGACCGACGGATCGATGCCGTGGCCGTGAGCGGTTATTTCGATGACCGTCGCGACATCTGGCAGCAACCCATCGACCGCAACGTCTTTGGCCTGCTTGAACAACTCGGAGACGCGGAACTGGCCAGCATGATCGCGCCGCGCCCGCTCCTCATCGAAGCGTGCCTCGGACCAGAGATCACCGTGACCGGCAAAGGCGGTGGAGCACCCTCAAAACTCCTCTCACCGGAATTCTCTCGCGTTGAAAAGGAAGTGGAACGCGCACGGGAACTGGTGAACGGATTCAATCCGCGCCCGAAGGTGGAGCTGGTCGTGA
>CAZYYS010000164.1:0-12290 GCA_964651015.1 uncultured Verrucomicrobiota bacterium
CCCAGCATGTCTCCAATAAAAATCAGAAACCAAAAATCAAATCAGCGTTTCCCTAAGAGAGTCGGGGTGGCCTCCTCTTCGCCGACCAAATTGACTTCAACATCAAAAGGGAGATCAAGTAAAAGAAGCAACATAAGCGTTCACGCCGCATTCAACAGCGATTGGTGTTGGTTGACGGCGGTGCGGAGTTGGGCTGCGCCACCGAATTTGCCAGTAATTTCCTTCGTAACACCATCGTGCAAAATTGGCGAAACTGTTGGTTGGGTCTCTGGATATTTTAGACTCATTCCAAACTCTGAACCTTTGCCGAGAGCAGATTGACTGAATCGTAGTCCGGCGTTGGTTTTAGGCAATGCAAATTGACTTGTTCGTGCTTGCCAGGTTTCGCGCGCTTTCGCATCGTTCGTCCATGCAATCTCACGAGCTCCTGCGTGAAGTCTTCCAACAAACTAGCGCCAAACAGGTCGCCGCCGACCTCGGCCTCTCGCTCTCAATGATCTACAAATGGGCCGAGCCAGACGACGGCGGCGGCAGCGGCACGGCCAATCCGCTCGACCGCATAGAGGCGCTGTTGCGTTCGTGCAACGACCAGAGAATTGTGCAGTGGATCTGCGAGCGCGCCGGCGGTTTCTTCATTGTTAATCCCAAGACGAGTCGTCCACACGCGACCTTTCTCATCCCGGCAACGAACAAGATCGTCCAAGAGTTTGCGGATTTGCTGGCCGTGATCGCCGCCGCGGCTGCCGACAATGAAATCAACGCTGCTGAAGCGAAAAGAATCCGCGCGCGCTGGGAAGATTTGAAAACCGTGACAGAAGGGTTTGTCTGTTGCTGCGAGCGGGGAAATTTCATGGCACTGAAGGATGAAGCAGAAAGTGCCGCTCGAAAACAGGAAAGCCGGACGTCTGGTCTCCGACCAGAGTGAGCAGCAAGTCAGCCATTTCGTTTGATGGCCACCTGTTATTCCATGAATCTGCATCCCATCCTGGCACTCGCAAATCGTCCTGCGCGACCACGGCCACTTATTGCCGTTTTCCTTTGCTCGTTTCTCTTGATATGCTTTGCCCGTGCCGACGAAGTCACTTACGCGCCGTCTTCCAGAACCAACGCAGCGAGCAGCAACCCACGAGGCATGAAAGGAATTGTACTGGACGACACTCAAGGGGAAACGCATGGACCATGGATAACGACGACCACCGCCGAAGTGCCCCGCCTGGGCTGCGGCTTCCTTCAGGATGACCCAACGAACAAAGTCGAAGTCAGCATTACCTACACACCGGAAATCCCTGAAGCGGGAGATTACAAAATCACTTTGATCTCACCGCCCGACGAGAGTCGCGCGCGCAATGTTCCAGTGACAATCGTCGTTCAGGGCGGTCTAAAAATAAATATGTTGGTGGACCAAAGAAACAGGTTTGCTACATTGGGTACTTTCAAATTACCGAAGGGGAGGCTGACGAGTGTGACAGTCTCCAACACGAACACAGCCGGCTGCGTCGTTGCTGACGGCATTCAATGTGAGCCGGTAACAAATCCCTCGTCAAAGGTTCGGAAAAAGCGGTGACCGATCGCGCGAATGCGACCGTTCATTTTTCCGCAGTCAGGGACTTCGACCAACGCTCATACTCCTCAAGACAGTCTTCCGGACTCACGAACGTTTTCCAGACCACGCGCGCTTTGAAGGTGTAATTCCGCTTCTCTTCGACTTTGTGGATGACGTATTGAAAATCCCAGGCTGGTCGTGGCTTTCTTGGCAATTTGAATTTGAAAATGCTGAAGCGGATTTCGTCTTCGGGCGTGAAGGCTTTGTTGAACATGATGATAAACACCATGTCGTTGGTCGCGCGCCCGTAGTAAAAGGGTTTCGTGTAGCGAGGGTAATCATAACTCCAGAGATTCAGCTTGAAATTGTGGCCGCCGTCGTATTCCAGGTCTGCGGCGTTCCGATGGCGGTACGTGCCACCATTGTGCCAATCCCGATGACCTTTCGGCCCGTCAGCAGAAATCCATTTCTCTTTTCCCTCCGAGACATCAACGCCAAGAAAATGGAGCGGCACCTCGACCACGTCGTTCATGTAGTCAGCGAAAAAGAATATCGCCCAACCCCGATTGCCAAATGCGCTGCGGTTGTGCGGTGTGCATTGGAAATCTACATCAATATAGTGCGGTTCGGTCACCGTGTATTTCAGTGTGCTGGAAACTTCCCATGGACAATCCTCGCGCAACCGTTGGAGAACCACCGATCGCTCATCCTTGAGCCGGTAAAGCGTGTATCTGCCATGACGCGGCGCAAAGGCGCTGGCCACGTTGGAGTGACCGGAAATGATATGCTCGAAATTCAGACCTGCCGAGGCACCGCGATCTGCAGGATCGAAAGCATCAAAGCCCGGCGAGTCCCGCGTGTTGAAAAGTGAATCAATTCCGCTCAGAATCTTGGGCGAATCGGAGTTGTCGCGAAAAACGATTGACAGATTTCCGTGCGTGATTGCCGCCGTCGTGACTTTTTCACCATCCATGCCAAGCGCTACGGGGTTTCCAGCCAATACGCCGAGGATGAGTAAAATGGTTAAGCAGTGCATGGTCGCTTCGATGTTTGCTATCGTCGAGTATTCGTTTGGTCTGGCAAATGTGTCAAGTAACCGACCTTCCCTGTTTGATCGGAGTGGAGCATGAATCTCAGTGCCCGCGCATTGTCTAAACGGCGCCCGCCAAAACCTTCTTGCAACCAAGTCTCAATTGCCTCACATTAGCTGCAAGATGAGTCTGCCGACATCAGGCCTTAATGGTGAAAATGGCTGTATCGAAGAGCCATTTCTTTGTCCATTGAGTCGCGTCATCGCCGGCACCGCAGTTCGTATCAAACGCCTTTCCGCTCCGGCGCACGTAACGAATCGCCTCCGCGAAATGGGTTTTTGCGAAGAGCAACAAATCAAACTCCTTAGTCGCCATCCGAATCTCATCTGTCTCGTTTGTAACGCACGGCTCGGACTCAGCGCTGAACTGGCCGACATCATTTTAGTGGAACCTCTGCCGGCAACCGAACGCGCCGGGTAAGTATGCCTGCGGAAAGTCAACCGCTGACTTCCCTCAAGGCAGGCAGCGTCGCCATCGTCACAGAAATCAACGTAGCCCCGGAAAAGAAATCCCGGTTACTAGAAATGGGGCTGCTCGTCGGCACATCGATTGAACTTGTCCGATTCGCACCACTTGGTGATCCGGTGGAAATCAAGGTCCGGGGCTACAATCTCACGCTGCGCAAACATGAGGCGGAGCAGATTTTCGTGAGCGTGTGAGCGGGCGGCCGCAAGTGAGTGAGCTTCCACCAACCAACTGCCGCAGCGAATGACCGTAGCCAAGACTAGCCACAAGCGCAGGCGCGAAGCGGGCTCATCCGCTCACTCAGCCACCCGTTCACCCGGCTATGTTGCGTTTACGGGCAATCCGAATTGCGGCAAGACCACTTTGTTCAACGCGCTCACCGGTCTCCGCGCGAAGGTCGGCAATTACGCGGGCGTCACCGTGGAGCGTAAGGAAGGCAAACTTATCGGCACGGAAATCCGCCTGCTCGATTTGCCCGGTACCTACAGCCTCAGCCCCAATTCGCTTGATGAACAAATTTCGCGCGACGTGCTGCTGAATCGTTTGCCAGAACTACCAGCGCCCGAAGTAATCGTCGTCGTGGTGGATGCTTCGAACCTTCAACGCAACCTTTACTACGCCACGCAGGTTATCGAACTCGGTCATCCGACGATCATTGCACTCAACATGGTGGATGTGGCGGAGGAAAATGGCCACTCTATCAACGTTGTCAAGCTTTCCGAGCTGCTCGGCGTGCCCGTGATGCCGGTCATCGCGAGCATCGGCGAAGGTGTGCCACAGTTGCGGGAAACAATTCTGGAGACCGTCCACGCCGTGCATGAAATCAAGCCACGCCTGTTTTGTCAGTTGCCGGGCCTGTTTCGCATCGAAGCGCAGGCCCTGGCTGAATTGCTCGCCGACTCGTTCCAGGAACGCCGGCTCCAGGCCACCGCCGAGGCGTTGCTGATTTTAAGCAACGAAAATGCGCTCGCCTCGAGCACCACGCATTATCCGAAAAACATTCAGGACGCCGTCGCCGCTGCGCGAAAACGGCTGGAAGCCGCGAACGTGGACTGGCGCGGCGCGCCGATCGAGTGGCGTTACGCGCGGGTGGCAGAAATCCAGCGCGCCGTAACCACCGAAACCGCGCCGCCCGGTGAAACCACCAGCGACAAACTCGATCGCGTGCTCACACACAAGGTCTGGGGCACGGTGATTTTTTGCGCAGTCATGGCGATGATGTTTCAAAGCATTTTTTCCTTCGCCAGTTATCCCATGGATTTGATTGACGGACTTGTCGGCAAATTCGGGGAGCTCGTCGGCAACCTGATTCCGCCGGGCGATTTAAATTCGCTCCTCGTGGACGGCGTCATCAAGGGCGTCGGTGCGGTGGTGATTTTTCTACCGCAAATCTTGCTTTTGTTTCTATTCATCGGCCTCCTCGAAGACACGGGCTATATGGCACGGGCAGCGTTTTTGATGGATCGGTTGATGAGCAAGGTCGGCCTGCATGGAAAAAGTTTCATTCCCATGTTGAGTTCGTTTGCCTGCGATTCCGGGCATCATGGCGACGCGAACGATTGAGAGTCCCAAAGACCGTCTCGTGACGATTCTTGTCGCGCCGTTGATGAGTTGTTCGGCGCGTCTGCCGGTTTACACACTGCTTATCGGAGCGTGCATTCCCGACCGGCGGGTCCTTGGTTTTTTGAAGCTTCCCGGCTTGACCATGCTGGCAATGTATCTCCTCGGCGTAGTGGTCGCGTTGTTAATGGCGTTGATTTTCAAAAAAACTTTGCTCAAGGGTGAAACACCGATGCTCATCATGGAACTGCCACCCTACAAGCGTCCCCTGCTCCGCGTGGTACTGCGGCATATGTGGGAGCGCGCGAAGATATTTCTGCGCCGCGCGGGCACGGTAATTCTGGGTATCAGCATCGTGTTGTGGTTTCTGGCAACGTATCCGAAAAGCTCCAAGCTGGAGGCACAGTTCGATGTGCGCCGCGCGGAAATCACCAACTCGTTCAGTGCAGTCGGCCTGACCACCGGTAATGGCTCCGAAGCGGGCCGCCGCGTGGCCTTGCAAGAACAGATTGCCGCCGTGGATAAGCAGGAGGCAGGAGAAAAACTTCGCCACAGTTTTGCCGGGCGGATGGGCCATGTGCTTGAGCCAATCATCGCGCCGCTTGGGTTCGACTGGAAAATCGGCATCGGAATCATCAGTTCTTTTGCGGCGCGAGAGGTTTTTGTCAGCACCATGTCCACGGTTTATAACGTCGGCGGCGGCGACACGGACGCGGACGTGAAGGCGCTGGAGGACAGCTTGCGCGAGCAAACCCGGACTGATGGCTCGCCGGTATATACGACGCTTACGGGCCTGACGCTGATGGTGTTTTACGTGTTCGCTCTGCAATGCGTCAGCACCGTGGCCGTGGTGAGACGTGAAACGAATTCCTGGAAATGGCCATTATTCCAGTGGGTTTACATGGGCCTCCTGGCGTGGACGCTTGCTTTCATCACCTATCACGGGGGCAAGCTGTTAGGTTGGAATTAGCAGTCACCCAACGAACCGAACTGAGGCCCGCGATAATTTTTTATACAAATTCTGCGACAACGGTGTCTATTGGGTGGAATTTGATCGTGAAGAACTCAAACCTCGACTGGTGTCACGGCCTTTACGAAGCGAAAGCCGCGGAGATGATCCTCTACGGGCGCGCTTTGGGTCTGAGCCACAGCGAGGCTGAGGACGTTTTGCAGGAAACTTTCCTGGTTCTCATGCAAAAGAGCAGGCCGCCTGAACAACCGCTGCGCTATTCCCTGCGCTGCTTCCGAAACCTTGCTTTCAACTACCGGCGCAGTCTGTGGCGTCGCGTGATCAGGGAATTGGAATCACATCGTTGGTTCGAGCGATCAGTTGGGGAAACGCCTCAAGAGCGCGCAGCGATGCGTTGTCTGGCTGAAATACCGGTCGAGCAACGTGAAGTCATCGTGCTCAAGATCTGGCATCAGCACACTTTTGAGGTGATCGGCGAACTGCTCGGACTTTCCCCGAATACTGTCGCCGGGCGTTACCGTTATGGCCTGCAAAAACTTCGGGCTTGTTTGAAAGGAGCAAATTATGAACGACTGGAATCAGTGGGAACAACGTTTGAGTGGCTGGATACCGCGCCGCCCGTCGCCGAGAATTAAGCAACGGCTTTTCGACCGGGCACAAACAGCCAACGAGGAGATAGCTTGGTTGCCGGCGTGGAACCGCATGGCAGTGACCGTCTCATTTGGCTTGCTGGCACTTATCGTCGGAATTGGAGCCTATCACAGCCCCGCTCGGCATTCGGGGGCGCTTTCCAGTGGCCTACTCGCGAGCCTTTCCCTGAGCAACCAAAACCTGGCCTCCTACTATTCGCCTCACCGCCACAGTCGGCACAACGCTTGGCCAGTGGTCAGACCGGCAGGTACTTTTGAATGGACAAACGCCGCCCGGTCCCATTCAACTACGGGTTCTTTTCCGATCTGGAAGACAAATAGTTTGATTCATTAAGCATGAGTAACGACAAATCGAAGTCGCCGGCTAACAGAATAAAAGTGGCGATGCCGACCAAAACCACCGAGCCCAAATCAGTCACGCCGCTCCCGCCTGTCACCCCACCGTTATTCCGCAAGATTGACTGGCTGACGTTTGGGCTCACGACATTGCTCGTGTTTATCGGCTACTACCTGACTTTGGCGCCGGACTTGACGTTGGAAGATTCGGGTGAACTAGCCGTCGGCTCATTTTACGCTGGTGTGCCACACCCTCCCGGTTACCCGGTGTGGACCATCTACACGTGGTTGTTCACCGTGCTTGTGCCGGTTGCCAACGTTGCCTATCGGGTTGCTCTTGCTTCCGCCGTTTCCGGGGCGCTGGCGAGCGGCTTTCTAGCGTTCCTGGTTTCGCGCGGCAGCAGCATGATGATCGAGGGCATCGCGGAATTAAAGGCCATTGATCGCCGATGGGAAAACGCGATCTGTGTCGTCTCGGGTTTTGTCGCTGGCATGTTGCTTGGCTTCAACGGCTACATGTGGAGCCAAGCAGTGATCGTGGAAGTGTATCCGTTCAGTGTGCTATCCCTGATGGGCGTGCTGCTTTGCCTGCTGCGCTGGATTTATGCACCGCATCAGAGGCGCTACATGTATTGGGCACTCTTCCTTTTCGGTATTTGCTTCACCAACCACCAGAGTCTCCTCGTGGCGGCAATGGGCATTGAGGTCGCCATCATCGCCACGCAACCGAGACTCGGCCGCGACTTTTTGGCGGCCAATTGCGTTTGCTACCTCATCGGTCTGTTCCTCAAGCTAAGCGGCAAACTGCCGAATTTTGACAGTGCGCCTGGCCAGATCAACATGATGTTTGTGATCTTCAACCTGGTGGGGATCAGTTCACTGGCAGCTTGCGCCTGGCTGACAATGCAGACCCAAAAAATCCTGACCGAGTGGAAGCCGGTGCTGATATCCGGGGTTCTATTCGCGATTGGCGCTGCTTTTTACCTGTACATGCCGCTGGCAGGCATGTCGAATCCGCCCATGCAATGGGGCTACCCGCGTACAGTGGAGGGCTTCATTCATGCGTTGACTCGTGGCCAGTACGAAAAAGCCAATCCCACCAACTTCGTCACCGACCCGCTCCGCTTCTTTCAACAACTCGGCTCCTACTTCGAAGGCGCAGCGGAGGAGTTCAGTCTGATCTATCTGTTTGTTGCGTTGGTTCCATTTTTCTTCTACCTGCGGATGCAGAAACGCGAGCGGGCCTGGATGATCAGTGTCTTTGGATTTTGGCTGTGCTTGGCAATTTTGCTTTTGATCCTGATCAACCCCAACCCTGATCGGCAGAGCAAGGAACTCATTCGCGTCTTTTTCACCGCCTCCTATGTCATGATTGCCATGTGGGTAGGCTACGGTCTTACGCTGATCGCGGCCTTCATGGCCACACACTACGAACGATTTCGTACTTGGGGACTTATCGGCGGCGCCGGCGCTGCGGCACTGGCCCTGTTTTCCCTCGCCAACACCACTCAGACCTTTTTTGGCAACGAACCCGGTATGAGCGGCATTAAACTGTTTTTTCATGCCATCCGCCGGTCATTTGAAAAGGACCATTATGGTTTGCCCGTTTATGCAGGTTTGATCGTGCTTGGTTCCGCGTTGCTTTTTGTTTTACTGACTTTGATTTCTAGAAATCGCCCCCAACTCACGCTGACGCTGGCCATCTTTGCGATCATGCCGGCAAACACCATACTTACCCACTGGTCCGATAACGAACAGCACGAGCACTTATTCGGTTATTGGTTTGGCCACGATATGTTCTCGCCGCCGTTCGGGATCTACCCGCCGATGGCAAACGACACTGTTTTGTTTGGCGGCACGGATCCTGGCCGTTTCTGTCCCACTTACATGATTTTTTGCGAAAGTTTCATTCCACCGGAGAAAAAGCCGCTTGATCCCAAGTTTGACCGCCGCGACGTTTATATCATCACGCAAAACGCCCTGGCTGACGGCACGTATTTGAGTTACATCCGGGCACACTATAATCGGAGCGCACAGATTGACCCGCCATTTTTTCAGGAGTTGCTGCGCAGCAAGAAGGAAGTCGAGCAAAACTATACAACCAATGTTCTTGCCCGCCTGGCCTACAATCTTTTGGATCGACCGTTTATCGCGCTTGGCGACTGGATTGAAAAGCAGCGCCGGGCCGGAAGCTCACATTTTACCGAGAACGATTTCACCGATTGGGCCGGGCTGTGCGCCAACCTTCGTCAAAGCAATCCGCAGGATACGTTGTCAAAGTACTTGTATGAGAACTTCTCGAAAGCAACGCAGGATGCTCTTTCGCGTAACGAAAACACGCCATCATTCCGACGAACTCTGGCGAAGGAGTTGAATCAAATCTTGGAGCGGGAACTGGTCGAAACAGACCCCGCCAAACGGCAGCCGCTTTACACACCGGAACGATTCAAGGACGTCAAGCTCTCGGATACGACACTCACATTTTTGAAACAGAATCCACAGAGTCATACGCGCATCCGCCTTAATCGCTTGCTCTTGGAAGAAGCTTACCCGGGTAAAATTGCCAGGAGCTTGGGTGGTGTTTATCCCGACCGGGAAATCCACACTCCCACGCCGGAGGATTCTCAACGCTGCTTTCAGGAGTATTTGTACGACGCCCAACGGCGGCTGCAAATGAACCCGCCGCAGCTCAAACCAGGAGAGGACGTCCGGATCGTCGATAACAAAGTCCAGGTCAGCGGCCAGGTCGCAGTCATGTCCATCAACGGTCTGTTGACCAAGGTTATCTTCGATAAAAATCCCGGCCACGAATTCTACGTCGAGGAGAGTTTTCCGTTGGACTGGATGTTCCCGCACCTTACGCCGTTCGGGATCATCATGAAGATCAACCGTCAACCCTTGCCGGAAATAACCGACGACATAGTGAAGAAGGATCATGAGTTCTGGAGCCGCTACTCAGAACGCCTCATCGGCAACTGGGTCACTTACGACACAACCGTCAAGGAAATCAGCGACTTTGTGGAAAAGGTTTATCTACACCGTGATTTCAATGGCTTCAAGGGCAGCCGCAAGTTTGTCCGCGATGACCAGGCACAAAAGGCTTTTTCCAAACTCCGCAGTTCCATCGGTGGCGTTTATGCTTGGCGGGCTGGCAAGATGGGTGGCGTCCCTGTTTCCCCGCAATACCTTCCAAAGTCACCAACCGAACAGCAAAGGATGGATCGAGAGGCTGAGTTCGCTTTCAAACAGGCTTTCGCGTTCTGTCCGTATAGCCCGGAAGCGGTCTTTCGCTATGTGAATCTACTGCTCAGCACGCAGCGAATCGACGACGCCTTGCAGGTAGCTACGACTTGTAAAAAACTCGATCCCGATAACAGCCAAATTGATAGCCTGATCGATCAACTTACCAAGATGAAGAACCAACAGGCTCAGTTTGTAAATGCTCAAAACAACCTGCAGCAGATGGAGAAAGAGGTGCATGACAATCCTTCTAATTTCCAGGCCGCCTTCAGTCTGGCCTCGACCTATATCCAATTGCAACAAACCAACCGGGCTGTACAACTGCTCGATGGGGTCTTGACCAATTCGCGCGCAGACGTGAACGCCGTCCTGGGCGTCGCCCAGGCTTACGCGCACTTGAACCTGCATTCCAAATTGGAAGCCACTTTGGAAAAGCTCGTGAAAGTATCTCCGGACAGCCCTGAAGCTTGGTACGATCTCGCCGCGATGAAAGCCGTCTTCGGTAAAACACCTGAAGTGATCCCAAACCTGCGGCGTGCGTTGGAACTCAGCGGGCAGCGATTGGCGCGCGATCCCAAACAGCGGGACCTGCAAGCTGAAGCTGCTAAGGACGCGCGCTTCAATTCTCTTCGGCAAGTGCCCGAATTCCGGCAATTGTTTGCTCCCAAATAGGGTTTACTTGGCGCGGGTTTGCACCACACAACCTTGTTGCTCCGCTTCCCATCATCGTGTAGTCTTCCATCCGTCGCGTTTCCAAGACAAAGAAGGAACCAATGAACAAATCAAAGCTTGAAACTGAACAACCGGACGATGCACCACTGCCAGATGCAGTGGAAGTGATGACTGCTGAGGCGCCGGAAGTGCTGACACCGGAGCAGATCAAGGATTTGAAAACCAAAGCCGCCAAAGCGGACGAAAGTTGGGATCGCTTGTTGCGCGCCACCGCGGATTTGGAAAATTTCAAGAAACGCGCCACCCGCGAAAAACAGGAAGCAATCAAATTTGCCAATGAGACCTTGCTGCGGAAAATGATCGGTGTGCTCGATAATTTTGACATGGCGCTGGCAGCCGCAAACGACAAACAGTCGAGTTCCTGGGAGTCATTGACCACCGGCATCAACATGATCCATCAACAGTTTAAAAACGCCTTGACCGAGGCTGGCGTGGAGGAAATTGATGCCGCCGGAAAACCCTTCGACCCCAACTGGCATGAAGCAGTCGCGCAGGAGGAAACCGCGGAAATGCCGGAGGGCCAGGTGCTCCGGCAGCATCGCATCGGATACAAACTGCGCGACCGCCTGATTCGCCCCGCCAGCGTTGTCGTCGCCAAAAAGCCGACCTCCTAAGACCATGGCCAAACGCGACTACTACGAAGTCTTAGGCGTGAATCGCAATGCCGACGCTGAAGAAATCAAGAAGGCCTATCGGAAGCAGGCGATCAAGTTGCACCCCGACAAGAATCCGGGCGACAAGAGTTCCGAAGAAAAGTTCAAAGAGATCGGGGAGGCTTACGAGGCCTTGAGTGACCCACAAAAGCGCGCCGCCTACGACCAGTACGGTCATGCCGCATTTGACTCGCGCTCACGTTGGCCCGGTGGCGGACGTGGCGGCGGTTTCCATGACCCGACGGAAATATTTCGTGAAGTTTTTGGAAGTGGCGCAGGCAGCATTTTCGAAGATTTGTTTGGCGGCGGTAGAACCGACCCGACCCAGGCTCAACGCGGTGCTGATCTGCGTTACGATCTCGAAATAACCCTGGAAGAAGCGGCGCATGGTTGCGAAAGGGAAATCTCCTTCTCCAAACAGGAACGGTGCGATGTTTGTCAGGGCTCAGGGGCGGAAGCCGGTTCAAAGACCAAATCCTGCTCCAACTGCGGTGGACGTGGACAGGTTGTCAGTTCGCGCGGCATTTTCAGTATCGCTCAAACTTGTCCGCGATGTGAGGGGGCTGGGCGCGTGATTGAGAAACCCTGCAAAACGTGCCACGGCGCCGGTCGGCGGGAGCGTCTAGCCAAGATCAAACTGAAAATCCCGCCCGGGGTCGATACTGGTGCACGGCTTCGTTCGTCGGGCAACGGCGAGGCTGGGTTACGCGGGGGACCGTCCGGCGATCTGTACGTGATTCTCCATGTAAAAGCCCATTCTCTGTTCGAGCGGGAGGGTGACGATTTGCATTGTGAAGTGCCGGTCAGCTTTGTCCAATCCGCACTAGGAGCAGAGATAGAGGTGCCGACTTTGAACGGCAAGGCCAGCATTAAGATTCCCGCCGGCACCCAGCCCGGGACCACGTTTCGTCTGAAAGGAAAAGGGATCAAGAATGTGCAGGGCTATGGGCAGGGCGATTTGCACATCCGGTTGACCGTGGAGGTCCCGAAACACCTTAACCCCGCGCAGCGGGCAAAACTGCAGGAGTTCGCCGACCTGTGCGATGAGTC
>CAZYYS010000165.1:0-11296 GCA_964651015.1 uncultured Verrucomicrobiota bacterium
TACCAGCTGCCAGTCCTACTGGATTCGCAAATTCTAATCCGAACACGCTGGCCGGTAGATCCGGTGAGGAGAAGAATGAGGTAACCGCATCACAAGCCACATCATGCCGGCTCGCCCACGCCAGCGCGCGCAAAGTGCGATCGTGAACTGTTTCCGAATCCTGCGCAAAGAGGGCGGGACGGATCAAGTGGCGATAGAACCAACTCACAACAGTATTGATAACGAAGATCAACCGACAGGAAAACAGTAAACAGCAAAGGCGCGGGCGCGCGTTTCGGGACCAAGGCTGGAGTTTCATCAACTGGCTGACTTACGCCTTCGACCGATTGGTAAAGCCAACAAGCTATTTTGCTGGTGAACTTTGTGTGACAGCGGGAAGGATTTTTCCCAATGCGTTCGTTGCAGCCGCGCGAACTGTAGCTTCCTTGTCCTCCAGCAGGCGTGCCAGCATCGGAACGGCGGGTTTGGCGGCAGGGCCAATGTTACCGAACGTGTCTGCAACCCATTCACGAACAGCCGGAGAATCGTCGGTCAGGGCATTTATCAAAGACGGAACTGCTGGTTCCGCTCTATCGTAAACCCGGCTCAAAACTTTGACGCCCGCCAGCCGTACCTCCGGGTTCGGGTCCTTCAACTTTTCGGCGACCGCAAGAACGGTTTCCTTCTCCCACGGCCAGATCGCTCCGATCAGCTCAATGGCCAGTCGCCGCACCGAAGCATCCTTGTCGTGTAACATTTCAACTAGTGTCGGCAGGGCCGCGTCCGCCGAGGAGCCTATTGCCGCAAGCGCTTTCGCCGCCGATTCGCGGACAACTGCATTCGGCAGTTTGATGGCTTCAACCAATGCGGGCACGGCCGGTGCTCCGATTTGCCCCAGCGTGTGAGCTGCGGAACCACGAACGTATGTATTTGTGTCATTAAGAGTCGCGATGAGCGCCGGGACTGCCGCTTTGGCTTCCGGTCGGATCAATCCCAAAGCATACGCCGCCGCATGACGAGCGGTGGGATCATCGTCTCCCAAGGCGCTGATTAACGCCGGAACCGATTCGTGGCCTACATTGCCCAAGGCGGTTGCTGCGGCCCAAACAACTGATTTATCGGAATCACGCAATGCGTGATGCAACGCTGGAATAGATTCTTTGGCGTCCGGTCCGATTGTGCCCAAAGCGCGCGCCGCATTCGCGCGAACGCTGGGAGCGTGGGCTGGTGGCCCAACTCTTTGATAAAGTTTGAATCGCGATGTTGGCGTCAAACGGCGAGAGACGCGCGAATACATTCTGGAAAAGAGAGAGTCCCTCGTGTTGAGCAAGTCGATCAGCGGCGGCACGGCTTTTGGGCCGAGTGCCCGCAATTGTTTCGCGGCTCGAGCGTGGGCGTCCGTATCTGGATTATTTAGTTCCGTGCTTAACCGATTGACCAATTTGGCCAATGAAGCATTGGAACTCATCCGCAAAAAAGGAATTCCCACAGCCACGCATCCGGCCAAAATGGCCAGCAAAAGGAGCAGGCGCTTTCTCAAAGAGTATTCTTGCGGCGTATTCTTGATTTGCAGAGATGGTCGCCCACAAACCCGTGGAATTCAAAGCGAATACGTTTTTCGGACACTATACCAAGTTGCTACTGGCGACAAGGCTACACTCGCTGCTCTGCCGGTTGCCGCAGGGTTTCCGCCATGTGGAAGGACTTGCCGTTGACATGGCCGTTGGCTTGGGCAGTTGAGCGAGCCAGAAGATTTCGATAAGTGGCCAGAGCCAGCAGGGGCCAGCTATTCCGGTACGTGTCGTACTTCAGATAAAAGACCTTGGGAAAACCGGTGCCAGTCGTTTCCAACTCCGTCCACGAACCGTCCAGATTCTGGGTTTGAACGAGATATTGAATGCCACGGACAAGACTGGGGTGGTGCGGATCGTCAAAGGCGCACAGACCCATCACTGCCCAGGCAGTTTGCGAAGCGGTGCTCGGTCCACGGCCTTTGAATACGGGATCGTCGTAGGTGTTGCATCGTTCGCCCCATCCCCCATCCTCGTGTTGGACGCTTTCCAGCCACTCACGGGCTTTCACGACCCAGCGCTTCTGCATATTGAAATCGAGTGCGCGCAAACCGCGCAAAACCTGCCAGGTGCCGTAAATGTAGTTCACACCCCATCGGCCATACCAGGAGCCGTCCTCTTCCTGATGTTCGCGAATGAACTGGATCGCCTTCTTGACCTGAGGATTGTCCAAACCATAATTCTCATAGCCAAGGAGTTCGAGAATACGCGCGGTGATGTCGGCACATTCTGGATCGAGCATCGCGTTGTGGTCGGCAAAGGGGACCTTTTCCAGAATGCTCTTCGTGCAATCCTTATCAAACGCCGCCCAGCCACCGTCCTTGCACTGAAAGGTGAGCATCCACGTCAGTCCCCGGCGAAAACAAGCGTCGCGTTTTGCGGGATCGTCGGTGGGAACTTTGCGCAGTGCGAGCAGAACCATCGCCGTGTCGTCCACATCGGGATTCCACTTGTTTTCAAATTCAAAGACCCAGCCGCTCGGTTCAACGTTAGTGGGGTTCTTATACTGCCAATCCCCACGAAAACGGATTTCCTTTGTCATCAGCCATTCGGCCGATTTTTTGAGTGCCGGATGATCGGCGGACACGCCCGATTCGCGCAAACACATCAGGACGATGGCAGTGTCCCAGACTGGTGACAGGCACGGCTCGATGCGCACGCTTTCATCCGTTTCGTGTTCCAGATTTTTCAGTTCCTGTTCAATGCGCCGCACCTGTGGATGATTGTCCGCGTAACCGAGGGCTTTGAGCGCGATGAGAGAATTCAGCATCGCCGGGAAAATCGCCGCCAGTCCATTCGATCCTTCAAACCGCTCCAGCATCCAGCGCTCGGCTTTCTTCAACGCCAGTTTGCGGAAGGGCCGAAGGTTGTTGTTCTCGACGAATTTGTGCAGCCGATCCAGCCAGAGGAAAAAGTTTCGCCATGTGACCTTTTCGGGGTCGAATGTCAACGCGAGGCTCCGCTCGTCCAGACCTTTCGGATACAATTCATCCAGCGTTACCGTCGGATCGAGTGGACGGGTTGGTTTGAAATGGTTGATGATCGAAAGCGGCACCAGCATGGACCGGCTCCACGAACTCATTTCATGAAAATTCACGTGAAACCATTTCCCGATGAGAATGACCTCGCTCGGGATGGTCGGAACGTAATCCCACGGAAACAGTCCCAAGAGAGCCAGGTAAAGCTTCGAAAACGTGTTCATGCGCGGCACCCCGCCAAGGTTCAGTGCGACTTCGCGCGCGCGCAACATGCGCGGATCGGTCACCGGAATACCGGCCAGTTTCAGTGCCAGATAGGCTTTGATTGTTGCGTTCACCTCCGCCGGGCCACCATGATAAATGTTCCAACCGCCGTCGGGCAACTGCAACGAGAAGATGTGGTTGACCGCCTTGCGTTGCCAGTCTTTGTCCACTTTGCCGTTCCAGTGATGATAGGCAATGGTGTCCGAGACGATGGTGGCATCGACCATCAATTCCCCGATCCAATACCCCTCGGGCTTTTGCTCCTTCAGCAAATAATTCTGCGACCGCCGGATGGCGGTTTCCAGATCGACCGTGGGCCGGAACCCAAAATCCTGTTGCAGCGGTTTGTTCTCGAATCGGCCTTGAAATGACGTGACCATTACACAGTAATGTGCGAATTGAAGCACAATGTGTAAAGTTTTTAATCAACCTCGACGAAACCGGTGGAATTTGAACTTTGAACCCGCAGCTCGTTGCGATAGCTTGCGCGCATGGCTTTCGCATTTTCCAAATATCACGCGCTGGGCAACGACTATATCGTGATCGATCCGAAAAACCTTCCGTCGCCACTGACGACGGAGCAGACCAAGATCATTTGCCATCGTAATTTCGGTGTCGGCTCCGACGGGATTTTGCTGGGTCCATTTCCTGCGGAAAACGCGAAGTGCGCGCTTCGCATCTACAATCCCGATGGCAGTGAAGCCGAAAAGAGTGGTAACGGTCTGCGGATTTTTTCGCGCTACCTCTGGGATCGCAAACTAGTCGGCAAAGAGGAATTCACGATCCACACTGCGGGCGGACTTGTGCGCTCCACCGTTTTCGACGGCGGTAAATCGGTGCGCGTGGACATGGGTAAGGTCAGTTTTTGGAGTGACAAAATTCCCGTGGCTGGCGCGCGGCGTGAAGTGATCAACGAACAAATCACCGTTGGGGGACGCGGGTTCACCTTTTGCGCGGCAACGATTGGCAATCCGCATTGCGTCCTGCCGCTGCCGGAAATCAGCGCAGACCTGGCAAAGCAATTCGGCCCGTTGCTGGAGACGCACGCGAATTTTCCGAACCGCACGAACGTGCAATTCCTCAAAGTTCGCGACCGCCGGAACATACAGATTGAGATATGGGAACGCGGCGCGGGCTACACGCTGGCCAGTGGCAGCAGCAGCAGCGCGGCGGCAGCAGTAGCCCACAAGCTTGGGCTGTGCGACCGCGCAATTTCCGTACACATGCCCGGCGGCGTTATCGCCATCGAAATCGGCGACGACTTTGCGATTCGCATGACGGGACCGGTGACGAAAGTGTCAGAAGGAATCATGGCGGAGGAAATGTTGGCCGGTACAATTTCGGCGTAATGACAGAAAGTGGTGCAACCTGGGAAGCAAAAAAGCGACGAAGTCATCCTCTTAAGGCTACGCATTGGCCTGTTCCGCGCGTTTGGCTAACGAAAAGTTAGAAACCAAGCCTCCTTCTCAACCCGGGGGCATTGCTTGTGATAGTCCAAAAAAATTGACGAGTGGCGAAGATGGCAAAAATCGCAACTGTTAACTCGACTATTTTTTCCGGGTGCTGCGATCCTGCATCCAGAAAATATCTTTGTTATTTGGTTGAGTTACAGATACAATCGCACCGCTGTTAAGTCGAGGCATCGTCCGCGGGTCCTGCCATTTCTTGATTTCCGAATGGCCGTCAGCGAAGGAGAAACCAGCGGCCCCATTGTGATAACTGGCCGGCCAATCAACCATTGATGTTTTCGATAAGTCGGGATAATTAGCCATTTGTACGACAAAGAAACCGTCGTTGATGCTGTCTTCCCGTTCGTCCAAGAGCACCCATGTGTGAGACGGTCCGGGGATGCGCATGTCTCCGATTTTTTTATAAACTGTCCAATCTGGTCCCCAGCCGCCATCGGTTCCTTGATTGCCACCAACGAATATGTTCATCGCCATACTGCGCACGCGAGGCACTAGTTCACCCTTGTTGTTCTTAACCCGCGCCTTGTCCGCTGGGCACCTCCAGATGGCCGCCTGCTTTCCGCAATAAGGCCAGAGCGGACTTTTGGTAATGTTGTTGTTTATGTCCCAGTTGGCTGGATCAGAGCTAAGGTCCAATATGCCTGTGATCCAGGCGTATTGGGCATTTGGATCCGGTGGACTAGGTGCGTATGCGAAAGGGATCCTGTCGCCGTTATCATCGGCGTACATCCGCCAAGCGAGTGTCAACTGCTTGGTGTTATTCATGCACATAATTGCCTGTGTCTTCTGTTTTGCTTTGGCGAGCGCCGGCAATAACAGGCCCGCTAGGATCGCAATGATGGCGATGACTACCAAGAGTTCGATGAGAGTGAAACCCTTGTGCCTTGAACAACTCCTCCGGTAGCAAGTATGAACTGTTTGCTTACTCATAAAATTCATTTTGTGGGTGAACTGCGCAACTAAGGTCTATATAGCGTAATTCTCAATTTTACACCACATGTATTTTTCATTGCGAAGTGGCCTCGGGAGCAACCTGCCGCGACGACCATTGGGTTCGGCGCGTGGACTAAAACCGGCGGGTTAATGCCAAAACCGCCGAAGGATCAATAGGAGCAACGCTCGCGCATCCAAGTCACGTCGGGGTTGTTCGGGCTCGGGACGTTTAGCGGCAACCCGATACGAACTGGAGGATAGGTTCGCGCGTCTCGCCATTTATGAATTTCTGAATGGCCGTCCGCGAAAGCAAAACCAGCGGCACGATCATGGTAGCTGGCCGGATAATCGACTATTTTAGTGGTCGCGGGATTTGGATAGCCGTCCATTTCCGTGACGAAGTACGCGTCGTTGATGCTATCCTGACGTTCGTCCAACAAAACGAACGTCATGGCCGGTCCGGGCGTAAGCATCTGACTGAGCTTCCGATAAACAACCGATTTGAGAGAGTTCAACCCCCAGCCACCCTTGTATCCGTTATCCGGCGAGTCACCGTTGCCACCGACCCAATTGCTCATGCTCACGCTCCGGACGCGGGGGACGCGTTGCCCGAGGTTGTTGATGCCATAGGATGTGTCCGCGGGACATCGCCAGACGTTGATTGAGTTCCCAAGATACGGAGCAAGTAAACTCTTCCGGACAGTTAGATCGAGGTTCCAGTTACCGATTCCAGCGGGATTGTTATCGTCGAGGTCCCCCGGAACCCAAACGTAAGGAGTTGTCGTTGAGTAAGCGAACGGGAGGACGTCGCGGTTGTCTTCCGCATACATGCGCCAGGCGAGCGTTAATTGCTTCGTATTGTTCATGCACATGATTCCGTGGGCCTTTTGTTTTGCCTTGCCCAAGGCCGGAAGTAGCAATCCCGCCAGGATCGCGATGATGGCAATCACCACCAAAAGCTCGATGAGCGTGAAACCATTGTGCCGTCCGTGGCGTTGGCAAACTCGATAATAAAATCCCGGCATTTTCATATACAAATGTCTTTCCTGGCAGGTTGAATCTGCAAGCACCGTTACCGTACTTCCCGCTTAAGCACCAGATTTACTTTCTTTCCGTCTTGTCCGAAAATCGACAGGCAGTGGCTGTGCGAGGCTCGTAAACGGACATTCCGTTACCTTTCAAATGATGTTCGTCACGCACGGCGGGACCTGCCTGTGCAGCGTTGGAACTGGTTGGTCACCAAGGTTGCATTGGTTGCCATCGCGGGTGCCGCCACGGCAAAGCTAGCGACGGCAGAAAGACAGTTAGATCAACCAATTCCGGGCGACGGTTCAAACCGCATGGGCGCATGGCGACGCCTTTTCATGGAATCGGATTTGCTGTATCGTTGGGCGGAGCAGCGAGTGACTGCTCTGGGGTACGCGCCTGATGAGGGCGCGGTTAGTCGTATTCGTCAGATCGAAAAAGAGAAACGTGATGAATGTGATTCAACCGAATTGTCGGGTCCAGTTTACGGCCGAAGATGTCGATTTTATCTTGTCGGTACTCGGTAGTAAATTTGGCGCGGCCGAATGTCTGGCCCGGTTGCTGGGAGATGAAGAGTCGCGTGATCTGATCCTGGACGACGAAGCGTTGTTACATGCGTTACTGGAGCATCGGGGTTGCTTGCGGGTTTCGAGCCGGTTCTATTTTTATATTCTTGTGCGGCAGGTCTTTCGCCGATCAGACATCAAGGACCGCGCAGTAGCTGATTACGTTGCGGAGGTGTTGACCGAGTTTTCTCGTACCGATCGGGTCAGTTGCGTGGCCCCGGGACAAAGCCAGCCACTCAATTACCTTTTTGAAATGATGGCGGCTCTGCAGACCGCCGATGATCGCACCAGCTTTCTTATCCGTGCTCACATCGGCAACCGCTCGCTTTTTCTTTCCGGCGTTTTTCCGGAACGGATTCGTATGCGGGCCGAGACGCGCGGCTTTCCCGGCCTGAAGTATTATGAAGAACTAGGCCGGACAAATTTTCGCGCAGCGAGCGATCATCGCCTGGCGCAAAAATATGAACTCGCACCTATCTTCAACACGCTGGCGGAGCGATTCCAAGCCACGCGCCTGGCGTTGAATGATGTCGCCGAGCGATGCTTTTCGATTGGCGATCCGGATTATTCGCTCGATACGTTGCTGGGCCCGCGCCAGAGCGACTCTTCTTCCCCGGCGCATTGACTGCCAAGTTGATCCAGACGGGGCGCAAGTAGCCGCCGCTCAAGCACAGCGGGGTTGCACCTCCTTGTTTTCGTAATGGACAGCCTTTGTCTGACCGGATTCTGTTCAATGTGCTCATGACAGCGCGCCAGCTCTGGCTCTTTACGCCGCCGCGACCACTTGTGGAGCGATTCGGTGAAGACTTTTTCCGCCGCCTGCCATCGCGTCCTGGCGTCTATTATCTCTGCTGCACAGAAGCTGGCGTGCTATACGTGGGCAAGGCCAGGAATCTCCGCAAACGATTGGGGAGCTATCGCGTGGCCAATCCCGAGCGATTGCCGCGTCGCATCATTCGCCTCCTGCACCAAGTCACGCGAATCGAATTTGATGTTTGTGCCACCGAGCAAGCTGCGCGGCATCGGGAGGAATTGTTGATTTGCGTTCTCGAACCCAAATTCAACCGCGCTGGGAGAGTTTGGACACAAAGATGTCGTCCTGGAGGCCAGGTGTTTACCTGAAGACAAGGAAGCCCAATCTTGGTTTGGTCGGTCCTATAACAAGCCCATGTTTTCGATCAACGTCCGGCTTTTCTCTGGTGTCTCCTGCAGGATGACGCGCCATCCGCGCGCGGCACCGGCGTCCACGTTCTCCTGCCGGTCGTCGAGATAGAGTATTTCTGCGCCGCTCCGGCTGGCCCGTTGCTCCAACGCTTCGTAGATTCTTGGATGAGGCTTCATCGCCTTGATTTCGTAGGACAGAATGTAGCCGTCGAAGTTCGCGAAGAACGGAAAGTTCTTTCGGATGTGGACAATGGCGAGGTGGTTCGTGTTTGAAAAAATGTACGTTGGAACCCCGCGCTTTCGTAAAGTCGCCTGCATTTCGATCATGAGCGGAATCTCCCAAAAGATGTCCGCGAAGAACCCGCTGAACTCCTCAATGGTGCCGGGGAAATTCGTGGCGCGGCGAACTTCGTTGAAAAACTCCTGTTGCGTGATCAGCCCGGTCTCGAAGCGATAGAGCAGGGGAGAGTGATCGAGGAGATTCTTGACCTCCGCGGGCGACAAGCCACTGCTCTCCGCAATTTTGCGGGCGGCCAGACCATAGTCAAAGTCCACCAGAACTTTTCCGAGATCGAACACCACAACTGCGGGCGGCTTCATTCCATTTCCCTTCGTCCCTCCAGTGCGCGGCTTAACGTCAACTCGTCGGCAAATTCCAGTCCGCTCCCCGCCGGCAACCCATGCGCGATTCGGGTGATTTTCAGACCCTCTCGAGCGAGCCGCTTGGCGAGGTAAAAACTGGTGGCATCGCCTTCAACATCCGTACCGAGTGCAATCACCACTTCATGAATCGGCTCTTTGCTGAGTCGCGATTCCAGCTCAGTGATGCGGAGGTCTTCCGGCTCAACGCCATTCAAGGGAGAAAGCTTGCCGCCCAATACGTGAAACCTGCCGCGATATGTTCCGGACTTTTCTATGCTGATGATATCGACCGGGCGTTCCACGACACACACCAAACGTGCGTCGCGGCGCGGGTCGTCGCAAATGGCACACGGGACTTTCTCGGTTAACGCGCCGCACGTGGGGCAGACCAGAATGCGTTCATGCGCGGAGACCAGTGTTTGTGCGAGTTGCTTGACGAAGTCGGCTTCGCTCTGCACCAGGTGAAGGGCGAGTCGCTCGGCCGAACGCGGACCGATGCCCGGCAATTTTGCCAGCGCACCGGCGAGCGTGGTAATCGGTTCAGGCAATGCGGCCACGGGACAACACGAGCGATGTGACTCAGGTCAAACCTGGCAGATTAAATCCTGCGGTGGCCTTGCCCATTTCCTCATTGGAAATTTCCTTCGCCTTGCCGAGCGCCTGATTTGCGGCACTGAGAATCATGTCCTCCAGTAATTGAGCATCGCCAGGGTTGAGCGCTTGCGGGTCAATTTTGACCGAAGCAATCGTGCCGTCGCATTTCGCAACGACTTTGACCGCGCCCCCGCCGCTGGTGGCCTCGACGGTGCGCACGGCAAGTTGGGCTTGGATTTGTTCCATCTGCTGCTGCATTCGCGCAGCTTGTTTCATGAGTTTGCCGATACTGGACATGGGTTTGGTTGGGCGTTGAGGTTAAGTTTCAGGGTTACACGCGGACATCAACGATCTGGCCCTTGAATATTTCCAAGGCTTTCTGAATCAATGGGTCATTCTTGAATTCCTCCTTGTCGGGTGGTGACGATGACTTTCTTTCAATGGTCGTCCGCGGCGCGGTTTCTGTTTGCGAGATATTCCTTGCTGCCGCCACGGCGGCGGGTTGCGACTCTGTGACGGTTGCAACCGAGTGAACGACCTGTCCGACCGGCCTTTCTGCCTTGATGAATTTGATCTGAACATTGGCGTGGCCGAGTTCATGCAGTTTGGTCTGGAGCAGCGTGTGATTCCGCGCGTTGTCAACCAGGCCGATGTGGTCTTGGAACTCCGGATCGAAGCCAATGGTGAAAATGTTTTTGCTGAATGACACCGGATGAGCTTCAAGCAGATAACTGCGCGTAAACGGGCTGACGCGGCCCACCGCCTCCACCACCTTCGACCACAGTTCAGACAAGACGACGGCGTTGTCCGACGATTCTTCGAGTGCAGCCGACGTTGTTGGCGGCGCGGATGTTTGGTAACTGCCGGCCTGCACCGTTGGATTCTTGGCAACGGTTCGCTCAATAGTTGGGGCATCGACCGAATCCGGCCGCGAACTTCTTCCGCTTTTCTGGGCTACCGGGGTTGGCGACGAGACTCCGCCATTTGCTTCGGCCCGCAGGGCCTGCAACTGTTTGAGGACCGTATCGAGGCTTACCGCGGTGCGCGCTTCCATGGCCTTGAGCAAAGCGACTTCGATCGAAATCTTTTTGGACGCTGCATCGCGCAAGCGGCTCTCGCAGTCCGCCAGGACTTCCATGATGCGCGTCAATGCGTCGGTGCTGACTCCAGCCGATTGTTCGGCGATGGACGCGGCCTCGGCTTCGGACACTTCAAGCAGTTTCAAATCGCCGTGAGAAACCCGATAGATCAATAAATTGCGGAAATAATTCAGTACGTCCGACAGCAAACGTCCAAGGTCTTTGCCGTGTTTGGCGAGGTCATTCAATTCGGTCAGGGCCGTCTCCGCGTCGCCAACCAGAATGGCGCGCGCCAGTTTCAAAATCTGACTTTGGGCGGTAAGACCGAACATGGAGAGCACATCCGGCTCTTCAATCTTGTCGCCGCAAAAACTGATCAATTGATCGAGTGTCGATTCGGCGTCTCGCATTCCACCGTCCGCGCCGCGGGCAATCGCGTACAAAGCGGGCTCATCGATTTTCACCTTCTCCAGATTCGCAATGTAGGCGAGATGCTTGACAATGAGCGCGGCAGGAATGCGACGCAGATCA
>CAZYYS010000165.1:11306-12277 GCA_964651015.1 uncultured Verrucomicrobiota bacterium
TGGGTAACACCTTTTCCGGCTCGGTGGTGGCGAACATGAACTTCACATGCGGCGGCGGCTCCTCCAGCGTTTTCAACAGCGCGTTGAAGGCCTCCTTCGTCAACATGTGGACTTCATCAATGATGTAAATTTTGAACTTCGACGAGGCGGGCGCGTATTTGACCGTTTCGCGCAACTCACGAATTTCGTCAATGCCACGATTGCTGGCACCATCGATTTCCAAAACATCGATTGAACGGCCTTCGGTAATTTCGATACAGCGTGAATCGGCGTCGCCAAAGTCGACCTTGGGCCCGCCTGTGCAGTTCAGGCATTTGGCAAAGATACGGGCGATGGTGGTTTTGCCGGTGCCGCGCGGTCCCACGAAGAGATAAGCGTGCGCGATCCGGTTCTGCGCGATGGCGTTGCTGAGCGTCTGGGTCACGTGCTCCTGCCCCACCACATCGCTGAAACGTTGCGGACGATATTTTCGCGCTATTACCTGATAAGCCATCTGTAAATGACGCGTTATGATCTACGCGTCAGTAGCAATTCTTTCCCAAATCCTGAATCCGAAACCACAAATCCAAAGTTGAAAGTGCCAGGGTGACCACGGCGGATGCAGAGCAAACTACCGTTGCTGCATTCCTGCCCTGGCGGGGTTCGTAAGTCCACATTCCATGGGCCCTGGCAGGGGATATTTAGCCGAGTGCTATCAGAGCATCAAGGTCTTTTCTTGGCGACTGATTGGGCGGGCAATCAGGTCGGCGGGCACGCCTGGTCGTAAAGGCAGTGAAACGAGACTACCATTATGAATTTTCTGCGTTCTGATGTAAGCTACTTCATGCACAAGGAAACGCTGGCCAGCTTTAACGAGATGGACAAAGCAGTCCTGCTCAAGGAACGCCTTGATAGGGCTGGAATCCATGCCGAAATTTACGATGAATCGAAGCTTCAGAGATTTTGGTTCATGTCAGAACCGTTGGCGGGAA
>CAZYYS010000166.1:0-12242 GCA_964651015.1 uncultured Verrucomicrobiota bacterium
GTCGAGCAGCAGCAGGTCGGGCTCTTGCGTCAGCAAGCGGGCGAGGTGCGCGCGCATGACCCAACCACCGCTCATCTCGCGGGCGGGCCCGTCGAAATCCTTTTCGCGAAAGCTGAGGCCGGCGAGAATTTGCTTTGCCTTCGCTTCAAGACGATAGCCGCCCAACTCGTTGAACCGGTCATGCACATCATCGTGGATATCCTCCGAGTGCAGCGCCTCAATCGGATGGTCCGCTTCCCAGGCTTTGATGATGCGGCGAAGCTTCGTGTATTCGGAAGTAACGGCGGTGGCCAGTTCAAGGACCGTCTCGTCACCGACCGGTGCGCTTTCTTGAGGCAGGAAGCCAATCGAAGTATTACGTTCCAGAGAAACCTTGCCATCATCCGGGGATTCGCCGCCGAGAATGATGCCGAAGAGCGTGGACTTTCCCGCGCCGTTTGGACCGACCAACCCGATTCGGTCCCCACGGTTTACCTGCAACGTGGCGTCGGCAAACAACACCCGTTCGCCATACGCTTTGCTGAGGCCTGAAATGGTCAACATTGAGCGCCCAGCTTATGTCGGATCGTGAAGAAAACTCAAGTGGCGGCGTGCGAGATAGGCGGCAGAAGACGCGCACACCGCAGGCTTGAAGCCTCTCTGGAAGCATGTATCTTTCCGCCATGCCAATTTACGAATTTCATTGTGCGGATTGCGGGAAAGACAGCGAGGTGCTTGTCCGTTCCACACATTGGGAGGGCACGCCTTGCCCGCACTGCAATTCAAAGCGTTTGTCCAAGAAGCTATCCGTATTCGCTTCGAGCAGTGGGAGTGACGAAGCATCGCCATCGTGCACCGGCGTTCCCAGTTCGTGTGGGTTATGCGGGACCGGCAAGGCGCATTCGCACTGAGGCCGTCCAGCGCTAACCGCAAACCTCTTTGGCGCTGACTTTGCGCAAGTCCTCCACCAGCCAATCGGGGCGATGTGCGCTTAACTTTTCCATCGTCGCGCCGCCGGTCGCCACCGCCAGCATTCTGGCGTCAATGGCACGGGCACATTCGACATCGAGCGGCGTATCGCCAACGACCAGGATTTCTTCCCCAGACAATTTTTCATCGAGCAACCGCCGGCCGCGTTGGCGCGCAATAACGGCGATCTGATTACGATCCTCATGGTCATCCGCGAACGCGCCAGTCTCGAACGTCTCCCAAAGATTGAAGTGGCGCAGTTTTATTTCCGCGCCGAGCCGCGTGTTGCCGGTTAACAAGCCAAGCATCGGCGACGCCGGCAGCGCCTGTAAAGCGCGCAGGAATTCCCAAACTCCCGGCAATGTGCTCCCGTCCATCTGCTTGACTGTCTGGTCCAACAGAAACACGTACGCGTCGAAGAATTGCCGAAAATTGTCCGGTGTCGGCTCGATTTGGTTCAGGTTGAAGAATTCCCGCGCCAGACTTGTATCGGTGCGACCTGCGAACCTCAGCCGCTCCGAGCCGTTGGCTATGTTAAAAACCGTGGCAAACGTCCGGCCAAACGCTTTCATTCCCGCGCCGCCGGTGTTGATCAATGTGCCGTCAATATCGAATAATACCAATCGCACCATGCGCAGGAACAGTATGCCGGGCATGTCCCAATTGCAATGACGACCGAGAATCCACCAGACCACAGCCGTCAAATCCCCCTTGGCTTGGAAAGGTTTTATAGGCCAAGAATTTCTTTTCAATCGCGCCAAGGCCGGTTAATAATGGTTCATGCCAGAGTTAGTTCGCAAAGGGGAAAAGATTTTTCGGGGCCTTCCCGTTTCCGGCGGGATATGCCAGGGAAAAATCGTCCTGCTGGGCAAGAGCCACGCTCCGGTTTCTCAGCGCAAGCTCACTGACGCAGAGCTGCCGGAAGAAGTGAACCGGCTCGAAAGAGCACTGGCCAAAACCCGGCAGGAAATCCTCGAAGTTCAGCACAAGGTCAGCACGGGAATGAACGCGGCGGACGGCGGCATTTTCGACGCGCACCTGCTGGTGTTGGAAGACCGCACGCTCCTGGATGAAGTGATTCGAATGGTTCGCGAGCAAAAGGTGAACGTCGAATATTCATTCCAAAAAGTGGCGGGGCGCTACGCGGCAACGCTGGCAGCCGTTCAAGACGACTATCTCCGCGAACGCGCCACAGATTTGCGCGATGTCACGGAACGCGTGCTGAACAATCTGTTGGGGCGCGTGGACCAGGTTGATCTGAAAAATCTCAAAGAGCCGTGCATCATCATCAGCCACGATCTGACACCGTCCACCACCGCACAGTTGGACAGAAAAACCGCCTTGGGCTTTGCCACCGATATCGGCGGCAAGACTTCGCATACCGCCATCATGGCGCGGTCGATGCGCATCCCGGCGGTCGCCGGCTTGAAGACTGTCAGTCAGGAACTGGAAACCGGCGAGTATGCGCTGCTCGACGGTTACAACGGCCTTATCATCGTCAATCCGACGGATCAGACCCTGTTCGAGTACGGCAAACTGATTCGCAAGCAGGTCACGCTGGAAGAAACGCTCCGCGACATTCTCGACAAACCGGCGGTGACACTCGACGGCCATCGCGTCACTCTCTCCGCCAACGTGGAAAGAGCGGACGATGCAGAGGCTGTTCGGGCCAATGGTGCGGAAGGGGTCGGGCTTTTTCGCACGGAGTATCTGTTTATCAACCGCGAGTCGATGCCCACGGAAGAGGAGCAATATCACGCTTATCGCCAGGTGGCTGCTGCGTTGAAACCTCAGGCGACCGTCATTCGTACTTTGGATCTGGGTGGCGACAAATTCGTTTCCAACGGCGAGGCCACCGTGGAGGCCAACCCTTTTCTCGGCTGGCGCTCGATTCGTTTGTGTTTGCAGGAGCGGGATGTTTTTCGCAATCAACTTCGCGCCATCCTGCGCGCCAGTGTGGAGGGCAATATCAAGTTGATGTACCCGATGATCTCCGGGTTGGAAGAGTTGAACCGGGCCAATGCCTGCCTTGAGGAATACAAGGCTGAATTACGAAAGGAAAACGTCCCGTTTGACGAGGGGCTGGAAATTGGCGCGATGATCGAGACGCCATCGGCCGTGATGGTGGCTGATTCGCTGGCCAAGCGATTGAAATTCTTCAGCATCGGCACAAACGATCTGATCCAATACACGATCGCCGTCGATCGCCTGAATGAAAGGATCGCCCACCTCTTCGAGCCGACGCATCCGGCCATCGTGCGACTGATCAAGATGACGGTTGAAGCGGCGCACAAGAACAGCATCTGGGTGAGCGTCTGCGGTGAGATGGCGGGCGACCCGCTGCTGGTGCCGTTGCTGCTCGGCCTGGGTGTGGATGCGTTGAGTGCCACGCCACCACTGGTGCCGCAGGTCAAGTTTATCATCCGCCGCTTGAAAATGGATGAAGCTCGCGAGTTGGCGGAATTTGCCTTGAATTGCGAGTCCGGCACCGAAATCCTTGCGCGGTCGCAGACGCTGGCGCGGAAAATCGCGCCCACGCTGTTTGAACACAAAGCGTGAAGGCTCAGCGACGGATCGCCGTTAAAAACGTTGCTCGCGTTTCAAAGTCAAAAACAAACATGAAACTCATCATTCTGGCCGCCGGTTACGCTACCCGACTCTATCCTCTGACACTCACCCAACCCAAACCGTTGCTGCCGGTGGCTGGCAAGCCGATGGTCGATCACGTTCTCGACAACCTCGTACCCATTGGCGGGATTGACCGCGTCTACGTGGTCACCAACGCCAAATTTGCCGACCATTTCCAAAAATGGGCTGACGCTTATTGCACCACCAAATTAAGTTTCACGGTCGTCAATGATCTTTCAACCGACGACAGCAATCGGCTCGGGGCCATTGGCGATTTGAACCTCGTCCTCACCCGCGAGAAAGTGGATGACGACATCATTGTCGTCGCCGGGGACAATTTGTTTAACCAACGCCTTGATGGTTTTGGGAGATTTTGTCGCGAGAAAAACGCGCCGGTGCTGGGCGTCTATGATGTCGGCACTCTGGAACAAGCCCGAAAATACGGCGTCGTCAGCCTGGATGGCGATGGAAAAATCGGTTCGTTTATCGAAAAGCCGCCGCAACCGACGAGCACGCTGATCGGCATCGCGCTTTATTTTTATCCGAAGGCGACGTTGCCGCTGATCCAGCAATACTTGGCGGAAGGTAACAATCCTGATCAGCCGGGGCGATTCGTGCAATGGCTTTATCCGCGCCGGCCGGTTTACACTTGGGCTGTGCCCGGCCTTTGGTACGACATTGGTTCAAAGGAGACGCTGGAAGAAGCAAACCGGATTTTCGCGGCCAAGGCGCGTTGAACGAAACAGTCTCACCGTGTCATTTGAGCAGGCTGGGCCTTTGGCGAATCGTGATGGTCGTGGCCGGAAGTTTCAAATTTACCGATCAGTGCGGCCAGCACCAGACCGGCCATCAAAGCGAAGGAAAGTTTGACGCGGTCGTGCGCGTGAAATTGCAGCTCCGGTAAGAGGTCGCTGGTCGCAATACAGACGAAAGTGCCTGCCGCAAAGGCCAGCGCCGAACCAAGAAACACGTTGTGGCCAGGATCGGCAAATTGACTCGCTCCGAAATGGAACAGCAACACTCCAATGGGAATCGCCAGCGCGAAAAGTCCGTTCACAAGGTGCCGCGATAACCGTGACCACCCGCCCGAGGCCATCAACGTTCCAATGGCCATTGCGTCAAAAGGCTTGTGCAGGATGATGACGAGGAAGGTGCCCAACCCCAACAATCCGCCGCCACGGTGCGATTCGGCCGCCACGCTGGCACCAAGGGCGATGCCATCGATCAGCGTGTGCAACGTCAAACCAAACGCGGCACCACTCCAGGACAGATGCCGCGCGGATTGGGCGGCCAACGTGCTTTCGTGCTGGCGCTGGTCATGGGAATGGTCGTGCTCATGGCAAACGTGCTGATGTTCATCTGCGCCTGCCGGCGACTCATCCGGAACATCGTGGTGATGGAAGTGAAAAAATCTTTGAACAAAAAACATCAACAGAAATCCGCCGAGCAACCACCTGGCGGTTCGATCAATGGAGTCAAGTTGATGATAGGCGTGCGGCAGCAGATGCAAGACGCCTACGCCGAGCATCAAACCGGCGACAAAGCTTGTTGCCACCTGCAATCGCGTGTGCGTCAGCCGGACGAACAGGGGAATCCAGCCGCCGGCCAGTGATGCCAGCAGAATCAAAACGCAATACGCCGACAGGAGCACAACCGACCACAATGAAGGTTCATTCATGTTGAATCCTTGCAGATTAAATGATTCTCGAGGCTTGTCAGCTTTGTTCTTTGATTGGGTCGGTCCACACGTAACCGCAACGGAAACGTCAGTATTGCCGACGGTGCCGCAAAATTCTCTGCTGCACAATTTCGCCAAACGTTGCAGATTTCAGGTGCGGCCACCAATCGCCCGGTGCTGCCATGAAGCCTGTGAAGCTACATTCATCCAACAAGCAGACCAAAGCGTTTACGTTGATTGAATTGCTGGTGGTCATTGCCATCGTTGCCTTGTTGGCTGGCTTGCTGTTCCCGGCACTGGCCAAAGCTAAAATGAAAGCTCAACGAATCAACTGTCACAACACGTTGAAAGCGATTGGATTGTCGTTTCGACTTTGGGCGGGTGATAACAACGGGAAATATCCTATGCAAGTATCCGTCACGAACGGAGGTTCGATGGAATTTAGCGCGAACAGGGAAACGTTCCGGCATTTCCAAGTCATGTCGAACGAATTATCCACGCCCAAGATCGTTGTTTGTCCCAGCGACGTCCGTTCGTCCGCCACAAATTTTGCCAGTGAGTTCTCCAACACCAACGTCAGCTATTTCGTCGGTGTGGATGCCAAAGAAGGGAACCCGCAAATGCTGCTGATTGGCGACCGCAACATCGTCCATGGGAATGACCCGAAGAACGGCTTGTTGGAGCTAACAACCAACAGCCCGGTCAGATGGACGCGCGCCATGCATAAGCTTGCCGGGAATGTAGGTGTGGCCGATGGCAGCGTGAAACAAGTGGACATTCGCGGTTTGCAGAAATTGATTGCAAACACCGGCGTCGCCACCAATCGAGTGCAGTTGCCCTAGGCTTTTCGGCAGCGCAGCCAAACTAATCCCGCCAATCCCACCAGCAACAGACCGCTCACCGCCCAGATGCCGCTGCTGGAATGTTGCGGGAAATAGCGCAACGCAGTGGCGCCGACCGCGGGGCCGAGGAAGATTCCCGCGCCGATGGCCGCCTCATGCACTCCGCCATGTTCGCCTTTGGTTTCGCCAACATCCATCGAGTAGAAAAGGGAGGAGTAGTAAATCAAACCGATGGCCAGCCCGAAAATGATTTGTGCCACAAGAATAACCCAAAACTGCGCAACCAAGAGCAGCGCTCCAAAACTCACGATCAGTGCGAGGTAGGCACTCAGTAAGAATCCGAAACGATAATGCCAACCGGTCCAAAGCCAGAGCAGGACGAATGTGCCCAGGCGCGCGAAAAACCAGAGCGAGCAAAAGAAACCGGCCAGCGTCGGCGAGAGTTCGAGTTTTCGCGCCAGGTCGGGGATCAGCGGGAGCACGGTGTTGATGGCGACGTACGCGAAGGGGTTAGCCAGCCACGCCATCCGCAGAAAGGTTTTTGCCTTCGCAATGGGGCGCGGGTTGAGCGGGACGGCACCAGTAATCGGTGCCGGCGATGTTGAAATGACCGACGGTGCAGTGGCGGCTTTCTTTTCCAACCAAAAGGTGAATACGAGTTGCAGAAGATGCAAAGCCAGCGGTGCCAGAAACAAGCTTTTCATTCCCAGCCCTTCCAGCAGAGCGCCGCCGACAAAATAGGCCAACCCGCTGCTGCCAGCCCACACGATGTTGTAAATCCCGACCATTTTGGGCAAACCCGCGGGCGATTCCTTCTCACTGACCAGTGCCTCCAGAGTCGGCCACGTGACGCACATGCCAACCGTCCAAACAACCATGATCACAATTTGGGCCGTGGCGTCGTGGAACAAACTGCCGGCGATGAGTGCCAGGCACATGATGGTGAAGCCGAGCTTCAACGTCAGGAAGTAGCCGCGCTCTTGCGCAAATCTGCCGCCATACCACGCGGCGAAAACATAGACAAAGCCATTAAGCGCGGAAACGAAGAGGTTGCCGAGGTTCCCGAAGCCATACTGGGATTGGAGAAGGAAAAACAAGTAGTAAAAATAGTACGCCGTCGCAAAGGCATTCAAACCTTCGAGCACGAAGTAACCGGCTTTCAGTTGGCGCTGGGTCATGATCGGCGGGAAAGGTGTTCTGTGATCAGCGATGACCCTCTAGCCCAACGCCGGGAACTGGAGTGCCGAAACTTCGTCGATCGCTTTGCGGCAATACCATTTCACTGCGTTCGATACCGGTGGCTGGAGAATGTCCAGTTCATCCGTGGCACACCAACGGATGTCATGATGCTCCTCGGATGCCAGGGCGAGCGCGCCATTTTTCGGACGTGCCCAGTAGATCATGCCAATGTGCTCGTGCGTGTCAGTGATGCGATGGATGTCGAGAAAGCGTGGCGCGATGAGCGCGCGGGTGCCAGGCTCGGTCGTGGGCGGTCGCTCGCCAAGCAATTCCACCTCGAAACCGCTCTCTTCTTTCGCCTCGCGCAACGCCGCGATTTCCGGGTCCTCGTCCAGTTCAACATGGCCACCCAGCGGGAGCCACTTGTTGAGCTTCCTATGATGGACCAGGAGCACGTTGCCGTCCTGCACAACAAAAATCGCCACGGTGAAATCTATCTTTTCATGGATATGCGCCATGCGCTGACTTTGACGGCAACTCTAGTGTGCGTCAACGCCCACCCATCCGGCGGGCAGGTCGAGTGATTGAATAATCGCTTGCGCACCACCCGGCAAATGCTGATTACTACTACCTGAGTTTGGAAAACTCGCGCGCAACGGCGTGAAAAGTATCCGCATCAAGATTATCGCCGCTTTCGGGCTGGCGCTGGCGTTGCTGGTGTTTACCGGTGGCGTGGCCTATTGGGCAACCGCCAAATTCATTACCGACAGCAGCCAGGTGGCCCACACACAGGAAGTGATCGGGCAACTCGAAGGAGTGCTCTCAACCATCAACGATGCCGACGCGGCGGCGCGAGGTTATTTGGTCACCGGAGCGGAAACATACCTTCAACCATACCAGAAAGTCAGGCAGGAGATCGTTCCGCAATTCCAACGCTTGCAGAACTTGATTGAGGACAATCCCGACCAACGACGGCGGTTTATTTCCTTGGTGCATCTGACGGCTGCAAAACTTGCTTCGTTAAGGCGATTGATCGCCGTGCGTCGCGATCAAGGGTTTGAAGCAGCACGGCGACAAATGGACAAAGGGCCGGGAAATCCGCAGATGGAGCAAATCCGCCGGTTGATTGCGGAAATGGAGAACGCGGAAACTCAAGTGCTGCATGACCGCAGTCTGGAATCCCAGTACAGCGCACGCCGCGCCAAGCGAAATATCGCAGTGATGATTTGTGTGACCTGCTTGCTCCTGTCACTTGCCTGGTACTTCATCGACCGCGACCTCATCGGGCGCAAACGGGCGGAAGCGGCGCTACGTCACGCGTACGACGACCTGGAAATCCGGGTCAAAGACCGAACCGCGGCGCTGGCGCGGACCAACCAATCGCTGTTGGAGGAAATCGCCGAGCGCACGGCGGCGGAGAAATCCCTGCGCGAAAGCGAAGAACGAAAAGGCGCGATTTTACAATCGGCGCTCGACTGTATTATCACCATCGATCACGAGGGGAAAATTACTGAATGGAATCCGGCCGCTGAGAAGACTTTCGGTCGATCCCGGACCGCTGCGCTGGGCAAGGACATGGCCGAAGTGATGATCCCCAAACCGATGCGTGAAATGCACCAGCGCGGGATGGCGCGCTGCCTGGCCACTGGCGTTGGGTCCATGCTTGGCAAACGGATGGAATTGACCGCGATGCGCGCGGACGGAAGTGAATTTCCCGTCGAACTCTCCATCACGCGCATCGGTTCAGACGAGCCGCCGAAATTCACCGGCTTCATTCGTGATATTTCCGAGCGCAAACTGGCGGAGGAGGCCTTGCGCCAGTCGCAAGAACAGTTGGAATCGCGAGTGGCGGAACGAACCACTTCATTGCAACGTGAGGTTATCGTGCGACGCCGAGCCGAAGCCGAATTGGAGACACTTGCCGCCAGGCTGAAAGCAAGCAACCGTGAATTGCAAGACTTCGCTTCCGTGGCCTCACATGACTTGCAAGAGCCACTGCGGAAGGTCATTTCCTACGGCGATCTTCTCAAAGAACAGGCGACGAGCCTGACCAACGCCGACCGCGATTATCTCGCGCGCATGCAAAATGCGGCAAAACGCATGCAAACGCTGATTGATGACCTGTTAGCCTTCTCGCGAATTACTACCAAGGCACGGTCGTTCGAGCCGGTGAACCTCAACGCCGTGGCGCAAGGGGTTTTGTCCGACTTGGAAACCCGCATCCAACAGACTGGTGGCAAGGTAGAAGTCGGCGACCTGCCCACAATCGACGCCGATCCGACGCAGATGCGGCAGTTGCTGCAAAACCTGATCGGCAACGCTCTTAAGTTTCATCGCGAAGGGCAGCCGCCGATCGTGAAGGTTCGGTCCGAGCGGGTAACGGGCACCGACCCGCTCCTTCCAGAAGCCGATCCGGTGGTTGATCGTTGCCAGATTATCGTGGAAGACAATGGTATCGGGTTCGATGAAAAGTACCTGGACCGTATTTTCACCGTTTTCCAGCGTTTGCACGGCCGCGGAAAATATGAAGGCACGGGCATGGGACTGGCCATTTGCCGCAAGATCGTTGAACGTCACGGCGGAGAAATCGCCGCACGCAGCACGCCGGGACAAGGGGCCACGTTCGTTGCGACACTGCCGATAAAGAGGAGTGAACCGCCAAAGGATTGATGAATCGCGATGAATCGATCGGTTGAAGAATTTATTTCGAATTTATATTGGCATTCGTTTCCCGGATTTGTTATTTGTTGACCCAATCAATCTTGCCGAGAATGGATGTCGCCGTTTTGCGGATGAACCGGGCAAAACTCACAGTCGCAATCGTCAAGTGACCAAAGCCAAGATTGCCATGTCCAAACGTCAGAAATGCATCACCGTGTTGATGGCGGATGACGACGCAGATGATCGTCTGCTTACGCAACATGCGTTTAAGAAAAGCCGGCTCGGGAGCGACTTGCGGTTTGTCGAAGACGGCGAAGAACTGATGGATTATCTTTTCCGGCGCGGCAAATATCACAATCCAGCCCATTCCCCACGTCCCGGACTGATTCTCCTGGACTTGAACATGCCACGGAAGCAAGGCCACGAAGCGTTGCAGGAAATCAAGGCCGATGCGCAATTGCGGCAAATTCCAGTCGTGGTGTTGACTACATCGCGGAACCCGGAAGATATTTTCCGCACGTATGATCTGGGGGCCAATTCCTTCATCTCAAAACCCGCAACCTTTGACGGCATGCTTGAAATGGTCAAAGGTCTGGCCAGGTATTGGTTCAAAACCGTGGAACTTCTGCCTGAAGGCATCAGCGCATAACTTCCATCGCCTCTGCCCTCGGTCCCAGCCAGTCGTTCCAATAATAGTCTGTTACGGAGTTGATGGATGAAGTGACGGGAGTTGGGTGGGTTGAAGCAAAAAAAGATTGGCTACCGGCAGCCACTTCCCTTCACATTTCCGTTACGAGGATTTGCATTCGGCTGCATAGTTCGAGTCGTTCAAGAGGGCAGGGGAACCGCAACATTTATTTGGTGGCGCAGACAATAAGCCGCATTGCGCACGTACTTTTCCGCCGAATTCCGAAGTTCCGCGAGCTCTGCCGGATTCAATTTCCGCACCACTTTCGCCGGCGAACCGAGGACCAACGAGCCCGGCGGAATCTGGGCCCGCTGAGTAACGAGACTGTTGGCGCCAATCAATGATTGGTCCCCGATTTGTGCACCGTCCAGAATGGTGGCCCCCATGCCAATCAAGACTTCATTGCCCACGGTGCAGGCATGCACAATCGCCAGATGGCCAATCGTGACGTAATCGCCGATGAGGCAGGGAAGATCATCGGCCACATGAATCAGGGAGTTGTCCTGGATGTTTGAGTGATGGCCGACAACAATACGATTGATGTCGCCTCTCAACACCGCGTTGTACCAAATGCTCGAATGATCCCCAATGGTCACCTCGCCAAGCACTGCCGCTCCTTTGGCAATGTAAACGTCGCGACCGAGTACCGGGCTTTTTCTCAAAAAGGTCTCGAACTGGTAATCCGGATCAGCCATGCACCGGTTGATACAGGATTGCCGATTTATTCCAACAAAAAAGCCATTGAGCTTTTTTGACGCCTCCGCCTGGCTGAAGAAGCTCAAGGTTCCGACTGGTTCGTCGATTGATCACAAATTGACGCTGGAGCGGATCAACGGTAGTTTCAACTCAACCGGAAGATTATGATCGCAGCATCCACCAATAAACCGAGTTCAGCCGCAACCTTTCGAGTTGGGGACGAACGTCTGGTCAAAGTCACTCCCAACGCCGCAAAAAAAGTAAACTCCTTGCTCAACAAGCAAGGCCGGCAAAACGGCGTGCTGCGCGTTGCGGTGGTCGGCGGCGGTTGTTCGGGGCTGCAATACAAGATGGATTTGCAGGATGGCCCGGCGAATCGCGATTTTCTCGTCGAAAGCAGCGGCATCAAAGTGGTCGTCGATCCCAAGAGTGCGCTCTACGTTACCGGCAGCGAATTGGATTATGTCGATGCCCTGCAGGATGGCGGATTCAAGGTGAAAAATCCGAATGCCGCAACCAGTTGCTCCTGCGGCGAGAGCTTCAGCGCTTGAACCAATCGTGACAAATATGCGGCACACTTTGGGGAGTGGCCTGCGGGTCCGGAGTTTTTCCATTTGATTTCCAACTCACTCGGATGACCGACCATTTTGCTCTGTTCAACGAACCGCGTCGTCCCTGGCTCGATCCCGACCTGCTCAAAGCAAAGTTCCTCACACTCTCCTCCGCGCTTCACCCTGATCGCCTTCACAACATGGGCGAAACTGAACGGTCAATCGCCACACAACGCTACGCCGCGTTGAATGCGGCCTACGAGTGTCTGCGCGAACCAAAAACGCGGTTGCTGCATTTGCTCGAACTGGAACGTGGCGTGAAGCCGACAAGCGTGCAGGCCATCCCCGCAGAGGTGATGAATTTGTTCAGC
>CAZYYS010000167.1:0-12182 GCA_964651015.1 uncultured Verrucomicrobiota bacterium
TTCGAGTTGCCGCCAAACATTCCTGTATCGGATGCGCCGGGCAGTTACGGGACCCGGATTTCCGGCCCCCCCACCCGGAAGACATCCGGATGGTCAGCGTGATAACGCTAAAGCGACCGGATACCGTAGAGGCTGAGGAATTCCTTTTCATCGAGCATTTTCGCCAGCACGCGCCGGAGTTTGGTTTCGTCGAGAATCGCGCCGAGGCGACGGCCGCCATGGCCGGGTTTGGCAGGATCATGAATAAACGTCACCAATTCCGGTCGCGCGTTGAGGAACGCTTTGAAACGTTGCATGAGCTCGGGATATGTTTTTCGAAAATTACCTTCAAAAACAGTAACCGCGCAAAGCGGCAGCAGCCCTACCATGGAACGAACCTTCAATCGTTGGGCGTGGCCGTTGGGCAATTGCAGAACGTCATAGAAGAAACCATCTTCTTCATCCCACATGCCGGTATTGCCGCCCGCGTGAATCGTCGCCGAAGCAATTGAGACAAAGTGCTGGATGAATTTGAGCGCCATGTCAGCATAGGCCGCGTTTTCGAGAGCCAGTTCGACGGTGATCTCGAGCATGTTCAGACTGAAAAGCGCCATCCAGGCCGTGCCGTCTGCCTGTTCGAGGTAACCACCGGTGGGCAGCGGCGAACTGCGGTCGAATACACCGATGTTGTCCAGACCGAGGAATCCGCCCTCGAACGCGTTCTTGCCAGAACGGTCTTTTCGGTTGAGCCACCAGGTGAAGTTGAGCAAGAGTTTCTGAAAGTTACGTTCCAACCAAGCGATGTCACCCTTGCCGCTGCGCGTTTTCTCAAGCCGGTAGGTGAAGATGGTTGCCCACGAATGTACGGGCGGATTGACGTCGCCGAAGTTCCATTCATAGGCTGGAATCTGGCCATTCGGATGCAGATAATTCTCACGCAACATCAAGTCGAGTTGCTGCTTCCCGAAGTCCGGGTCCACCAGTGTGAGTGGCAACACATGAAAAGCGAGGTCCCATGCGGCGTACCACGGATACTCCCATTTGTCCGGCATGGAGATGACATCGGCGTTGTACATGTGGTGCCAATGCTCGTTGCGCGGCGCCTTCTTTGCAGACGGCAGGTAAGGATCGCTGCCACGTTCTTCGAGCCAACGGTTCACGTCGAAGTAGTAGAACTGTTTGGACCACAGCATCCCGGCCAGCGCCTGACGCATGACGTTCGCGGCGTCGGCGTCGAGTGAACGCGGAATTACAGAAGCGTAAAACTCGTCCGCCTCCTGGCAGCGGGCTTGCATGACTGTATTAAAATGATCGCCGAAGGCGCCATCACTTTTTCCGTAGGTTTTGCCCAAAGCATCTGGTGCAACAGGCGTCAATCGTAGTCGAATCGATTCACACTTTCCGGGTGGCACGCTCAGGCGGTAATGCGCCGCGACTTTCGTCCCCGTCTTGGCCGGATTCACGGCGTTGGTTTGTCCGCGGACGATGTAGTTGCTAATCCCGTCCTTGACGAATGGCGTTGGGTTCTGGGTGCCGGAGAGCCGCCGGGCATTCGTTTCGTTTTCCGTAAACAGCAGTGACGCCTGACCATCGCAATAGAGACAGCGCTCGCCGAGATCGGTCTCGGTCGTACGGACGACGGCGGATTTACCCGTGACCGCTTGAAGTGTTGGTCGCGGATTGTTGCGTCCCCAGGACCAGCGATTGCGAAACCAGAGCGTCGGCAACACATGAAGTTCAGCGGGTTGATCGCCTCGATTGTGGACGCTGATCTGAATCAGAATGTCCTCGGGCGATTCCTTGGCATATTCCACCAAGACATCGAAATAGCGGTCTTGATTGAAGACACCGGTGTTGATCAGTTCGTACTCGAACTCGTGGCGGCTTCGTTCACGATTGGCCCGGACCAACTGATCGTACGGATAGGCTGCCTGCGGGTACTTGTAGAGGTACTTCATGTAGGAATGGGTCGGAGTGGAATCGAGATAGAAATAGTACTCCTTCACGTCCTCACCATGGTTGCCCTCGCTGTTGGTGAGACCGAACAGGCGCTCTTTGATGATCGGATCCCTGCCATTCCAGAGCGCCAGTGCGAAGCAAAGTCGTTGGCGATCATCGGAAATGCCGGCCAGCCCGTCCTCACCCCAATGGTAGGCTCGGGAACGCGCTTGATCGTGGCTGAAATAATTCCAGGCGTCGCCGTTCTCACTGTAGTCCTCGCGCACCGTGCCCCATTGGCGCTCGCTGAGGTAAGGCCCCCATTTTTTCCAGGGCGTTGCGGGGTTCTGAGCTTCATTGAGACGTTGCTGTTCGGCGTTCATGGTAGTTCTCCGGTTGATTCATCGGCGTGCTTTGGAGTTGTACAGGCAATAACATGACGCGTGCGGCGGCAAATACGAACGCTGCCAAGCCCAACGCGATTCCAGCCCGCGAACACCACGCCGTGCCGACCGTTGCCAACGAAAGGAGCGACAAAGCCGCAGGCTCGAACAGCACTGCTTTTGGTTGACTTTTCCTGCAGGCGGTTTGTCCGTGTCTTGTGGGTTTGTGCCCATAAGAGTGAGGGTGTCTTACCTTCGACCGCCGCCGCCGCGAGGCGCAGGGCGTGGCGTGGACGGAATGGAGGGCATCGGAGTTGGGCGCGGCCCGGTCACTGGTGGACGAGCGATTGGATGAGTGGGGCGCGCAGGTGGCCCGGGCCGGCTTGGAGGCGGCGTGACGATGACATCGTGGTCATGGTCATAGTTGTAATTGCCGTAGTACCAAGGGTCGTTATACCCAACGCCATAATAAACGTTGCTGCTGACGTTCGTGCCGCCGGTGTCCGTGCTTTCGCACCCCAAAAAAGTCAGCAAGGGAATCAAGAGTGTGGCGGCCAACGTAAAGGAATGTTTGCCTGCTTTCATTTCAGCGGTCTCCTTTCAACATTCCGGCCTGCCATTCCAGGATGCCAATGGCCGCTCCCGTGGGATCGGCGATGACTGCCACCTTGCCGTCAAACACGTCGGGCTTGGGCTCGATCAGCACCTTGCCACCGAGTTGCTTCGCCCGGGCCACTGATTCGCCCACATTGCTAACACGCACGAATGGCAACCACGTGGGCTGCACCTGTGCGTTCGTGCTCCTGATTGTTCGCACTGTGGCGCGGGCGTAGCCCTCACTGATCAGCACGTAATCACTCAGTCGATTGCCTGCGCTGTTCTCGACGATTTCGTAACCGGCAACGGAGCGGTAAAATTCTGCCGCCTTGCGCGCATCCCGACTCAACAGTTGAATCCAAATCCAGTCGCCCGGTTCGGCCAGAAAATCCTGTGGATCGCCGGAGCTCGATCTGATGACGCCGAAGAGCGCGCCCTCCGGATCAGCGAACACCGCCTGTTCGCCGCGCTTTGGCATTTTTTTCGGTGGCGCCAAAACCCGCCCGGCAGCTTTAGTCGCGGCGCGTTGAGCTTTTTCGACGCTGGCAACCGAGATGTAGCCAAACCAGCGAGGCGCGGCCACGTGGCCTTTTGGACGGGGACGTTGGAACATTCCGCATAATGGCCGATCATCATTCCTTCCGATCAAGTACCCGCCATAATCATGGAATGACCAGCCAAACAGGGCGCTGTAAAATTTCTGCGCGACGACAACGTCGTCGGTTACAAGATCAGCCCAGACAAATTTACCCGGCAATCGCGGGCTGCCAGGGACGGTCGTCAAAGGGGGCAGGGGAGGTGCTTCGGCAGCGAACCCGCGCGAAACAGAACACAGAAATGCAGCAAGGAGTGAACACCAACTACCCGCTCGGTGCGATCTTGATCCTCTGTTCAACTTCATACGGCCAGGTGAACCGGCTCAGGGGTTTAGATTTGGTGCCTTTTTCACGGTGCGACACGAACATCACGGAGAATTTCGTCCACAACTTCCTGGATGCGCGCCGCCCGCGCATCGTCGGGCAAATTTTGGAGAATTGGCCGGGTGGCGTAACCGCGCTTGAGCAGCTTGTAAGTTTTCGAGTCGATGATGTCTATGACCAGCGTGCCCGCCTCAAAGTAATTTGGGTTCTTGCTGCTTGTATAGGCGGCTTGGGCCTTGTCCTGGAGCGCAGAGGCATCTTCTCCGTAGCCGAAGTAGTCACTTATTGCGGCGGTGGAAGCGTTGTTGCCAACGATGACGAGATAACCCACCGTCACATCTCCACCTGCGGCTGCTTTCGCAACGCCACGAGCCGCAAGGTTTTTGGTTATGGCCTCCTGAATCATAGCGTGGACTGGCTGCCGCTTGTCGGCGAAGTCAGGAGCTTGGCGAGGGCCCGGGATGACGAAGCTGAACGTGCGGGCGTGAATCGTGCCGCTGTCAACCTTGGTGGGTGTGGAGGAACAGCCTGCCAGAGCCAGGAAGCCAGTCGTCAGAAAAAGGAGTGAGTTTAATTTCATTCTTGTTTGTTGTTGGAGTGGTCGTCGGTTTTGAAAGTCATTCCGCCTTTTTCGGCTCCGCCTTCTCGAGCGAAATTGCCAACGCCTCCGTGTAGGTGACGACAATCGTTTCACCAATTCGCATTTTTGTCAGGTTCGCTGGGTCCGCCACGCGCGCGGTCAGGTAGTTCCCGCGCGGCCCCTTGACCGTGATGGTTCTTGTTGGACGGTCCAAACCTTCAATAGTCGTCACGACCTTGAATCGTCGCAAACCACCGGCGGCGGGCGAGGTGCCGGGAGGCGCTTTGCCAGCCGCGTCCAGCACAACCAACGGATTCTTCGCCTCCTCCGGTGTTGGCGGGCGAAGCTCGGCCGCGAATGAGACGTAGTAATCCGCCCGGACGAGGTCGCCAACCTTTACTTCGTTCAATCGCTTCACGCGTTGATCGACGGTGAAAGTCACTGAATTACCAAGCGGGCCTTTCAACGTGACTTCGCGAGTGGAGTGATTAATGGCTTCGACGGAAGCGGTCACGGTCACGAGGACCGCATCCTCGCGAGACACGGGCGACGCTTTGGTGGTGGGCTGAGGTTCTGCCGAAAATGAGACAGCCTGGCTTGTGGTCAGCAATGCGGCACACAGGATTGAATAATTGATGGATCGTTTCATACGGTTTGGTTGTTTTGTGATTGGTCGGTTTGTTTTCAATGGTTCAATATTTCTGCGGCACAAACTTCCGTCCCTTCAACGGAGCTTCGTCGTCGTATGCGCCTTTCATTGAGCGCTTCGGCAAATGGACCTTGTCGCGCGGGATTTTCTTGTACGGAACCAGACTCAGGATGTGCGCAAGGCAGTTGAGCCGCGCGCGTTTCTTGTCGTCCGACCGCAGGATATGCCAGGGCGCCCATTTGGTGTCGGTGGCCTTGAGCATCATGTCGCGCGCGCGGGAGTAATCGAACCACTTGCTGCGGGATGGCAGGTCCATCGGACTGAGCTTCCATTGGCGGAGCGGATCGTCAATGCGCGCCTCGAAGCGGCGCTTCTGCTCTCTGTCGCTGACCTCCAGCCAGATTTTGATGAGCTGGATGCCGCCATCCACGACGTATTTTTCGATCTCGGGACACAGTTCGAGAAAACGGTTGTGCTGCTCCTTCGTGCAAAAGCCCATCACATACTCCACACCGGCGCGATTGTACCAACTGCGGTCAAAGATCACGATCTCCCCCGCCGCCGGGAAATGCTGCATGTAGCGTTGGATGTACATCTGCGACTTTTCGCGGTCGGAGGGCGCGGGCAGCGCCACCACCCGAAAAACTCTGGGACTGACCCGCTCGGTGAGGGCACGGATGGTGCCACCCTTGCCGGCGGCGTCGCGGCCCTCGAAGACGATAATGACACGAAGTCCCTTGTGCTTCACCCAATCCTGAAGCTTGCACAACTCGGCCTGGAGTTTACGCAATTCCTTCAGGTACTTCTTGCCCTTCATTTTCTTCGCAACATCGTTGTTTGAATGCTTGCTCATAAGCTCTCGGAGTGATTCGTTCCGGATTACGACTTTGTGCTGCCCTTGTTTTTTCCGGCCTGAATCGCGGCGGCCATTTCGTCGCCTTCAGGTGCCGCCATTGTGGCTTCTTCTTTCGTCGGGCGACCGTGCATCACCACTTTGGAGGGCAGGTCACTCATCATTTTCATTACTTCCGCGGCGGTGCCGAATATAAATTCGGCCCTTCGGTCCGGCACCGGCAATTTGTAAAAGTGGCCCAGTGAGAGCCATTTCCCCGACCGCCCAAGCACGAACTCGTCTGGAATCATTTTCATGTCCTCGGGGTCGTAGCCTTCCTGAAGGACCACGTAGGGGCCGCCGCGATCGCGCGGTTCAAATTCATTGGCTTGCCGCCAGGATGCGAGGGTGACCAGTCGGATATCCTGGAAGTGGTTCGTTATGGTGCGAAGATTTATGTTGCTCATGGATGGATTTTCTTATCAGGGGTTGCGTGTCATTGTGTGCTGGCTTGTTCGGGTGTCGGCGTCTCCCACCCGCCGCCGAGCGCGCGGTAAAGCTGGACGACGCTCAATAACTCGTTGCGGCGCGCCTGGGCAAGCAACAACTCAGCGTCGAACAGCTGCTGCTCGTTGTAGAGCACCTCGAGGTAACTCGTTACGCCGCCTTCATATCGGACCGTGGCCAGCGCTGCAGCGTCGCGGTTCGCCTGCGTGAGGTCCAGTTGCTTCGCGTAGAATTCCTGGTTGCGTTGGTAGGCGATCAGCGCGTCCGAAACTTCGCGGAACGCGTTCTGCACGGTGCGCTGATACTGTGCCAGCGATTCGTCGAAACGTGCCTTGGCGAATTTGTATTCGGCCCTCAAGCGTCCTCCGGTGAAAAGCGGGGTCGTGACCGCCGGACCGAATTGCCACATCTCCGCCGAACCCGTGAACAAGTCGGACAAAGCCGTGGTCTGGTAGCCGAACATGCCGGTCAACGTGACCTGCGGGAAGAACGCGGCCTTGGCCTGGCCGATGTCCGCGTTGGCGGCGACGAGTTCATTCTCGGCCGCCTTGACGTCCGGCCTGCGTTCCAGCAACCGCGAAGGCAGGCCGGCTGGGACACTCGACCGCAAGGTCTGGTCAACGAGCGGAGTGCCGCGCTTGACCGGCCCCGGATTGTGTCCCAGCAGAATGGTCAACGCATTCTCGGTTTGCTCGATCTGCCGCAGCGTGCTGGCGATGGACGCCTCTGCCGTGGCAACGAGAACCCTCGCCTGATACACATCCTGCATCGAGGCGACCCCGCCTTCTTCGCGCGCCGAGGTTAGCGCAAGCGAGTTGGTGCGGCTAACGTAGCTGGCACGGCCGATTGCCAGTTCGAGGTCCAGTTCGAGCAATTGGAGATAGGTCGCGGCCACGTCCGCCACCAGTGTCTGGCGCACAGTGCGTTGCGCGTCGATGGTGGCGAGCAAGCGTGCGCGCGCGGCTTCGTTCGCGCGGCGGATGCGTCCCCAGAGGTCAATTTCATAGCTCGGCGCATACACGAATGCGTCGCCATACTCGACATCGCGGTCCGTGCCACCGGTGAACGGTGTGGGGCCTTCCTTTGAAGCGCGGCTGCTGATCAGGTCACCACCGGCGTAGGCATTCGGGAAGAACCGCGAACGCACGACTCCCGTCTGCGCTTCGGCCTGCAACACTCGCGCCGCCGCGACCTTGATGTCCCAACTGTTCGTCAAGGCCTCGGCGATGTAAGCCCGGAGCTGCGGGTCGTCATAGACATTCCACCATCCAAGATCGGCAAAAGAGTTCGTGCCGGACGCCGCGTTGGTGTCGGACCCGGCGGTGCGGTACGCGGCGGGCGTATCCACCGTGGGGCGTTTGTAGTTCGGCCCGACGGCGCAGCCGGCGAGCAATACGAACACCGCGATGACAAAACCGTAGCCGCGGAACTGATATTGGGGAGCGCACGCTTCCCGCGTGCTACCGACGGCGTCGCGCCGTCGGCTTCTTACCAACAAACTTCCTATTCGCCCCAGAGAGGAGAATGATGAAATACGAGTTTGCGGCGCGACGCCGCAAACCACACGCCGGAGGCGTGTGCTTCCCGTTCCCAACCAGCTCAACATGGCCGTGAGGGTTGTGACAATCGTTTTCATCAATGCGCTCCTCCTTTCTCCGGCGCGGTGGCCGGTGGAGTTTTGACTGGCGCGGGCTTCTTTCCGCCGCGCTCGACAATTTTTTGCACAAACACGTAACAGACCGGGATGATGAACAAGCCCAGCGCCGTGGCGATGGTCATGCCGTAAACGACGCCCGTGCCCATCGTGCTGCGCGCGGCGGCACCGGAGCCGGACGCCAGCATCAGCGGCACGCAGCCGAGAATGAAGGCGAACGACGTCATCAGAATCGGTCGCAAGCGCAGCTTCGATCCCTGCACCGCCGCCTCGAGAATCTCCACGCCCTCCTCGCGTTTCATCTTGGCGAACTCGACGATCAGAATCGCGTTCTTGGCCGCCAGACCGATGAGCATGACGAGGCCGATTTGCGCATACACGTTCAAGTCGTAGCTGCGCACCAGCATCCCGATCATTGTGCCGAGTACGACCGTCGGCGTGGCGAGCAGCACGGAGAACGGCAACCCCCAGCTTTCGTATTGCGCCGCGAGCAAGAGGAAGACGAAGAGGACTGCCATGCCGAAAATCAGTCCCGCCTGACCCTCGGACTTTTTCTCCTGGAGCGTGAGGCCGGACCATTCGTAGCCGGTTTCGGCCGGCATGGTTTTCATCACTTCTTCAATCGCCTTGATCGCCTGGCCGGAGCTGTAGCCGGGCGCGGGCGCGCCGATGAGTTCGGCGGCGTTGTAAAGGTTGAAGCGCGTCACGAGGTTCGGGCCGGACATCTTGCTGACTTTCACCAGCGTGTTCAGCGGCACCATCCCGCCGTCGGCGTTGCGGACGTAGAACTGGCCGATGTCATCGGGCTTGTCGGTGAACTGCGGCTCGGCCTGGAGAAAAACTTTATAGACGCGCCCGAAGCGGACGAAGTCGTTCACGTAAAGTCCGCTCAAATAGGTTTGCAGCGTGGCGAACACGCTGTCCACCGTCACGCCGAGCGTGCGACACTTCTCGCGGTCAAGTTCCACTTTCACCTGCGGCGTGGCGGGATTGAAGGTCGTGCTGACCCGCGCCAGTTCCGGCCGCTTCGAGGCGGCCTCGGTCAGTTGATTTACGTAACCGGCCAGTTGCTCGATGCTGCCGCCGGAACGGTCCTGCAACTGCATGGAGAATCCCGACACGTTGCCGTAACCTGGCAGTGGCGGCGGGCCGAACGCAAACGCTCGCGCGCCAGGAATGGCGTAGAATTTCTTCGTCCATTCGCGGGCGATGGCGGTGGCGTGCGTCTCGGGCGACTTGCGCTCCTCCCACGGTTTGAGGCTCACGAACATGAGCGCGGAATTCGGGAAATTCAGCGAGTTGAGGATGTTCATGCCCGCAATGCCCAGCGCCGAACGCACGCCCGGCGTGTTGACGACAATTTCTTCCACCTGCTTGAGCACGTCGTCGGTGCGCTGAAGCGACGCGCCTTCGGGCAACTGAACCGCCACGAACAGATAACCCTTGTCCTCGTCGGGAATGAACCCTCCGGGCACGAACTTCCCGATGATCCAGATGCCGACCACGACCGCGACGAGCAGCAACATGGACCGCGTGGCCTTGCGGGCCAGCACACCGACGAAATTGCCGTAGCGGTTGCCCAAGTTGTCAAATGTGGTGTTGAACCACTTGAAGAACTTCGCGATCGGACCTTTGCCCGGCGTCGGTTTGCGCAGCAACAGGGCCGAAAGCGCCGGACTCAAGGTCAGCGCGTTGACGACGGACCAGACCACCGCCACCGCAATGGTCAGCGCGAACTGGCTGTAAAGCTGGCCGGTCACGCCGCCCATGAACGCCACGGGTACGAACACGGCGCAGAGCACGAGGCCGATGGCCACGACCGGCCCGGACACTTCCTTCATCGCCTGCCGCGTGGCCTCCACCGGCGTCATGCCGTGTTCGATGTGATGTTGCACGGCTTCGACGACGACAATCGCGTCGTCCACCACGATGCCGATGGCCAGGACCAGACCGAACATCGTGAGCACGTTCACGCTGAAACCCAGCGCCGGGAACATGATGAACGCACCGAGCAATGACACCGGCACGGTACACATCGGGATGATCGTGGCGCGGAAACTCTGAAGGAAGACATAAACGACGATCAGCACCAGGATCACCGCCTCGACCAGCGTGTGGACGATTTCGTTCATCGAAGCTTTGATTGGCAGCGTGGTGTCCAGCGCGATGTCGTATTGCATGTCCGGCGGGAATCGTTTGCTGGCGTCCTCGAGAATTTTCCTCACGTTGTTCGCGGTTTCGAGCGCGTTGGCGCCGGGCGCGAGATAAACGCCGATGGAGCCCGCCGGAGATTTGTTCAGCCGCGCGCGCAGGTCGTAAGTTTGCGCGCCGAGTTCCACCCGGGCGACGTCTTTGACTTTCACCTGCGAACCGTCGGGATTGGAGCGAATGATGATTTCCTCGAACTCTTGCGGGTCTTTGAGCAGCCCGAGCGCGCGGACGTTGAACTGACTTTCTGTGCCCTTGGGCGCGGGTTCAGCGCCGATGCGGCCGGCGGGGGATTGTGCGTTCTGCTCCTTGATCGCGTTCGAGATGTCCTGCGGTGTGATGCCCAGGGACGCGAGTTTGTCGGGCCGCAGCCAGATGCGCATCGTATAATCCTGTGCAGTGAAATTCTTCACGTCGCCAACGCCCTTCACGCGCTTGATGGCGTCCACGAGATTGATGTCGCAGTAATTGCCCAGGAAAATGGCGTCGTAAGTTCCCTTCGGTGAGGACAAGCCGATGACCATCAGAATATCGGGGCTCGAACGGTTGACGACGATGCCTTCCTTCTTCACGGCGTCCGGCAATTGCGCCTCCGCCTGGCCCACGCGGTTTTGCGTGTTGACCTGCATGATGTCCACGTCCGTGCCGACGTCGAAGTAGACGTTCATCGTGAGCTTGCCGTCGTTCGCGTTGTAGGACTGGATGTAGAGGAGCTTGTCCACGCCGTTGACTTTGGACTCGATGGGCGTGGCTACGGATTCCATCACGGCCTCGGCCGCCGCGCCGCGATAGGTCGTGGTGACCTGAATCATCGTCGGACTGACCGGCGGATACTCCGAGATGGGCAGGCGTGAGAGCGTGATCGTGCCGACGATGACCGTCAGGATGGCAATGACCATCGCGACGATGGGGCGACGGATGAAAAAGTCGGCCATACAATTACTCCTTGCCGTGCTTGCCCTCGGCCGGTTTGGCGGCTTCAGCCTGCTTGGCCGCTTGGGCGGCCTGGGCCATTTGCTCCGCAGTCATGGGCTTGACCTCCGCGCCGTCCCGGACTTTCTGCAAACCTTCGACCACCAGGCGGTCGCCCGCCTTCAGCCCTTCGAGGATCACGAGCTTGTCGCCAATCTGGTTGCCGACTTTGACCGGGCGTTGCGATGCCTTGTTGTCCGAACCGATGAGCCAGACAAAGTTCTTGCCCTGCAATTCCGCCACCGCTTTCTCCGGCACGAGGATGCTGTTGGGCTGAACGCCCAGGTCGGCGACGATGCGCCCAAACATTCCGGGTCGAAGCGTCTTCTTGGCGTTGGAAAATTCCGCGCGCACCCGCAGCGTGCCGGTCTTCGGATCCACGGCACGGTCAATGAAAACAAATTTGCCGGTGTCAGGGTGCTTCGAGCCGTCTGCAAGTATCAAAGTTACCGGCAGGTTCTCGATTTGTTTGCCCGTGCGCTCGGTCTCGGCCTGCGCCCGCAGGTAACTCACTTCGCTCACATTGCAGTAAAACCAGATGGGGTCGAGCTTCGAAATCGTCGCCAGCAGCGTAGGCTGGCCTTTACCGACCAATTCCCCGACCTGAACTGCCGTGGCGCCAATCAATCCGCTGATGGACGCGCGAACATCGCAATAGCTCACGTCAAGTTGGGCCGAATGCACGCGCGCCTCAGCGGAGAGCACCGAAGCCTTGCCGACGTCCACGGAAGCAACGGCGTTGTCGAGGTCCTGTTGCGGCACGGCGCGTTTCTCTGCCAGCGGTTTGAGGCGGGCAACGTCCTTTTCGTATTTGTTCAGCGCGGCCTTCGCTTCAGCCAACATCCCTTTGGCGGCGGCAAGACGTTCCTGATACGGCCGGTCGTCGAGCTTGAACAGCGCATCGCCCTCCTTCACCTCCGTGCCTTCGGTGAAGATGATTTTGTCCACGAACGCCTCGACGCG
>CAZYYS010000168.1:0-12141 GCA_964651015.1 uncultured Verrucomicrobiota bacterium
TACGAAGTGGCGCTCGAAGCGATGCGCGCGGATGGCTCAGACTTTTTTTGCGGCCTGACCTTCCCGGTGGGCGACGCCTTTTGCAGTTTCATCGTTGGAGGTTGGGGCGGCGCAGTCGTGGGATTGTCAAGCATCGACGGCCTGGACGCTTCGGAGAATGAAACAACCCACTACTTCAAAGCGGACCGTGGACGTTGGTATCGGATCCGGTTGCGGGTGACCTCTGCAAAAATCGAGGCGTGGATCGACGACGAGAAGATGGTTGACCTGTTGACGGAGGGGCGAAAAATCTCGCTGCGCGCCGGCGAGATCGACCTTTCCAAACCATTTGGGCTGGCGTCATGGCAAACCACGGCGGCGTTGCGCGAAATCAAGCTGAGGCGGGTGACAGCCGGCGGTTCCTAACCAGCTTTATTTTTTGATTGTCATTTTTCTCGCTCCGTCTGCCTGTGGACAAGTGGGTTTAGGATGTCTCTTTACATCGGTCACGCGAGGAACATAAATTCAGCTGTGATGCCGACTAACCCGGATAAGAATTTGTCCCCGTGACGGTCAAGCACCAGCGATTAACCGTTCACAAAATGCGATGAACTTGTTTTTGTCGAAACTGTCGAGTTGTGCCCTGAAATGGGGCTGCGGTTGTTGGCTGTCTGTTTCTCTCACCGCTGTAGTTGCGGCAGAAACCACGAACCAATCCAAGGCGGTTGCCGAACCTAAACAAATTCAGGACGAACTCAAATCGCTGCGCCAGGAAGCTGCTCATCTCAAAGAACAGAATCAGCAACTCCGGATCGAAAACCAAAAACTACGCCGGTTGCTCGCCGACCAGGGCGAGGCAACGAGTCCAGGCCCGGTGGCCGCTGGCGCTGCTGTGGGAAACGTCGCCCGGTCACTCCCGACTGTTGCAACAAACACGAATTCCGTCGCCAGCGCAGCCAGCAATGCTCTGACACATTGGTTGACCAAAAGCTCCGGCAAGCGTCACAACAATCGCTGCAAGCATTTCCAGAAAACGGAAGGGAGACTTTGTGGGCCGAATGAAGGCTTGCCTTGTACTGTATGCGGCGGCTGATCCTGCTAATAGTATTCGGTTGGCTGTTGGTAGAGCGCAGCGACGCCGAGCCGGCGCGCTTTGCCACGTGGGGTTTGAATGGTCGGGCAGGGGATTCATCTCATTCACGATCAGGAGAATTGGAGGAAGAACGACTTCAGGAAGTTGCGGCAACGCTGAGGAATATGGACTCGGACATAATCGCTCTGCAGGGCGTGCCTAACAAAATAACCTGCCAAAAACTGATCGATTATTTGAAACCGGCGCAATACGAGATCGCAATCTATTCTGATTTTGCGGACAGTACGAGCGGAGATAACCTTCGTCACCAGCTCGCGATTCTTTCCCGCCAACCCGTGCTAGCGGCTTGGTCGAATAATTGGAAAAGTGTCAGTTCAGTCGATACGTCGCGGGGTTACGTCTTTGCGGCCGTTCAGAACGGCAACAAGGTAGTCGGGGTCTATTCGGTTGAATTGAAGGACAACTCAATCAAAGGTCGTCTTGATCTGGCCACCCAGTTAAACATCCTCCAACGTGAACGCGCCGCGGAGCAACTGGTCCGTGAGATCGGCTCCATTGGTCACCGGTTCAATGGGACAATCGATGCTTTTATTGTCGCCGGCACTTTCAATACTGACCCGGAGGACGGTCTTTTTGTCAGTGAGAACACGCTGCCGCTGTTTGAGGAAGCGGGCTTTACGAATGCGTTTCAGGGATTGGCCTTGGAAAGGCGAATCACTGCGTCCGAAGGCGGCAAAACATTCAACGCCACTTTGCCTTACGTGCTCGGGAAGAACGTTGCGTTCGCGAGCACGCCGAAAACCCCAGCCATTGCGTTCGTTGAGCGTTCTCCGGTGATTTTTGACTTCGATGTTCAAGCCGCGCCGGTTGCGGTGGGGACAATCCCCGTAGCTTCACCGCATGTTGCTCCTAAAACCCCTTGGTTGGGGGTGGGACTTTTTATCTTGTTGAGTGCTTTGTGTTTTCTTCTTTGGCGGTGGACAAGAGGGAGTGCCGAAACTGCGTTGGTTCCCGCCAAATTGACAAGCCCCGACAACATCACTTCCATAATTGCCTGCCCGAATTGCGATGAGCCAATCGCAGTTGCGCCCGACGCGTCGGGCACGCTTCAACCGGTGTTGCTGCCGGATTTGACGGATCAATCGTTGCGTCAGGAAGGGTTCAAGGAACTCAAGCCGGGTGATAAGCGCACCGCTTCGATGCGCGAGAAGCTCATTCCGCACCTGGCGAGAATGATGATGGACAAGTTGGTGCGCACGCTGATCTTTCAACGTCGGGATTTATTGGAAACTCAACGGAAGGCGGCGACCCAGGTGAGCCAGTTGGAAGAGCGTTTGAAACAACTCCCGCCGCGAATGCAGGACCGGCTGCGTGCATACGAACGTCGCATTGCCGAACTTGAAAAGGACCTGGTACAAAAGGGGGAGGAAAACCGCGAATTGATCCTGACGCAAATTGCGTCCGTGAAAAAGGAACTGGCCGAGGAGAAGTCGCGAAACCGGCTGAAGTGGAATTAGCCACGTTGCCGTGGAATGACTGTGGAAGGCAAAAGTAACCGCTGGATTTTCTGGATACTCGTTTGGTGTGTTTGCTCGACCAAATTGAGCGGAGCAGACCTTGATCGGACGAATTCCAGAAAACCCGCAAACGATTCTGAACTTCGTTACTGGCTCCAGAACATGGTTTGGTATCACCAACTCACGACGGATGAAATCAAATCAGCCACGGGTCTAGATAAAAATGAAATCGCCGGCGCATTAAAAAGGTTCGACATCACTCCGGATAACCGGCCTCGGCGCTCCGCCGACGCGCCTTTGCTGGTGCTGCCGTATCCGGGCGGACGCCACCCGCGCATCGGGTTTCTCGATGGCGCGGTCGATCCACAGCGCGAAACCAAGGTGAGCGTGTTCACACCTTGGGATGAGGCGAGCTACGTCGTGGTAGATGTCCCGGAGGCCATTTGGTCGAATCTCGGTCTGACGTATCTGGCGCACACGCACGTTCCGACCGTCTGGACGAAACAAAAGATCGAGCTCGAGCCGTTGGAATGGAATCGGCGTGAGAACGGCACTTTCGACATCGAGCGAAAATTGCCAAACGGAATTGCTTTTGGCGCGAAGGTCATGCCGGCGCGCGAGGCAGTGCGTATGGAACTTTGGCTGACCAACGGGACAAAAGAAACCTTGAGCGATTTGCGTGTGCAGAACTGCGTCATGCTCAAAGGGGCGAACGGCTTTCAGCAGCAGACCAACGAGAATAAAGTGTTTTCCAAGCCTTATGTGGCGTGTCGATCCATTGACGGCAAGCGTTGGATCATTACCGCTTGGGAGCCGTGCCACCGGCCTTGGGCCAACGCGCCGTGTCCGTGTCTTCATTCTGATCCCAAGTTTCCGGACTGCGCGCCTGGCGAGACGAAGCGCCTGCGCGGCTGGCTGTCGTTTTACGAAGGGACAGACGTTCAAGCTGAGTTCAAGCGCATCGATCAAACTGGCTGGGCCAGGGCAAGCGACTAAACCAGTCGTTTGAAAAGTTTTATTGTGGGTCGTTTCTACTTGCCGGACAATTTCGGCAGCAATGAGTGATTCCGAATCGTTCCGCCAGGCAGTCGAGTTACCAGCGTCCAAGGTGGAGCATGATCCGTATTCCGTCCTGCGGAACCGCAATTTCCTCCTGTACCTGGTTGGCCGGTTGATCTCGTCATTGGGGCAGCAAATGCTAATTGTGGCCGTGGGTTGGGAACTTTACGAACGAACCGATTCGGCCCTGGCGCTGGGACTGGTGGGCTTGACGCAAATGGTGCCCATGTTGCTCCTGACCCTGCCTGCGGGTCATGTGGCCGACAACTACAACCGCAAACGTGTCATTCAACTGATGATTGTGGTGGTGGCGCTTTCCAGCATCGGGTTGACGGTCATTTCAATTTTCCAGGCTGAGGTCTTTTGGACTTACGTCTGTTTGCTGACCGCAGGAACGGCGCGCACGTTTCTCTGGCCGGCGAGCGCTGCGTTCATGCCGCAACTTGTTTCCCGGCGCGATTTTCCCAAGGCCGTGACCTGGAACAGCGGCAGTTTTCATCTTTCCTCCGTGGCAGGGCCGGCCACGGGTGGAGCGCTGATTGCTTTGACCCACAGCGCGGCTACAGTCTATGCCATCAATGCCGCGGCCGTGCTGACTTGTTTTACCCTGCTGTGTTTCGTGCGCAGCCGGCACGTCGCCAAAGTCAAAGAGGCAATGTCCGTTCAAAGTTTGATCGCGGGATTCAAATTCGTTTTCGCCAGCCGGATTTTGTTTGGCATCATCTCACTCGATATGTTCGCGGTGTTGCTGGGCGGGGCCACGGCGCTGCTGCCAGTTTATGCCAAGGACATTTTGCGGGTGGGACCGTCAGGCCTGGGGTGGTTGCAAGCAGCGCTGCCCATGGGATCGTTGCTCTGCACACTCATCCTTGCTCATCGCCCACCCCTGGAAAGGGCCGGGCGCGCGTTGTTATGGGCCGTGGTCGCTTTCGGATCGGCGACCATCGGTTTTGGAATCTCGACCTCGTTCTGGATCTCCATGCTGATGCTATTCATTTGCGGCGCAGTGGACAACATCAGCGTCGTGGTCCGGCACACCTTGGTGCAATTGCTGACGCCAGACGAAAAACGGGGGCGAGTTTCCGCCGTCAACAGTTTGTTCATCGGCACGTCTAATGAACTGGGCGGTTTTGAATCCGGGTTCGTGGCTTACCTGTTTGGACCAGTGTTCGCGGTGGTGTCCGGCGGAGTAGGAACCATCCTCGTGGTTCTCACCACCGCATTGATCTGGCCGGAAATCCGAAAGTACGGAAAACTGGACGAACATGGGTAAAGCCGGTTCGCCTGTTCAAAACGCACTGTGGCTCACGCACCATCTTATCGTGCTTCGTGGAAAGGAGCAGCCGTATTGCTCTCCAGCCTACTGCAACTTGGAGGGCATTTGGAAGACAAATGAGTAAAGTCGCGCCAAAGTCTCACCCGTATGTTGATCGCGCACATCCGGGCCGAGTTGCAAGGTGGCGGACGTATCGAGCTTGTTAAACATCATGCAGTAGGTGCTGTTTGCCATGACGCCCAAAAACTCGCCGGACTTGCTGAAAACGAAGTCGCCGCGCGAAGGATTGAATTTGCCCACCAATCCCTTCAACAAGTTGCGGTCCAATTTGACGTATTCCGGCGTGCTCAGATCGATCTCGAATTTACATTCACCGTAATAACCTTCGGCAGCGCCGACGAGGACCGCATCCTGAAATTTATACGGGTCCGACGAGATGCGATAGACCTTGCAGCCGAGTTGGCGGGCTTCGGTTGGGCTGACTGGTATCAGGACTACGCGTGGATCCGGCCAGCAGAAGGACATGGAACGGATCGGCACGTGCGCGTCGTTACGAGTCAGCGTGCCTGTTAGTCCTTCCCAATCGGTGCCGGGGCTCGTGATCGTCAGCGGGGTGTCCTGCACATGGCACAATGCGAAAATGTTTGTGCCACTCGTAACCAGCACTGTTTGCGTTTCCTTACTCTTGGCTCCGCCGAAGAGGCCTGACCGGGAAGCGGCCAGATTGGCCTGGACCCGATTAGTGACAAAATCATTGAAGATGGTGTTGGGAGCCAGCGGACGATTCTCCCGGAGTTCCTGCGTCAATTCTGCCGATTTGCTGGCGAGTGTCTTGACTCCTTCGGCCAGCCTCGCCTTTTCTTGGCGCTCGAGAATCACCTGTTCCTGCATCCGGGCGGCTTGTTCGGTGGCGTGGCGTTTCTCGACCTCGGCCAACTGCAACTGACCGGCCAATTGTTGCTTTTCATTCAAAACCGCCTGATTGGTTTTCGCCAATTGCGCGAGCTGTTGCTGGAGGGCGGCGGCTTCTTCGGCACGTTTTTTCAACTCGGCTTCCATCGCCGCAAGCTTCTCCTTCGAAATCGAGGCGTCCGTGGAACTGGCGCGGACTTGCTGACCAAGAGTTTCGACATTGTTCTGGGCGGCGGCGAACTGTTGCAGGAGATTGGTCCGTTGTTGTTCAGCAGCCTGAAGCTGTTTTTCCTTGGTCTGGAGTTGCTGTTCCGTTGTCTGGAGTTGTCGCTCGGCGGTTTGGAGCTGCCGTTCGGCCGTTTGCAGTTGCCGTTCCGCGGTTTGCAATTGTTGTCCCTTCGTTTGGAGTTGTTGTTCCGTGGTTTGGAGTTGTTGTCCCTTCGTTTGGAGTTGTTGCTCCGCAGTTTGGAGCTGTTGCTCCGTGGTTTGGAGTTGTTCTCCCTTGCTTTCGAGTAACTTTTCGGTCGATTGAAGTTGTTGTTGAAAGCGTTGGATTTGTTTTTCACGCTCAGTGGATGTCTCGCGCGACTTTGTCAGTTCACCCAGCAATAATTCGCGCTGCCTTTGCTCCTCCTCCAACGCCAGTCGCATGACGGCGGCAAGGTCCTTCCCGCTGTCAGTTTGGTTTGTTGCAACGATTGTCTTGAGTTGCGGCGGCGCGCCTTCGTCAACCACCTGGTTTATGTCCACCGTGGAAAAAGCCAGCATGCTCACGAGCAGAAAGTCGCAAATAACGATGAGGATGCTGCGGTTCATGAAAGCGTGGGTTCAGGTGCCGGTGCAACACCGAGCGACGCGCCAGTTTCGGCGTCGAGCAGTAATTTCCGGCGTAGCGGGCGCAGGTGAAAAATCTTGAATACGGACACGAAGATGATGCCGAACGATGTTGAAGAATAAGCAGCCATCAAACTTGGCTTGATGACGCCCAGCGAAACCAGGATCAGCGAGATGATCGTGCCGACGAAGCCAAGGTAAAGGCCGGCGTCAAATAAGTGGTCTTCGTTTTCGAGCAGCTTCAACTTCAAACGCGGTGCTATATTCTGTCGTCGAATTTCCGCCAGCTTGACGAGGCAGGCGACGTAGATCAGCGCTTGCAGCACGAAAAACAACAGCAAGGTCAATAGACTTAGTTGGTTCATAAGCGACGAATGAGCGCCGGTGTTTCCAGCAGGGACCAGGCTGCCCACCGTGGGCAGCCGCAGTCGAAATGGGAATTCCACTTTCTGGCTTTCCTGAGCGAGAAACGGCTCGCTCAAGAGCAGCACGATCAGCAGGAACCCCAGCGCAAACAGTATTTCACGAGCGACATGGAACCCGCGTACCTGTAGCGGTTGTTCAGAGGCCGGCACGCGTCTCGCATAATGCAAGGCGGCCGCCAGCAGGAACCCGCCTCCCAAGTACAAAAACCATTTTACCATCAACGAAAGTCGCGGTTCGCGCAAGCAATAATCCGAAGCAATGGCAGAAACCGCGCTCAGAGGAGCGTGCTTCGAAACGCGCTCGCGAAATTCGGAATGGTGCAATCGTTGGTTGCGCCGCAAAAGTTCGTTTACGCCTCCCGCCCCGAAGCGAAGGCTTTCAGCCAGGTCGCCAAGACCGGTCTGGCTGAAATTAACCAGGTATTGCGCCACGTCGGCAGGTTTGCCGGAAATTTGCACGGCGGAAAAAAGCACGGGCGCGTTGTGGCCGCTCCGGACAAAACCGGCCAAAAGGCGCAGTGTCTCCGCATCGTTGATTTGATGAACGAACTCGACGAGCTGTCCCCAATTCAATCGTTGGCCAAGCGACAACAGGTCCATCAACGCCTGTTCGAGCGGTTGCGAGTTTCCCTCGCGATCGGCCTGCGACGTCAGGCTGACGATGACGTTGCTGAGGCTGGTCGTCAATCGTCTCTCCTCGAGCAAAAATCCGCCGATCAGAATTGCGGTATCGAGGGCTTGACCCGAAGCTGATCGCGATGGAGCAAAGATAACCGTGTTCGTAATTGCGCGGAACCCGAGCAACCCTTGCACGGCGGGACTCGCGGAAGAACCGAGGTCTGCGAACAGCTTTTCCCGAGTTTCAGATCGAACGATAAATCCGACGAACGGTTCGGAGGCAATGGACTCCGGATTCGGACGGCGCGCGGGCGCATCAGGACGGCGCAAGGCACTGAGCTTACCGCTCACATCGCTTCCTAATGCCAACAGATCAGGTCGCTCCGTCGCGAGCCTGTCCGTTAAGGCCCCGAGTTTTTCAGCGTTGGGAAATCCTTTGGCGTGGGCGGCCTGGAAAAGCAATTGAGCGGCGCCCAGTTTATTTTCGTTGGCTAATGCCAGGCCTGCATCGACCAAACCACGTGTGCTCCGGCCAGCCTTTTCGACGAGGCTGGTATCTACGGCGCGCAAATGTATCGGTACCAGCAAGCCGCAGGTGAGCATGGCCAGGCCGAAGATTGCACATATCAAAAATAATGACCAACGATTCATCGCCAACTCTCTTGACCGTAATGCAGGATCGACACGAAATCAAAAAGTTTGGGCATGGACGACATGCGCAATTGTTGTTTCCGAGAAACCTGTACTCGTCGAACGCGCTCGGTCCAGAGTGGCCACCGGGAGTTGCGCTGCGAGACACTCGCGCCCAGTTACCAAGCCGGCTTCTCGGGCAAGCTGGCGTCAAACTCTTTCACAAGCTCTGCTTCATACTCACCAACGTATTTCCCGGCAAAGAAACGGTCGAGAGCCTCTTCGTACAAACGTTGCCAGGAAACCTCTTCGCGACCGGGGATGATCGGATAAAACAACGCGTTGTTTGACTTGGCAGCTTTGAAATCTCCGGGCGCATCACCAATCATCAGGATTTTTTCCGACGGATACTTGCCTGCGGCGGCAAACTTGATGTGCTCGGTTTTCGTGCCGAGTTCCTGACCGGCGATGAGGCGCACGTGTTTTGCGATGCCGTGCTCGTCCCACTCGCGCTCCAACGCTTCGGTCGGCGTCTGTGAGACCACGATCGTGTCCGCGCGCTGCTTCATCTTTTCGAGGCTTTCACGAAAGAGCGGAAATGGCGGCACGCCTTTGACGATGTCTTCGATCGCCGCATTGACGGCATTCGACCAGGCCAGGACTGCTTCCAACCGTCGGTTGCCGCTCTCAACCACTTTGCGGAGCGTGGCGTTGCTTAATTTACTTTCGCGCGCGACCCATTCATCCAACGCTGCGGTTTCAGGCACGGCCACTTTGCGCGCGCGGACATGGGGACGTTCACGCAAGAGGTTCAAAGACCGTGAGAGCGCCGGAAAACGATTCGCGCCGCGCGTCTTGGAATAAAGGTTGACGAAGTCCCACACCTCGCGGGCGTATTTGCTGACCGGTTGCAGGTTGAAATGCTTGATGAACATGGGCGCGAAACATTCCTTGTGCTTGATCTCCATCGTGTCAAACACGCACCCATCGGAATCGATGCCGATAAAGAATTCCTTCGCCGGTTTGAAGTCGCGCAATGCCTGTGTCGGATCACTCATAAAATGCAGCCGCAAAGTAGGCGGAGAAAGCGACGCCGAGTCAAACTCGATTTGGCGGGCAAACCGCTTTCCTCCCGCTCTGTTTTTTGTTATAGGTCATGCCCTATGAACAATCGGAAACTCCAGGGAAAAACCGCGCTGATCACTGGCGCAAGCAAGGGACTTGGCAAAGCCATGGCGCTTGCTCTTGCTGAAGCCGGGGCGCGGCTGGCATTGGTCTCGCGCAACCTCGAACAACTGAATGACACCGCCGCTGCCGTCCGCAAGCTCGGCGCCGAAGCTGTGGTCTTCCAGACTGACGTTACCGACGAGGCGCAAATCAAATCGCTCGCAAAAGCTGTCGCCGGAAAGTTAGGCAGGTTGCAAATCCTCATCAACAACGCGGGCATCAACATTCGCAAGCCGGTCACCGATTTCACCCTCGCCGAATGGCGACAGGTCATGGACACGAATCTGACAGGCGTGTTTCTGATGTGCCGGGCCTTCGTTCCGCAAATGAAGGGCCAGGGTTACGGACGCATCATCAACCTCACTTCGATCATGAGCCACGTTTCGATTGCTGGACGTTCGGCGTACTGCGCCAGCAAGACCGGACTGCTGGGCTTCACGCGTGCTCTGGCGCTTGAGCTCGCGTCGGAGAAAATCACGGTCAATGGCATCAGCCCCGGTCCGTTTGCCACCGAGATGAATACTCAACTGATGCAAAATCCCGAATTGAATCAACAATTCATCTCGAAGATTCCGTTGGGCCGTTGGGGCAAGGTCGAGGAAGTCGGCCAACTGGCCGTTTATCTTTGTTCCGAAGATGCTGGATTTGTCACGGGCACAGACTTCCTGATTGATGGCGGCTGGACGGCGCAGTAAAGGGTTGCTTCTCCCAGAACGGCGGACCTGTTTCCGAGAGAAGTTAAACGTTCACTGGTTACGCTTCGCCTGACGCTGCATTGGTGTCCGCTGTCTGGGCCATGCGTGAGGGGAATCCACAGACTTATCTCCAATGGCTTGTCGCCCGAGGAACAACTTCGCACGGCCAAAGCGTGGGAGAACAAGTCGGCGGCAGAAATCGCTGCGAAGCGTCAGCAGGATGTGGCCAACATCACCGGTGTGCGCATCATGGAGCGAAGAGTCGTGTCAGACGATGAAAGGCAAATGACAGTTTTTGTGGAAGGTGTAAGCCGTATGAAGGTTGTTTCAATGAAGCGGGCTGATAATAACTGGAGGTTCCGTGGATTTGAGTCAAGTCGCCAAATTGAGAGACCTGTAAAAACACTTGGATTCCGGGCGGCACCAGTTAATCATTGGCCCATGAAGACCACAGCGGCAGGCAAACACGGGAACCAACCCGATGCGTCCCAGTCGAAATCGGAGTCGGCGCCGACCGGCAAAATCCATCCGGTGGTGATTTATCCCTTCCGGCAATCGGAGGACTACTCTGACCTGGAGGAGCTTTACCAGTTGGTCGCCCGCCTGGCGCATGAGAAGAAAAAATACGCGCACCCGATCACGGTTGTTGACCGCAAGACTTATTACGCGAATGAAGGGAACAAACGCTTTATCGATTTCAGAAAGAACACGGTGGCCCGCCACTCAAAGATTCTGGATGCGTGGTCTGTGGACACGTGTCAAATGTGGTGCTCCGGGTTGGGGATGGCTTTTGAAAAGGGCAAGGCGAACGACGTGTATTGGTTGATCCCCGGCGACTTTAATTACGGCACGGCCGTCGGCAAAGAAGTTCTGGGCCGGCTGCACGACCTTCCCGAGATTTGCCTGGAACTCCAGCAGGATGTCTGCATCGGCGAGATCACAACCGATCACAACAATCCCAAGCAACTGATCGATACTTACGGAACTTTTTCGCTGCTTTACAACTGGTTTCCAACTGAAGCCCAGGCCATCCGCCAATACACCGAACGGCCACGCTCGGAGTTTTTCGCAGTGCGCCACAGCTTCTTGAGCGAAGTGCTCCAGCGACGCTGGTTCGCCTATGAACAGACCGTGGTGATGCTTTTGCAGGCGGTCTTTGGTGACAAGCGCATCAGCCGGTTCAACGTTGGCGGCATTTCGGACCTGCCAGAAGGGCGCGAGTCGATTGCCTCGGCGATGCAACAAGTGGAGCGCACGGAGCGTGTCCTGAAGACGCTTTGGCGCGAGCGCAACAATTCCAGGAAGGGCTGGATCGAGCAGTATCAAGTTCTCGAAAATCAGTCGGCGGATATCCGCCAAACTGCGCTGATCATTCTAAAGAACCTTTTGAGTTAACGAGCCGAGGGGGTAACGTTTATATGAACAGGAATATGTACGGTGCGCATAAAACATTGCGCGCCATGAACTTTATCTGCAATGCGCCGCAGGCCCAATCCGTGAGTCTGGTGGGAGACTTCAACCAATGGAACCCAGCCGCAAACCGGATGAAGCAGATGCCGGACGGCGCCTGGTTGCTTACCGTGGAACTGAAGCATGGGCATCATCGGTACGCTTTTCTGGTCGACGGTGCCTTGACGTTGGACCCGCGCGCCCAGGGGATTACCCGCAGCGACAAAGGCGAACGCGTCTCCCTGATACCCGTCAGCTAGTCGCGCTCCGGCCGTTGTTGGCAGACAATGCTCGCTCTCCGTTTGCTCACGCGTTGTAGGTGCTCGAACTCGTCGTTCCTCCACGCCCCGTCCAATTCGTGTGGAAGAATTCGCCGCGTGGTTTGTCCACGCGCTCGTAGGTGTGCGCGCCGAAATAGTCGCGCTGG
>CAZYYS010000169.1:0-12113 GCA_964651015.1 uncultured Verrucomicrobiota bacterium
TTCGTTACGACCACAACCTGAACATGTATCGCGCCTTCTTTCATCTCGCCTGTGCGCGGCAACTCAACGGCCGCCTTCAGAAGGGTTGAGCCACGGTGTGCCGGACCAGTACCATTGGCGCGTCTTCTTGGCTTCAACGTGACCATCGGTATAGAGGTTGTTGCTTCGGGTTTCGTGACGTGGGTCAGGACCACCCCAGTTGGGATCCTCGGACGAACTGACGCAGCCGACGCAAGGCGCGTCATTGCCCACGTCATGCACGATCCAGCAGCCGGGCTTTCGCAGGGAGGCGGGTGTGATGCATTTGTCCGGATCCTTGGTTACGGTGGGCGCTGTTCCGCCATCGACTATGTGGATCGTACCTGATGGATTGACAACAGCGGTATCGGTGATTCCCAAAATGCTCCAGAAGCCCCACGACCCACCGAGGCGATAATTCGCGGCATAATTGCCGTAGTAGCCGTCCATCGAATAAATCAACTCACCCTCTTGGCTGACGCCAAAGGGACCGGCATTGACTCTGGCTTTTTTCGGTCGCACCGGGCAGAGCAGGAGCTTCTTGGTCTGCTGATACTTGTAGGTGTAACTGTACCAGTTGGTTTGATCGACGCCGTTGACGGTGCCGGTGAAAGTCCACGGGTATCGCTGCCGGAAATCGTCCTGATACAGGCGCGTCGCGATGCCCAGTTGTTTCAAATTGTTGAGGCAGGCAATCGCCAGACCCTTGGCCTTGGCTTTACTCAATGCCGGCAGCAACAAGCCCGCGAGAATGGCGATGATGGCAATCACCACGAGCAGCTCAATCAACGTGAAGCCACTTCGACGCCGTGGAACGGAGCAGAATTGCCTTTCACTTGGGTTCATGGAGGGAGAGTTTGTCCTCGGACCTGAACGGCCGCAAGCATTTTCCGACGTTATTTCTGCTCTGTTTCAGCCCAGTAATTTTGCGACGCAGATCAACGGCAGGGAATTGACTTGGGTCTCCGTTTGGCCGATGTTAGCGCACATTGCAAGACCGGAGCGCTGAATCAGCCATCAACAATGAACGCGTCATTGGCGATCCTTAGTGTAAGTGGAGTAGATCACAAGGGCGCGTCCCGCTACGGGGCATGGGAGGAGGTAAGGCAATTGTGAAAAGAACAGTCCTCAATGTATTCAGCATTTCGATCTTCAGCGCCTTGGGCTTGCTTTGGTTTCCACACGTGGCTCACGGAGGCGGTACGGTCGTCGCTTGGGGCGGAGAAAACGTTGGGCAATTAGATCCTTGCGCCGAGGATGTCGTGGCCATCGCAACCGGTTATGAGCAGACCCTGCTCTTGAGGCGCGATGGCACTGTGGCTAATTGTGGCATGCATTATGACCCTCAACCACCCTATGTCACTTTCGCTTACCCTATCACCGTTCCTGAAGGATTGAGCAACGTCATAGCGGTTGCCGGCGGATCCGCCCATAGTCTGGCATTGAAGGCTGACGGCACAATTGTAGCCTGGGGTCGCAACTCCTATGGACAGACCAACGTGCCTTCGGATTTGACGAACGTCGTGGCCATCTCGAGCCATCTGGCGCTCAAAGCTGACGGCACCGTCGTCTCTTGGGGGCCGGAAGGATCTTATATTGTTTTCACCGGATTGACGAACGTGGTTGCGGTTGCGTCAGGCACCAGCTTTGCTTTGGCGCTTAAGGCCGATGGTACAGTCGCGGGGTGGCCTACAAACGCTAATGATTGGTGGATCGCTAACTTGACTGCTGATCTCGCTGGTTTGACCAACGTCGTGGCGATTTCGGCGGGCTTTTATGAATGGCTTGCGTTGAAGGCCGACGGAACCGTAGCGGGGCAGAGCAGGAATTTTGGTGTGCCATCTAATTTGACCAATGTCGTGACGATTGCAGCCTCGACGGGTAATGATCACCATATCAGTTTGGCGGTGAAGGCTGACGGGACGGTCATCGGCTGGGGCTTTAACTTCTACGGCTGGAACACCGGAAAGCCGATGGTTCCTCCGGGCTTGACGAACGTCGTCGCGGTTTCTGGGGACAGCACTCATAATCTGGCGTTGATAGGTGATGGTCCTCCAGAGCTTCAAGTACCCGTGACGAACCCGACGTGGGAGAGCAACCGCTTCCGTGTGTCAGTACCAACTCAAAGCGGCAAAGTCTATCGCTTGGAATACAAAGGCTCCCTTGAAGAAACCAGTTGGACAGCTTTGCCTCTGGTTGCCGGCAACGGCGGCATTCGGACACTCGACGATCCTACTGCGACCGGCACTCAACGTTTCTATCGCGTCCGACATTGGTAGAAACTCCCGTTCCCGCTCACTGGTGTTTCGGCCGCCAAACCCGTCACTTGCTACGATACTCTGCAACCTGAGGGCTGCCCACAATTTGACATCTTCCTTTTCTCGCTTACTGATGTTTAAGCGACCAAACCAGTCGTTGTTATGAAAAATGCAGAGAAGGTTATTGATGTGTGGCCGGTGTTCGATGACCACGAGTCGCACGAAGATCAACAGGTAGGGTCATCGCGCCGCGATGACCTTGGTGGCACTCCGCAAGGAGCGGCGCAGCGCGCCGTCCCTACCAATGACGGCCCATTGCAGGACGCCTATTCCAATGCGGTCGTCACGGCGGCGGAAGCGGTCAGTCCGTCGGTGGTGAAGATTGATGTGCGTAAGGCCGGTGGCGCTGGTGACCGGCGCGGTTCGCGCGAAGGTGGCGGCAGCGGCTCGGGGTTCATCATCACGCCGGATGGTTTTATTCTCACGAACAGTCACGTCGTTCACGGCGCGGAGCGGATTGAAGTCACGCTCGCCGACGGTCGCCGGCCCGATGCGCATCTGGTCGGCACGGACCCGGACACGGACCTGGCGGTCATCCGCATTTACGCGCCGAACCTGAAGCCGGTGCGCCTCGGGGATTCCAACCAGTTGCGCGTGGGCCAGCTCGCCATCGCCATCGGCAATCCCTACGGCTTCCAATACACGGTGACGGCGGGCGTGGTGAGCGCGTTGGGCCGGTCGTTCCGCGCGGAGTCGGGCCGGCTCATGGACAATCTCATCCAGACGGACGCGGCGTTGAACCCGGGCAACTCCGGCGGGCCGCTGGTGAATTCGCGCGGCGAAGTCATCGGCGTGAACACAATGGTGATTCTGCCGGCGCAGGGATTGTGTTTCGCAATCGGCATCAACACCGCGAAAGCCATCGCGGGCTGGCTGATCAAGGACGGCGCGGTGCGGGGCAGTTACCTCGGCGTGGGCGGGCAGACGGCGAAGATCCATCGGCGCGTGGTGCGGCATTTCCATCTGCCAAATGAGACCGGAATGTTGGTGCTGCAAGTCGAACCCGGCAGTCCCGCGAATCGCGCCGGTCTGCGCGAAGGCGACATCGTGGTCGAGTTCAACGGCCACGCTATTGCGGGCATTGATGATTTGCACAAGCAACTCACCGGCGCGCAAGCGGGCGTGCGCTCAACGCTTACGGTGATTCGGCATACGGAGAAGTTAGCGTTGGAGATTGTGCCGGAGGAATCGGCAGCAAGGTCAACTTGAGAGTTTCCTTTCGTCACACAAGCGCGGGAAGTAGAATTGATCGTTGATGCGACTCATCGGATTGAACGCCAATGAAGACGATGACGCTGAATTCATTGCCTTGATTCAGCGGATCATTCATGGAGCCGTATCGGCGTCGAAGCCGAAAGATTATTGTGTTGTCCGGATTGACAATTGGTTTGGCGAGCGGTGGTTGAATTTCTCAGGGAAGACTCTTGGAGCGTTGGGCGTCCGCAAGAAGCCCAACATTACATTTCCGCCATTCGTGCCGAGTCGAATACGTTCGTACACGCTTTTTACATGGAATTCAGAAAAGCAGGATTACGCGAACGTCGAGAAGTTTCATTCTGTTCACAAATGGCAACCCAGTGGAACAAATCTCCAGAATTTTGTTGGCAACACCTATCCTGACGCCTGCTTCTTCTGGTTCAGTGGCAACACCAAGGAGAATCACCGCCGAAGTCTCATGGGCTACACTTCTTCAAACGCTGAATGTTGGACGTGGTATTTAGAGTTCCAAAAAAAAGGGTAGCTGGAAACGATCGAAAGCCGCCAACATCACGTCGAACCAGATTGATTTCTTTCTGAGCAAATGCCTCGGGCATACAAAAGGGCCATGCCCCACATGAAAGGTAGAGTCATCATGCCACGATCACCTCCGAGGAAGGAAATTATGAAATGGCTGCCGACGCTCCTCGCAATTCTGTTGGTGTCGTGTTCGCGATACGCTCGCGGAGCAGAATCAGCGCAATCCAGTGACGTGGAGCTGCAATCGCTTCTCGCCAACGTGCCACAGCAGCAGGCAGCCGCGCCGCCGTCGTGGTCGGTATCCTGGACGAAAATGGATGGAGAATCGTCAGCGGCAAGGGGGATCAGGCTGGTGCCGTGGACGGCGACACCTTGTTTGAAATCGGTTCGATCACCAAGGCATTCACGGGATTGCTGCTGGCGGAGGCTGTGTCCCGAAACGAGGTCAAACTGGAAGATCCCATTTCCAAGTTTCTTCCCGCGTCGGTGAAAACGCCGGAGCGCAATGGCCGCCAGATCACGTTACTCGACCTGGCCACGCATTCTTCGGCGCTGCCGCGACTGCCGGACAATATGGTTCCGGTAGATGCCGAGAACCCTTACGCGGATTACACGGTGAATCAGATGTATGCATTTCTTTCGGAATTCACACCGACGCGGGACATTGGCGCGGAGTATGAATACTCGAATTACGGCGCCGGCCTGCTCGGACAGATTCTCGCGCTTAAGGCCGGGACGAATTATGAGGCGTTGGCGCTTGAACGCATCTGCCAACCGCTTGAGATGCCGGACACAGTGATCACACTCTCGGCCGGCCTGAAGAAGCGTCTCGCGCCCGGACACCACGTTTCAGGCGAGCCTGCCAAAAACTGGGACCTGGCTGCGCTCGCGGGTGCGGGTGCGCTGCGTTCCACGGTGAACGACCTGTTAAGATTTCTTGCTGCGAATCTCGAGTTTGCTCCGTCAAAGCTCGCTCCTGCTTTGCGCCTGGCCCAACAGCCGCAGCGTGATGCCGGCGCGCAGATGAAGATCGGTTTGGGCTGGCACATCGCCGAGAAACATGACGCGCAGATCGTTTGGCACAATGGCGGCACAGGCGGCTACCATTCTTTCATCGGATTCAATCCGGCAACCAAGCGAGCGGTCGTGGTGCTGGCCAATTCCGCCCGATCCTTCGACGACATCGGTTTTCATCTACTGGAATCGAAATATCCGCTTCCTGATGGCGAACCGGCCAGGGAACGGGCGGTGATTCAACTCAAGCCAGAGATTCTTGATCGCTACGTGGGCCGGTACCAACTTGCGCCCGGTGCGTTCTTCAATTTGCGCCGCGAGGGCAACCGGCTACTGGCTCAACTCACCGGGCAGCCGTACTTCGAGATTTTTCCGGAGTCTGAAACACATTTCTTTTACAAGGTTGTGGATGCTCGAATCACCTTTCACTTCGCCGGCGGGCGCGCGACTGAATTGGTGCTGCACCAAAATGGGTTGGACCAGACGGCGCGAAAGATTTCGGATGAACCGCCGAAGGAACGGCAGACGGCCAAGCTTGATCCCAAGTTGTATGATCGCCTGGTCGGTGAATACGAAATGGCGCCGGGTGCTGTGTTCACCATCCGCAAGGAAGGTGACCGACTGATGGCGCGACTTACGGGGCAAAGCTTTCTCGAGATTTTTCCCGAATCGGAGACCGAATTCTTTTACAAGGTGCTGGATGCGCAGATCACATTTGTGAAGGAAGCCCAAGGCAAGGTCAACGAACTCGTCCTGCACCAAAATGGCCGCGATGCCCGGGCGAAGCGAGTTCGCTGAAGCGAGGAACTACCGCACAAATGCGATTTCCCGCAGCCTTCGGATTTGTTTTGACGACGACGCGGTCAGGCCAATCAGCACAAAAACAGCGCTCACAATCCACGAGGTCGGGACGGAAAGGTTGGCGATTCTGACCTCCGGTGTAGTCAGGAAGGCCGTCAACTGAGGCAGAAATGACCACGCGAGCCAGCCCGCGATTGCAAGCAAAGCGGTGTAACTCAGGCTTTCGATCAGCTTGCGTGACAAAAAAGCGAAAGGATCAAGTCGTGCAAGACCTGCTTCATATTCAGTCTGAAGCCGGCGCTTGCGCTCGGCGATTTCTGCCTCCGGGAGCACCGTGTTCTTCAACCGCTGCCGGAGCTTGGCATCAAACGCTGACGACAATGTCGGCGACTTGATCGCGTGCGTCAGTTGCGCGTCCAGCCGTTCCAGTTGTTCAGCGAACGCGCGGCATTCGGCGCAGCCAGCCAGGTGTGCCGCCACTTTGGTGCGCTCGGCTGTCGCCAGTTGATTCTCCAGATAATCCAGAATTTGGTTTTCAAATTGTTTACAAGCCATAGGTCATCGAGGGATAGGGGTCAAGGACGTTGCAAGTCCGGTCCATCCATCACGGGGGCCGGATTTTCTGGGTGTCAGGTCGGTTCTGGCCGTGGGGTGATCTTGAGAAATCATTCGTTTTTGGCGCGAGCCGATGTTCAGCAATTCCTTCTTTGCGCGGAACAACAGCGTTTTTACCGTCCCAAGCGGAATGCGGAGCAGTGCGGCGACCTCCTCGTAAGCTTTTTGTTCGAGATAAAACAACGTGATAACACGGCAATATTTCTCCGGCAACTGGGCGAGGAGTTGTTCCACGTCCATATCCATACCGGCGTCGGAATCGCGGGATTGGAGCGTGGAAATCGAATCGGCCGCCTCTTCCATATCCGGCGCCTGCAAGGAAACGGTCGGACGATTGGATCTTTTCTTGAGTTCCGTGAGACACGTATTGCGGGTGATGGCGTAAATCCAGGTGGAAAGCGAAGCGGCACCGTGATAGCCCGCCAACGCTTTCCAGATCTTCAGGAAGACATCCTGCGCGATGTCCTCGGCGTGGGTTTCATTGTGCATCATACTATAAGCAAGCCGGAACACCTTGTCCTGATAACGCGCCAACAGCAGGTCGAACGCTTCTGCGTAGCGCCGGGCTTCGAGCTGCTGTCGTATATCTTCGTCCATGGACAAGTTCACTTTCCGGCAACCAGTCCAAGGCAAACCTGGCTTAACCACTGCCGGCTGTGTCTTTATACTGCGCCAACTGGCTCCGGGTTTCAAAAGACTTTTGAATGTTTCTGCAGTCGAAATGACTTCATTGCAGTGGGCAAAAGTTTTTGAAACCTTTTCCAAGCTGGGAAAGTCGGAAGAATTGAACGGTGTCGAATGGTTCGATGCCGCCGAACAACAAAGAAAGATTTATGGATAAAAGCATGTTCAACTTTTTGATTCCCATGACCGCCATCGTCATGGGCTGTGGCATGGGATTTTTCGGATGGTACCTGGATTATCGCAAGCGCAAGGAGATGTTAACTCTTCTCCATCAGGAGCGCATGGTTGCCATCGAAAGAGGCATTGAACTCCCGCCTTTGCCGGAAGCGTTTTTCAGTGAAAAGGCGGCCAAACCGCGTTCTCCGCACAGTGATTTCGGCTGGGGCTTGTTCTGGCTGCTGGGCGGATTGGGGTTGCTCGTCGCGGTTTATTTCAACGAGACCCCAAGCAAATCCCTTTACGCCCTGATTCCCGTCGCCATTGGCCTGCACTACTTGATCTACTACTTCACGATCGGAAAGAAGGAAGCCGTGGCCATTGAGGCGGAACGGAAGACCAAAGCTCTCGAGTCGGACAGGCGCACGGCGATCTGACGGGTTGTACAATAATTCACGAGCGCTGCGGTTGGTCCTCGATCCAGCCGCACTCCGACCGACGACGGCGTTGCGACGACTCCGGCGGCACTCCGCAAGTAGTGGTAGTACTGCGTGACTAGTCTTTAGTCTTGCGAGGACGCTTATCCCGCCTTCTGCGCGTCACACAACCCGCGCGCCTCTCAGTTTTTCAACAACCTGTAGAATCGTTGACGGTTGGTCGCCTGGGAATCCGTGATCGGGAACGGATTCGAAGTGAGCTGGAACGAGAACAGCGAAGACCAGTTCGTGGAAGAAATATTGGTGGAAACCTGAAGCGTGTAGGACGTGTTGACCGCGCCGTTCACACTCAGGTTGATTTGCGACGGCGAGATTCGCCGCGGCACGCTCAATGCCGACGCACCCGTGGGATAGACGGTGAGGTTCAATACTGCGTTCGTCGGGGGGATGTTGGCCAGATGATACGGCCCGAACAAGTCCACCAAGCCGTGGCTCGCCAGAGTATCCGAGTCGTCGCCGAAGGTGAAATGCACGCCCCACTGCCCGGCGATGGCTGCGAGCGTGTAATTGCCGGCATCGTCGGTAAGCGCGCTGGCTGGGCTGTAGTTGACGCCACCGATGAACGCGCCACTGCCCAGCGACACGCCCACGACCGGGTTGCCCGCGTCGTCCTGGACGTGGCCGGATATACGCGCCGTGGCCGGCAGCGCGGTGAAGTTTTGCAGCAACGCCTGGCCGTTCGTGAATAGTATGCTCTGCCCCTGGCTCACGACGTAATTGGCCAGGGCTGGAACCTCCTCCGTTTCCGGCGAGCAAAACCATTGATTAGTTTCGGCAAGCACCGCCACTGCGTAATAGCCATTTGCGTCGCTGAAGCCGCTGCCTTCGAATACCTGGGGCGAATTCTGTCCGTCGTCTGCTTCGAACCGCACGTTGGCAAACGGCGCGCCCAGACTGTCCGTGAACCGGCCATAAAACATCGCGTTGGCTTTTGGAAGCAGGAGATTCACGTTCGCCACCGCGCCGGTCGTGGTGTCCACTTGGGGGAGGTCTGCCGGGGCGACATAACCGCGCCGGCTCATGCGATCAGTTTCAATTTCGAGCTGCCAGAAGGACGGCGTAACGGCAGCGGAAAAGGTGCCGTTGCTTGCGGAGAAGGCGATAGCGAGATAGTTCCCGGATTCTAAAAAAATAAACGCGCCGCCCAAGGCGCTGTTGTTCGTGGCGTCCTGCAAGCGTCCGGAGATGGTGACCGTGCCGTTGGTCAGATAGAGATTATTGGTTGCCGTCATTCCGGTGGTCAGGGCGATTTGCGGCGCGGACGCAATGTCGTAGTAGCAATTCGGCTGACTGGCGATGAGCATGTAGGTGTTGGTGGGCAGTCTCAGGAAATAGCGCCCCGCGCTATCCGCGAGGGCGGCGCCCGCAACGACTCCATCCTGCCCCGTTAGCGCTACGACGACGGCATTGGTCGCTGGCGACGCACCGAGTAACACCTGGCCGGTTACAGATTGCGAGTATGCCGCATTGGTGACAATGAACGTCGCATCCACCGGCACGAACCGATCCGATGGACTCACCACCCGGAAAATGTGCTGGCCCACGAAGTTTTCGACGATCAGTGGCAGGGAGAAAAAGAGCGTGGTGGTGATGGCGCCGCCCGCGGCGTTGCTGTCGAACGGCACGTTGAAATTGGTCTGGCCACCGATCAGGCTCACGCCACCATCGGTGATTGGAAACGTGTCCACCATCAGTTCGCCGGCGTCCACGGTCCCGTTGCTGTTCGCATCGAGGAACTCCTGCACCACCACCGGCTCGGTATTCGTCAGGCCGCCGATCTGCAAGGTGATGACGCCCGCGTAGGTGTTGCTCGTCTTGGCTGGCGAAACCGCCAAGGTGGCGGCGTCCGCGAGGGACGCGAACGCGCCGCAGAGTGTCACAATAAGCCATCGGATAAAATAGGAATTAATCGTCGAGGTTCTCATAGGATTGGAGAGGTCGGCCACAGTGCCGCCAGCCTGACACGTCACGCACTGATTGCAATAAAAAGCTTGTTGTCGCCCTTGACTTCCCGCGCCCGGAATCAAAGGATGCTCTGGTGATGGCGGCCAAAACCGGTTTGAAACTCAAGTGAACCTGGGCTGACTCCAGGGCAAGACCGGTTTTCCGGTTTCCACTCAAAAAATGAGAGGCAAGTTATGAAAAGTCTGAGTTGGCGTTTTTGTCTGATGACGGCATTGGTTGGGTTGTGCTTGTTTGGTCGGGCCACAACTGGTTTTGCTCAAGATGCCGGCGTCTCCGCCGAACGGTTTGAGCGACTTGAGCGGCGCGTCAACGAAATGGCCGAACACCAGGAACAATTCATGCGCCGGCTCAGCGAGCAAATGCAACGACAAGCTGCGATGGGCCAGCCGGGGATCGAAAATCCTCGTCCACCGATGCCTTCGCCGGGAGGGCCTGCGGCAGGAATGCAAAACCCGCGTGTGGCAAGAGCCGACAAAAGTTTGCACGATGCCTTGGGCCTGCTCTTCCTCATCGGTATTATCTGCAACATCCTGCTCGCGATCTGGATTTTCACCGACATCCGCAAGCGCGGCGAAGGCTCCGGCATCTTCGTGGCCATGGCGTTGTTCGCGGGAATTCCAGCTGCGTTGATTTATGCGCTGACGCGGATCGGGGAAAAGAAGACGTAACCGGTACGCCTAAAACGGCGCCTTGGAGCGCGGAGATGAAACCCGTTTGCCCTTGTTATAGCTGACGGGCCTTGGTTTCGTTTCTTTAACAGGTCGCGAACCGTCTGTCGCTCGCTTGAGTTCCTTGATTTGATCGCGTAGCAGAGCGGCTTTCTCAAATTCCAAGTTGTTCGCGGCAGCCAGCATTTCGCTTTCAAGTTCCTTGATCGTCTCCGTGATGTCCACGTCCATGCCTGCTTCGCGCAAGACGCCGTGAGCTTCGGTGCGGGTTTCTTCGCGCACCACCAGGCTTTCTTCAACCGCTCGCTGGACACTACGCGGAGTAATTTTGTGTTCCGCGTTGTAAGCGAGTTGTTTCTTGCGCCGATATTCGGTAACCGCGAGAAACTTCTTGATGCTGTCGGTCATCACATCGGCGTAAAGGATGACTTCACCATTGAGATGACGCGCGGCACGGCCTGCCGTCTGTATCAAACTCGTCTCGCTGCGCAGAAAACCTTCCTTGTCCGCGTCGAGAATGGCGACAAGGGACACTTCCGGCAGATCAAGCCCCTCGCGCAGCAGATTGATGCCGACAAGCACATCAAAATCGCCCTTGCGCAGCGCGCGCAGAATCTCGACGCGCTCGATCGCGTCGATCTCGCTGTGCAAGTAACGCACGTTCACGCCGATGTCGCGCAAGTAATCCGTGAGTTCCTCGGCGGTGCGTTTGGTGAGCGTGCTCACCAGCACGCGTTCCTTCTTGTCCGCACGCTTGCGGCATTCTTCGATCAAGTCGTCAATCTGGCCCTTGAGCGGCTTGAGCGTGATTTTGGGATCAACGAGTCCAGTTGGGCGCACGACGAGTTCGACAACGCCAGCCCTTCCCCCCAGCCCCTCTCCCATCGGATGGGAGACAGTGGCCGTCAGGCTGGGTGGGGGTTTGGGTTCGGCGGCACTGTGCCTTGCCCACTCGATCTCTCGTCGCGCCGGCGTAGCACTCACGTAAATCGTCTGGTTCTGCATCGCCTGAAATTCCTCAAACTTCAGCGGGCGATTGTCCAACGCGCTCGGCAGCCGAAACCCGTATTCTACCAGGACTTTTTTTCGCGACATGTCGCCTTCATACATTCCGCCGATCTGCGGCACGCTGACGTGCGACTCATCCATCACCATCAGAAAATCCTTCGGAAAAAAATCAATCACCGTTGCCGGCCGTGAACCAGGGGGACGCCCGGCAATGTGTCGCGAATAATTCTCGATGCCGGAGCAAAACCCCATCTCCTCCATCATCTCCAGATCGAACTCGGTCCGTTGCTTGATGCGCTGCGCCTCCAGCAGTTTGCCATGCTTTTCGAACTCGCGGATGCGTTCGCCCAGTTCCTCGCGAATCGTCACCGTCGCGCGTTTCAACTTGTCATCGGTCGTCACGAATTGCTTTCCCGGAAACACCGTCACGTTTTCAAGCTGCGCCAGTTTTCGGGCCGTCAAAGGCTCAAACCGCGTGATCCGCTCCACCGTGTCGCCGAAAAACTCGACACGCAAACCATCCTCAGTGTAAGCGGGACAAAGCTCCACCACGTCGCCGCGCACGCGAAACGTTCCGCGCGTAAACTCAATGTCGTTGCGGCTGTATTGCAGCGCCACGAGTTTTTCGAGCA
>CAZYYS010000170.1:0-2846 GCA_964651015.1 uncultured Verrucomicrobiota bacterium
ACCCTGGCAGCATCCTGGGTCGCGGTTCGGTGATTTACCCCAATGTCAATTGGCGGGGGATTTTACCGGCCAACATGATAGTGAAAAACAAAGCCGCGCAGGAAGTCATCGTGCGCCGGCCGAGAGCGACGGGCTGAGGGGCTCAAACATTGCTAGACAAATCATCCGGGCGCGTGCGTCATTCAACAAAGAAATGCCGTCGCCCTTCGATCTCGAACGCCTGTACGAAGATCACGCTCAGGCGTTGTTTGCATTTCTCCTCAATCTGACCCGCAGTGAAGCCGATACTTACGATCTCCTCCAGGAATTGTTCATCAAGCTGGCCCAAAGGCCGCAGTTGCTCGACGGGGTCCGCGAACCGCGCGCGTTTCTGCTGCGACTCGCCCACAACCAAGCCATCGACCTGATCCGCCGACGCGGCACTCGGGAAAAAACTCACGAACAAATGGCGGCCGACACGGTTTCCGTCTTCGCGCCCACTGCCGATCCGGATGAAGTGGCCTTCCGCGCAGCGCTGTCGGAAGCCATGGGAGAATTGCCCGCCGATCAACGCGCCGTCGTTCACCTGAAGCTTTGGGACAGCCTGACTTTTGAGGCGATTGCTGAAATGCTCGACCTTCCACCGAACACCGCTGCCAGCCGGTATCGCTATGGTTTAGACAAATTACGCGAACGGTTGCGTCCCCTTTACGAGGAAATGAAGAAGGCAGAATGATGAATGTAGAAACTCGACTGGTATGAATCGGGACGACTTTGAAAAAAGAATGCAGCGGCGACCACTGCGCAGGATTCCAAGCAAATGGCGGCAAGAGATTCTCGTAGCCGCCGATGTGAATCGGCGGAACGAACCCGTCCGCGAACTCACGTTCGCGGCTACAGTCAAACTGCGCCTCCGCGAATTGCTTTGGCCCTGTCCGCAGGCATGGGCAGGGTTGGCTGCTCTTTGGTTACTGATCTTTGCGGCGAACCTTGCCACCGCTGACAAAACGGGAAAGGTTGCGAAAAAAGCGCCGCCGCCTTCGCCGGAAATGATTCTGGCTTTGCGTGAGCAGGAACGGTTGTTGGCTGAGTTGATCGGGACTGCCAAAACGCCAGCGGCGGACAAACCGAAGTCACCTTCACCAAAACCGAGAAGCGAGCGGCGCGACGAATTCATGACGGTGTGACGACTGGTGTATGGACGAGAAACCCGAAAGCTTTTTGACCCGGCCTTGGAAGGGCAAAAGCGGGCTGCTTGCCTGGTTCATAGTTCTTGCCTCCACCATTTTTGTCGCGGCAATGGCGTTGTCATCTGGAACCGATTCAAACAGACAGATGCTGACGATCGCCCTTGTTTGCTCCATCAGCATTCCGGTGCTGGGATTTCTGGTGATAGGATTCATTCGCTGGCTGTGCTGCTGGCGGAACTTGAAGCGATTCATTTTCGGTATCGCAAGCCTTGTTACGTTGGTCGCCCTCTTTTACGCCGAGGAAAATTGGCGCGGCAAGCGGGCGTGGGAAAACTATAAACGCGAGTGGGAAGCCAAAGGGGAAAAGTTCGACCTTGTTTCACTTGTACCGAAGCCCGTCCCGGACGAGCAGAATTTCGCGATGACACCGCTCTTAAAACCGATATATGAGTATGATCACGGCACAAACGGGGTGCGTTGGCGGGACACGAACGCCTTCGGTCATCTGATGAACATTCGCGCGGACTTGGCTCATCCGGGGAACGTGAAAAGCGAACTCCCTTTGGGTAATTTGGAGAGAGGCACGTTCGCCGATCTCGAGGCCTGCCGGAATTTCTATCGAGGGAATACGAATTATCCTCAGCCAGTGAAGCCAGGAACTGCTGCTGAGGACATCCTGGTAGCACTCGGCAAATTTGACGCGGAGGTGAAAGAGTTGCGTGAAGCTGCGGTGGCGCATTCCTATTCCCGGTTTCCCATCGAGTATGACAATGAGATGCCACAGAGTATTTTGCTGCCCCACCTCGCAACCATTAAAATGCTTTCCATTCTGCTACAATTGCGGACGGTTGCGCGGCTGGAAGCCGGCCAGACCGGGGAGGCGTTCGCGGACTTGAAATTGGGCTTCCGTTTGTCCGATTCCATCCGGGATGAGCCGATACTCATTGACCACCTCATACGCATGGCCGCGTTGGCCATGAATCTGCAAAGCGTGCGGGAAGGATTGGTTCGGCACGTTTGGAATGATGAGCAACTGGCCCAGCTCGAAGAATACCTGTTATCGGTCGATCTGCTCGCGGAATCTAACCAAGCTATTCGCGGAGAACGCTTTTTCTCTGTGGCGAGCTTGGACTATTTTCGGCGTCAGGGGTTCAACTTAAAATCTGGTGAATTGTATGGCGGATTTGACGGCGAAGGCTCCCTCTCGTATGTGGGCGTGCCGAACTTTATGCCTAGCGGTTGGTTTTATCAAAACATGCTTACCATTGCACGCCTGCACCAGGATAACACTCTGGCTATCGTCGATAGCAAAACACATCGCGTCTCGCCGGACGTTAGCGCAAATCAGGATCGTGTTCTGATGAATATGAGAGCTACGCCCTACACGATCTTTGCCAAATTTCTGTTTCCAGCCATTGCCAAATTGTCTGCCAAGAGCGCTCGTGCGCAAACCTATGTGGACGCAACTCGCGTCGCCTGCGCACTGGAGCGTTACCGTCTGGCGAACGGACAATTTCCCGACGCCCTTGATACACTGACACCGCGTTTCATTGACAAGATTCCGAACGACGTCATTGACGGCAAACCGCTCCGATATCACAGAACACCGGACGGCGGCTACCTCATCTATTCCATCGGCTGGAAATCTCGGCTGGGAATCAAGCCGCATTTCAACGC
>CAZYYS010000170.1:2856-12106 GCA_964651015.1 uncultured Verrucomicrobiota bacterium
GCGCGTACGTGATCCCACTCGTCGGCGCCGAGGATCGCACAACCCCGGACGGCGGCTACCTCATTTATTCGGTGGGCTGGAACAAGACCGACGACGGCGGAGTCGCCACGTTGCCGAAAGACGAAGCGATTGATTGGGGAATGAAACGCGGTCCGGTTGACCCGGAAAAAGGTGACTGGGTCTGGCAGATACCGGCGAGGTAGCATCGTCAGGAGCTTAACAGTTTGTTGAAAAGTCCGTTTTGAATCGTAGCCGCCGACGTGAGGAGGCGGATTTCTGCGCCAAAACGCATGACCTTTTCCGCCTCGTTACCTCGGCGGCTACTTTTTTAACAAACTGTTAAGGAGTCGTTTGGCCCCTTCGAGGCCAGGCAAATGTAGTGCAGTGTCGAATTGTGATCGGCTGCGAGAATGCCCGGCTCCTTGAGTTGACATTGTGCTCATTCTCCGGGTAAGGCAAGAGCATGAGTATTCAAACCAAGTCCCGGTGTTTCAAGGCGGTCGACTTTTCCGGCCATTTGAAGTTTCCGTTCCTGACCGCCTTTTCCCTGTTTGTGTCCCTCGCTCCGCTCAAGGCCTTGGACTGGTATCGCTGGCGCGGACCGGACCTTAACGGCATTTCCAAGGAAACCGGCTGGCAAACAGTCTGGCCGAAGGAAGGGCCAAAGCAACTTTGGAAGGCCTCTCTGGGCATCGGCTTTTCATCCATGTCAGTCAGCAACGGACGTGTCTATACGATGGGAAATGAGAATGACACGGAAACGGTTTTCTGTTTCGACGCAAACACCGGCCAGCTTCGCTGGAAGCATTCGTATCCCTGCCCCATCGATCCGAAATATTACGAAGGCGGGCCGAGCGCCACCCCGACGGTGGACGCCAAAGCGGTTTACACTCTCAGCCGGAAAGGAGATTTGTTCGCCTTCGATGCTGAAACCGGCAAGGTAGCCTGGTCGAAGAATGTCCACAAAGAGTTGGGGCTGAAAATTCCGGACTGGGGGTTTTCCGGCTCGGTGTTGGTGGAAGGAAATCTGTTGATTATCAACGCCGGCGGCGCCGGCACGGCATTGGACAAGCGAAGTGACAAGGTCGCCTGGACTTCCAGCAAGGACGAGGCCGGCTATTCGACACCCCTCCCTTTTGAAACCGGTGCGCAACATGCCGTCGCGCTCTTCTCCGCCAGCGAACTCGAAGCCGTGAATGTGGCGGACGGCAAATTGCTGTGGAAATTTCCCTGGAAGACAAAATACGGAGTCAACGCCGCCGACCCGATCATCAGCGGCAACGAATTCTTCGTTTCCTCCGGTTACGATCAAGGGTGTGCGCTGTGGCGAGTCAGTAACGGCAAGCCGTCCGTTGTCTGGCAGAACAAGAACATGCGGAACCATTTCAACAGTTGCGTGCTCATTGATGGAAATCTGTATGGCTTCGATGAATCCGAATTGAAGTGTCAGGATTGGGCGGGTGGCCGGATCAAGTGGACCGAGAAAAGCCTGGGTAAGGGTTCGTTGATGGCAGCCGCTGGAAAGCTGATTGTGCTGGGCGAGAAAGGAATGTTGGTCGTGGCTGATGCGTCCCCGGCAGGCTTCAAACCGATTTCACAGGCGCAGGTTATTGGCGGCAAGTGCTGGACAACGCCCGTTCTCTCAAACGGAAAAATCTATTGTCGCAACGCCAAAGGTGATTTGGTGTGCGTGGATGTGGGTGGGAAATAGAAGCGCTCAAGTGCTTACTGTTCGACCCATATCAAATCTCTTGTGAGGCCAGTGTTGCGCGGATAAATATGAAACTGGTTGTTGCAATTTGGGTTTGCGGCGCTTTGGCGATGATTCTCGGGTGCAAAACCGCTGAGGACACTCAAAATAAGTCCGGCAAATCGTTCGTTGAGCTTTTTCCTCAGGAAGGCGTACCGCAAGGCTGGCTCGTGCGGAAGTGGGACAACATAAAGAATCCGGCTGACCAAGGTGTTGTTTGGAAAGTTGAAAGTGGCGTGCTCAAAGGGAGCGACCCGCGCGGCACCTGGCTGATCAGCGAAAAGGAATACGGTGATTTTGTCCTCGAATTTGAGTGGAAGCTCAACGAACGGGGCAACAGTGGTTGCGGGTTGCGCTTCCCCCTCACGGGCGATCCCGCTTTCGACGGGCTGGAGCTACAGATGGTTGATCCGCGCTATTATCCGCCTGACATGCAGGTCGGCGCCGCAGAGTTAACAGGCAGTCTCTACAAAGCTATCTCGCCGCGGGCCCAAGTCTTCAAGCCGGTCGAGTGGAACAAGTATCAGATCACCTGTCGGGGGCCGAGAGTCACCGTCGTCCTCAATGGCGAACGAATCTTGGACGTGAATCTGGACGACCAGATGAACACGGTGAAACGCCACGATGGCACCGACGCACCTCCGCTCAAAGAGCGCCCGCGCAAGGGCCACATTGGGTTCCAGGAATTAAGTCGCGGAGGCGGGCATGTGGAGATTCGCAATGCGCGAATCAAGGTGCTTGATTAAACCCAACTCGAAAGGGGCATAAGGTTCGTTAACTTTCACGCTTCGGCAGCTTTGCAGCCGCAGTCTTGCAAGTATCCGCTACCAGCGCCAGGTGCTCCAGAAATTCCTCCCGCTTCGTTTGCGGCAAAGTGGCCAGGATTTCCGTTTGCAACGCCACCGCTATCTCACGGGCCTCTTCATATTTGTTCTTGCCTGACGGCTTGAGTCGAATCCGGAGCGCACGGCGATCCTGTTCATGCTTCCGGCGTTCGAGCAACCCTGCCTTTTCCATCCGCTCCAGCAGCGAAGCAACCGTGTTGGGATCACTGGTCATCAACTGGGTCAGTTCACGTTGGGTAATTCCCTCGTTTTCCAGCAAAGTGCGCAAGACGGTGAATTGATCTGGGGTTATGCCCAGATGAGTGATACGGCGGCGAAACGCTTGATTCAAGCCATACCAGGCGCGCCGAAGCAACAGCGGCAGCCGCCGCCGATCGGGCGAGTCAATCGGCAATTCTGTGACTCGTTTGACGGTGGACATGACCAGATTTGAATCTTATGGATAGATTATACGTATAAGTATTATTGTGATTGCAAACTTTTTCCGCTTATAGAATAATTTTGGCGGCTGGAAAAGTCAGGAGCCCGCAATTGGCGATCTCCTGTCGGCAACCGGACTTCAACCATGAAAACATCATTTGTGCTCGGCATCTTGGGCGTTTCCCTCGCTGGCGGACTTCTTGCAACTTCCGAATCCGCAGCTGCGCCGGTGCGCGGTTGGTTAAGCTGGCGCGGGCCACAACAAAACGGCACTTCGCTCGAAAAGAATCTGCCCGAAAAAATCACCGTCCAGGACGCGCTTTGGGTCGCTGATTTTCCCGGCCAATCCACGCCCGTCATTGCCAACGGTCGGCTCTATGTCATGGGCTATCTTGGCGAAGGGCCGAACCTACAGGAAGGCGTCACCTGCTTCGATGCCGAAACGGGCCAGAAACTCTGGCAGCAACTTTTTAACGATTTCATCAGCGACACAATTTATCTTCGTTACGCCACCTCCACCCCGGCCATTGACCCAGAAACGGGGAACGTTTTCATTCAAGGCACCCAGGGAATCCTCGCGGGCTTCACACCCGATGGAAAACTACTCTGGAAGCGCTCGCTGATGGAGGAATTTGGCCGGCTCACGTTCCCGAACGCGCGCACGGCGTCGCCGCTTATCGATGGCGATCTCGTGATCACGCGCGGCATCACGGCCAACTGGGGCGCGCAAGGTCCGGCTGCCGACCGCTTCTACGCTTTTGACAAAAAAACCGGGGAACTCGTCTGGTCATCAAGTCCGAGTGACCGGCCCAAAGATAATTCCTTCTCGCATCCTTATGTTGCCACCCGCAACGGCAAACGCGTGTTCTACACGGCGCTGGGCGACGGCAGTGTGGCGTGCGTCAACGCCCGCACTGGAGAACCAATCTGGCGCGTGCCACTCTTCCGCGCCGGGATCAACGCCACTGTGCTGGTTCACAACAACGACAAGCTGATTGCCATCTTCGGTGTACCGTACGAACCAGGGCAGTTGGTAGCGCTCAAAATTCCGGACGTTGCGCCAACCAACGTCGCCAGCGCACCGGTCGTGCTCGACCGCAAGGACGTTGAACTTTGGGCGGCTGACGTTACCACGTCCACCAGCTCGCCGATACTGGTCGGCGATATGGTCTATGTGGTTGCGGAGAAAGGCGACCTCTGTGCCGTGAACGCAAACACCGGCGAAATCAAGTGGAAACTCAAACTCGGCATTGAGCAGCGCAATTCATGCCCTTTCTACGCCGACGGTAAACTGTACGTGCCAATGCTCGACGATCCCGCCGGCAAAGGCACGGGCGAAGGTAGTGAAGCCGGAACGAAAGGCGCGTTTTACATCCTCAAGCCCGGTGATAAGCCGGAAATCCTGACGCATATCGAACTGGATGGGCGCTGCTTCGGCACGCCCGTGGCCTACAATGGCAAGCTCTATATGCAAACGACCCGCCATCTTTATTGCTGGGGAAAGAAGGGAAACAATCCCAGCCTGCCGGATGGCGTCGCGTTGGAGGAAACGCCCAAGGCTGGTCCGGCGAAGTCGCTTCAAGTCATCCCATCGGAAGTCACGCTTCGCCCTGGTCAAAGCGCGTCGTTCCGGGCGCGTTCGCTTGATGCAAATGGTTTTGTGGTCGATGAAACGGTGGATGTGAAAGGGCTGAAATGGGCGAGCTATGTCCCGCCAACGGCGCGAGTGCGGTCGGCGATGAACGGTACCTTTAACGCTGACGGAAAGCTTGTCGCCGACGCAGCGTCCAAACCTTCTGCGGGTGCTTTCGAGGCAACGCAGGGTAATTTGAAGGGTTACATCCGCGGGCGCGTGCTGCCGTACCTTCCGTTGCAACAGGATTTCGAGTCCGTGACTCTTTCCGAAACAAACGCTACTGAGAACGCCGTCTTTGCCTATCCGCCGTTGCCATGGATCGGTGCGCGTTTCAAGTTCGAGGTGCGCGAGCGCGACGGCAACAAATGCCTCGTGAAAACCATTGACAACAAATTCTTCCAACGCGCCACCGTCTTCCTCGGCGCACCCGACGCGAAAAATTATACCATCGAAGCCGACGTGATGAGCGACGGCAACCGCCGAAAAATGTCCGAAGTCGGAATCATCAATCAGCGCTACGCCATCGTCCTCAAAGGCAACGAGCAGAAGCTTGAAATCAGCTCGAACTTCGAGCGTCTGCGGGAGGCGGTGGACTTCAAGTGGCAGCCGAACGTCTGGTATCGTCTCAAATCGCGCGTGGACGTAACCCCTGACGGCTCCGGCGTAGTGCGCGCCAAGGCTTGGAAAAAAGGCGATCCGGAGCCGGACGCGTGGACGATTGAACTGCATCACAAAACCGCGCACCAAGAAGGCTCGCCCGGTTTGTTTGGATTTTCGCCGCAGGACATGCGTGTTTACATCGACAACATCCTCGTGACCGCAAACAAATAATTTGGAGTTTCAAACCATGACAACCACTGAACATCACTTCAATTTCACCGTTCGCCTTCTGCTCAACGGAGTCGTCACCGCCTTGTTGCTTTCAACCTTGCATGCCGCAGACTGGCCACGTTGGGGCGGAAATGATCCCGGTCGCAACATGTATTCGCCCGCAAAAGGGCTGCCCGACCGCTTCGAGCCCGGCAAACTTAAGCGTGGCACTGAGGAAATCGACATAACCACCACCAAAAATGTAAAGTGGGTGGCCAAGCTTGGAGCTCAATCCTACGGCAACGTCGTCGTCGCAGGCGGCAAGGTTTTCATCGGCACCAATAACGAAAATCCACGCGACCCGAAGCATCAGGGTGATCGCAGCATCTTGATGTGCTTTGACGAAAATACCGGTGAATTCCTCTGGCAACTCGTCGTTCCCAAGCTCGCATCCGGCAAGGTGAACGATTGGGAAAGTCTGGGCATCCTTGCCTCGCCGTGTGTCGAGGGTAACCGAGTTTACCTCGTCACGAGCCGTTGCGAAGTAATTTGCCTCGACACCGAAGGTATGGCCAACGGCAACGACGGCCCGTTCAAGGACGAAGCCAAATATGTCGTCAAGGACGTGCTCCTCGACCGCGGCAAGCCCACCGAGCGCAAAGCCCCACCCATCGAGCCGGGGCCGAAGGATGCTGACATCATTTGGGTGTATGACATGATGGATGAGTTGGGTGTCTTTCCCCACAATGCTTCGAACTGTTCCATTGAGATAGTTGGCGACGTTGTTTACGCCTGCACTTCCAACGGTCAGGACTGGACTCATGTAAATATTCCCGCCCCCAACTCACCGAGCTTGATCGCGCTGGACAAGAAAACGGGCAAATTGCTCGGTGAGGACAACGCCGGAATCGGACCACGCATTTTCCATGGTCAATGGAGTTCGCCTTCAACCGGCAAAGTCAATGGCAAGCAATTGATCTTCTTTGGTGGGGGCGACGGTGTTTGCTACGCCTTTGACGCACAACCACAAAAGGGAACCGGCGCCCCCATCATACCGGTGTTGCCGGGACCGGAATACAAACAGGAAGAAGACCAAGACGCCAGCTATCTCAAAAAAGTTTGGTGGTATGATTGCAATCCGACCGACCGGAAGAAGTTCAAGTATCCTGCCGCTGAAGGTGTGAGTGAAATCAACGCCACACCGGTGTTTTGGAAGAATCGAGTCTATGTCGCTGTTGGTCAGGACCCGGAGCATGGTGAAGGCGTCGGCATGTTGACCTGCATGGACGCTACCAAGAACGGTGACATCACTCGGACTGGCAAGATTTGGAGCTACGACAAGATTCATCGCAGCATTTCAACGGTTTCGATCGATCCCGACACCGGTTTGCTGTTCGTCGCGGATTTTTCCGGCTTTGTGCATTGTCTCGATGCCGAAACCGGCAAAGTCTATTGGGTGCACGACATGAAAGCGCACATGTGGAGTTCTACGTTGGTGGCGGACGGAAAAGTGTATTTGGGGGATGAGGACGGTGATTTTGTGGTGATGGCGGCAAGCAAGGAGAAGAAAATCCTCAGCGAGACCAATATGGGCACTCCGGTTTATTCGACACCGATTGTTGCCAAAGGTGTCATCTACGTCGCCTCAAACACTCACCTTTACGCCTTCTACGATTCAGCGCGCGCAGCCGGCAGCAAAGACGAAGTGCCCAAGGTCGATCTGAAAAAGCCAGACGAGCAGAAATAGCCAGTATCGGCTGCTAATCATGCCGTTGATACAACCCATACGACAATGCCCTCCGAGCCTCGGCCAAGCCTTACCACGACTCAGTGGCTGATCTGTGCCATCGCCGCCATCGGCTTTGCCTTTGACATCTATGAGCTGCTCATGCTGCCGCTCATCATCAAACCGGCGCTCGCGTCGCTCGGTGGGCTGGGGGCTGATGGCCTGCCGGCGCTTGTGCCCGGTTCTCCCGAGTATGTGAGATGGGCGCGTACGTTGTTTTTCGTTCCCGCCATCGCCGGCGGTGTGTTTGGTTTGCTCGGTGGTTATCTCACGGACCGGCTTGGCCGTCGGCGCGTGCTCACATTCAGCATTTTGCTTTATGCGTTTTCGGCCTGCGCCGCGGGTTATGCGACTTCGCTCACGCAACTGCTCATATTTCGTTGTCTCGTGTTCATCGGTGTGTGTGTGGAATTTGTTGCTGCCGTCGCCTGGTTGGCGGAACTTTTCCCCGACCGCGATCAGCGCGAAAAAGTTCTCGGCTTCACGCAGGCGTTTTCCTCGTTCGGTGGCTTACTTGTCGGTGCAATGAACGTGCTCGCCGCCAAGGTCGCGATGGATTTGCCCACGATTCACGGCGGCCATGAGGCCTGGCGTTATACTCTTATCTCCGGCGTCATCCCCGCGATTCCGCTCATTCTCATCCGCCCATTCCTGCCAGAATCTCCGGAATGGGAGCGCAAACGGAGCGCCGGCCAACTCAAGCGCCCGAGCATTCTCGCACTGTTTAGTCCGGAACTGTGGAAAACCACTGTGCTGACCACGTTGGTCTTCGCTGCCAGCTACGGCATTGCATTTGGCGCGATTCAACAACTCCCGCAAATCCTCGGCGCCCAACGCGTCGGCACCCCGACCGAAGCCGGTCACGCGGCGATGATTGCCACGGCCAAAGCCGCTGTGGGCAAGGCCGCCGCTGCTGCGAAGGAAGCCGGTCAACCCGAATTGCCCCCCGGCAAGAAACGCCAGATCGGCGCCAACGCTTCCGACGAAGCTGTGGCAAAAGTGACGCTCGCTCAGGAAATCGGCGGGTTGGTGGGGCGCTTCGTTTTCGCGATGATGGCTGTGTATATCATCAGCCGTCGCGCCCTGTTGCGCGTGTTTCAGATTCCCGCGCTCATTTTTGTTCCCCTCTTCTTCTGGTGGATTTCCACCGAGCTCGGCAACGCGGATTCACTCACTTGGATCAAGGCCGGGATTTTCATCGCCGGCTTCCTCGCGATTGCGCAATTCAGCTTCTGGGGAAATTACATCCCGCTTGTATTCCCGCTGCACCTTCGCGGGACAGGCGAGAGTTTCGCCGCGAACATCGGTGGCCGCGTCATCGGCACGGCGGCGGCTTGGATTACCCTTACGCTTTCCGCCGGTAATCCGCCCAGCCCGGCCAAGATCGCCATTGTCGGCGCGTGCGTAGCTGGTGCTTACACTCTGATTGGGGTAATCCTGACGCAGTGGTTGCCTGAACCGAAGGAAGGAGCAGTAAAGGAATGAGGATTGTGGTGAACACTGGCCTCACCCTGCTCCGGAGCGCGGCTGTATCAGCCGCAGCGTTCCCGAAGGTTCGCGGCGGTGGCGAATACCCACAGCACCCCGCCATTGGGAGTGCTGCGGCTGGGACAGCCGCGCTCCATCAGCCATCCTGAACTTTCTTGAAATTCCTATGAGCACTGATCAATCAGCCATCCAAATAGCCCAAGCCCAACTCGACGCGCACACGCGCGAAATCATCGCGTGGCATTTCTCGCCAGAGAGTGGCTGTCCCTACTGGCTCGATTGGGCCAGGAAGAATTTTGACCCGCGCCAGGAAGTGAATTCCTTCACCGACCTCATCGCCAGATTCCCGCACTTTCAGGATGAGTCGTTGCGCGATATGCAACCGGAAGTCTGGGTGCCCGCGAAGTTCAAGGGCCAGCCGTTCAACATTTTCGAAACCGGCGGCACCACCGGCATGCCGAAGCAACGCATCGGCTGGAACGATTACAAGGTGGATTATTCTGAGTTCAGCGAGA
>CAZYYS010000171.1:0-12063 GCA_964651015.1 uncultured Verrucomicrobiota bacterium
ACAGATGAACCCGGCGCTTCAACAAATCCGCAACGTCCTCATGAACACACATAAGGGCATTGAAGACTTTTCCTTCCGCACGCAGGAGGAATGGGCGGAGAACATCGACACGTTCATCCGCAATGCGCGCATGAGTGGCGCCATCATCGCCGGCATCAGCCTCCTGGTGGGTGGCATCGGCATCATGAACATCATGTTGGCCAGCATTTCCGGACGGATTCGCGAGATCGGCATTCGCAAAGCCGTCGGCGCGGGCATGGGCGACATCTTCATTCAAATCCTCATTGAAAGCGTCGTGATCGCGGTTCTGGGCGGGCTGGTCGGGCTGCTGACTTCCTATTGGTTGGTGCAGGCAATGAGTTCATTCTCGCCGAGTGGCAATGCCCCAGTCATCACGGTGCTGGCCATGACTGTGGCGTTCGGATTCAGTGTTTGCATTGGCATCCTAGCGGGCTTGGTGCCCGCATTCAAAGCCGCCAAACTCAATCCGATCGTGGCGCTCCGGTACGAGTAGGCTGCTGGCTTCGCAAGTCCCAGATCAAAATCGGGAACTACCGTGCAGAATCCCCATTTGACACCCAATTGGCCCGTGACTATAAACGCACCCACTAAACGGTTTAACGATTCAACCAATTAACGAATAATCATTATGGCAATTCCTGTCGGCTCCAAAGCTCCCGATTTTAATTTGAAATCCAAACAGGCGTCCGGTCTGGTGGACGTGAAGCTTAGCAACAATTTCGGCCAGAAGAACACCGTGGTGCTCTTTTTCCCCGCCGCTTTCACGGGTGTTTGCACGAAGGAGATGTGCGACATCACCGCCGGTCTCGGCGCCTATTCCAGCCTCAACGCGGATGTCATCAGCATCAGTGTGGATGGTCCGTTCGCACAGGAAGCGTGGGCGCAGAAGGAGAAGATCGGCCTCACGCTGGCCAGTGATCTCAACAAGACCACAGCGAAAGCTTATGGCGTGTTGATTGATGACCTCGGCGGCCTCATCCCCGGTTTCGGTTCCACCTCGGCCCGCGCGGCGTTCGTCATCGACAGGAATGGCATTGTGCAATATAGCGAACAGACTGCCAGCGTGAAGGACCTGCCGAACTTCGAGGCAGTCAAAGGCGCGTTGGCGAAGTTGAAGTAAACTCCCCTGAGCAGGAAGCACGGAAGGCAGCGTGTGCATTTGGGCCATCTCCCGCCCAGGACGGGGTTTCAGCCTGGACTCAACTCCCTAAAAACCCGGCTTCGATAATCAATCAAGCTAGTGCCTGACTCACGTTGTTCAGGCAATCAAGTCTCTGGTGGCCGAGCCGGCTACGGTTTTTTCAGGCGGAAGAACATTTTGCCGCCGGGAATATCGTTGGTGACGATATTTCGACCGTTCACCACCAATGGATCGTTGGTGATGGGGAGCCAGTTGGTTTCCGACCATGGATCGGACGTGCTCTCCAGAACGAAATTGGACAGAGACACCGGCCACGAAAGAACGACGAAATTGCCAGACTGCTCGATTCTCAATTCGGTAGTCACCGCAAGAACGTCAAGCGGACTGCTATCGCCAGAATGGCCCTCTCCGTCAACCGCACGCAATACGACGTTGGCTGCTGCCTGGAGCGCGGTGATGCTACCCGACCACGATCCGTTCGAAAAACTTCCGACGCTGCTGGGACTGATGGCAACGGACACCACCGGCTTGACCGTATATCGCAGATCAACCAACCACCAGCGGATGCTGTCGCCATCATTTGGGAACGAGTCTCCACCACCCTCATAGCCTTGATCAATCGTCCCGTCGCTGAAGGTGTTGGTTCCGTCAGTGCGCCAATAGTAACTGGCGGCCGCGGGATAATAAACGCCAAGCCGGTACCGTGTCCCGGCGGCAAGTACGAGTGGCGCGCTCAACGGCGTTTCGATCCAAGTGCCAGGCACGCTGGCCACCGGCTGGCTTGCCAGCAAAACTCCGGCATCGGTCCAGATCGATACCTTGGTGCCGAAGTAGTGTCGGATGTGAGTAACGGTGATGCTCGCGCCAGGCGTGAAAGCGTAGCCCACGGTGTAGGCGAGGTCCGCGGCCGTACCAGAGTGAAGCGGGTTTCCGAGGATTGAGTTTGTTTCTTCACCGGCTCTGCCGCTCCCGCTCAAGACCACCGAACCGTTGAAATTGCTTGCCGGGCCGTTGAAATAATCCTGAGCGGTGATGGTCACGTTGAATGGCACGCCGGCCAGTTGCGGCGACGCAACACTGCTCCAGGCGAAGTGATGCACCTGACCCGGCAGTCCATCGTCGTTGATGATCCTCCCAACGGCGGCGCTGCGGCCCAGCACGGCGCCCGCCGGTCCGAACAAATCCACGAACAACGTCTCGGTGGTTTCAACCTGAATATCACCGGACACTATGACCGTTATCGTCCGATTCGTGGTGCCGGGCGGGAACGTCAACACACCATCCGTATGCGTGTAATCGCTACCGGCGCCGGCCGTACCGACCGACGTGACGTAGTTCACTGTGACCGTCTGCGCGCTGGGCGCGGTCAGGGTCACAGCGAACGCCAGGTTGGTGGTACCACTATTGCCCTCGACCACGGCCGCGTCCGCAACGGAAACCGCTGGTGCGGTGACCACCGTAGTAGCGATGGCGGTGTTGTTCCCTGAATAGTAGTCAGTTTCTACACGCGTGACCGCCGCGCGATTTGTAATCGAGATCCCGGCTGTGGCGGGCACAACGACGATGGTAAGGGTGGCAGTCGCCCCACCCGGCACCGTGCCGACGTCACACGTCACGACACCACTGGTGTGGGTGCAGGTTCCCTGCGAAGAACTCGCCGAGACGAAAGTTGCGCTGGACGGCAGGAGGTTGCTCACCAGTACGCCCGTTGCCGCCACCGGCCCACTGTTAGTAAGAGTAAGAGTATAGGTCAGGTTTGCGCCGGCCGCGACCGGGTCCGGGGTGTCCACCATGCTGATGGAAATGTCATTGGGCCGTTGCGCGGCCCACAACAGCGCGTTTGCCATCAGCAGGCCACCATCGGTGTTCGCCTGCCAGAAATAGCCGTCCACAGTGCTGGATGGCGGGTAAAAATTCAGCCCAACAACGCGGCCGGACGTCAACTGTTTGGCACCGACCAGTGGCTGACCGTTGCTCCAGTGCGCGACCAACTCGGTGCCGGCGGTCGGGCTGATGGGGTAGTTATGATAGCTGCCCGGGCCACCATTAAACGATGAAACCTCTTCAAGTATCGGATGTGCTGGAGCATCCTTGACGAGAGTAAGGTTGACGCCCGAGTTCCCACTTGCCTGGGTAAAGGGGAGATAACCACCAGTGCTGATTCGACCGGAAATACCAAGACCTCCTCCGGCATAGAAAGCATGGGTGGCAAAGACCACGCCGCCACCGTTATCCACATAATCCGCCAGCACGTCCCCAAAGGCCACGCTGTCGTTAAAGGAATTACCCGAATAAACCAGCACGGCATCGTACTGCAGCAGTTGCGCCAAGGTGGGAACGGGACGGCCCGGGCTGACCAGAACCGTGTTCACGGCGCTGAACGAGCCGCCCAGCGCGGACGAACCGGCCGCTACAAGCTTGTTGCGAACGTCGGTATTCCAAGCGTCATCGCCGGGTGCGCCGTAAACCGCAACTCTGGCGCTGAATGGGCTCCGCACCCGGGTCACGGCGGAGGCCGTGTTGTTGCCCAAGAGCACATCGGCTTCGCTCCGCGTCACCGTGGCGACATTCGTAATCGCTCCGGCTTCGCCGGGATGCACGACGATATTGACTGTGGCACTGGCGCCGCCGGGCACGGTGCCGAGATCACAAATCACCACGCTGCCGGCCTGTACACAGTTCCCTTGGGAAGACGTGGCGGAAACCAAAGCCACAGTTGGCGGAAGAAGATTTGTGACCACTACACCGGTGGCGGCAGTCGGGCCGGTGTTCGTAACAGTGAGCGTGTAGGTCAGATTCGTACCCAAAAATACAGAGTTCGGTGAATCGAGGATCGCGAGCGAGATATCGTTTTGCACTGCGAGGTTGAACGGATTGCTCAAACCAACATGGCCGAGTCCATCATCGGCCCGCAATGTCACGTTGGTCGCCGGCTGTTGCACGATTACGCTGCCATTCCAGACGCCGTTGGTGAAGTTATCCGAGTTGACGGGGCTGATTGCCAGCGAAGCGATCGTGTCCACCGTGTAACGCAGGTCAACGAAATGCCACCTTGCCCCGTCGGTGAAGGTTGGGAAAGCATTTCCGGATACGGCGTAAGCCTGATCAATCGTTCCGTCCGGGAAAGTGCCCGCCATATCGTACCGATAATACAAATTTGCCCCTCCCGTAAAGACCCCCACGCGGTATCGTTGGCCCGCCAACAGTGTGACAGGTGTGGTCAGCACCGTTTCCCGCCAGATGCCAGGCGTGCTGGTCACGGTTCGATTGGCGACCAGGACTCCAGCATCGGTCCAGATCCGGACCTGGCTTCCGAAATAATGCCGCACATGGGTCACCGTAAGGTTGGTACGGGGCGTGAACGCGTAGCCGACGGTCACCGAGTCTGCATAGAAACTTTGGTGAATGGGGGATCCTAGAATGTTGTTTGTCCTCGTGTTTACGACGCCACTGGCGCCAAGTGACACGGTGTCCGTGAAATTGGTGGCGATTGCATTTGAATAATCCCGAGCAGTAATGGTAACCGCGAATGGAACGCCATTCGACTGGGGTGAAGGGATTGTATTCCAGGCGAAATGAGTGACCTGACCGGGCACTTGCCCCACATTGAACGGAAGACTCCGGCCAACGTGACCGATGCCGTCGTCGGCGAGCAGCGTTACGTTGGTCGCCGCTTGGAACGCGGCGAGGTTGCCGCTCCAAACGCCGCCGGTGAAATTGCCGGAATTGGCGGGGTTGACGGCCACCGGCCCGGAAACGTCAGCGGAATATCGCAGGTCAACGAAATACCACCTCTGGGAGGTGAAGTTGGTTGGAAAGGCATTTCCGGATCCAAAGTAACTTTGCCCAATGAAGCCGTCGGGGAAAGTGCCAGGCAAATCGTATCTATAGTACAGATTTCCGCCACCCGTATAAACACCTACGCGGTACCGCTGACCAGCCAGAAGCGTGATGTTGGTTGCCAGCGCCGTTTCCCGCCAGGTGCCGGCCGCGCCGGTCACAGCTCGAGAGGCCAGCAGGACTCCCGAATCGGTCCAGATCCGGACTTGGGTTCCGAAATAGTGACGCACATGCGTCACGGTCATGTTTGTGCCGGGCGTGAACGAGTAGCCGACCGTTGCCGTGTCCGAATAGAATTCTTGATGAGCGGGCGCGCCGAGGAGGCTGTTGCTTCGGACCCCGACCACGCCACTCCCTTCAAAAGCCACCGTGCCCGTGAAATTGCTCGCCGTGTGGTTGAAATAATCCTGTGCGGTAATCGTGACTGCAAACGGAGCACCATTCGACTGAGGCGACGGAATCGGGCTCCAGACAAAGTGGGTGGTCTGTCCGGGCGTCGGCAACACATCAAACGGATTGCTCTGGCCAACGTGGCCGAACCCATCGTCCGCCTGTAAAACCATGTTGGTCGCCGGCTGCTGCACGGTAATGTTGCCTGTCCACGTGCCGTTTACGAAATTGCCGGAGTAAGCCGGTGTGATCGGAACCGGTGAACTGCTGCCGATCCTACGCACTGCATTGGCCACAATTTGATCCATCCCGGTCCCTAAGGTGTAGTAATCAGTGCCAATCATCACGACATGGCCGGCACCTACGTTGCGCGCGAGCACTACCCCATAACCATAGGCCGCAGACTTCATTACCACCACGCCGTCGTTGGCCGCATACCAACCAATGTAACTGCCGGAGAAAGGTGCGGAGACATCTTGATTCAAAAAGTGATCAACTCCTTTAGTGATGGTATCCGAACTCGAGCTGCCTAGCTTGGTCAAGTTCATCAAACCGCTATTTGCCAAAATCAAGTGCTCCTCCGCTTGGAACGAACAGCCAATCACAGTCCCGCCGTTGTTGACAAAGTTGTTCAACACCGTTGTCCATGATGCTCCCAGCGGCCCTAAAGTACCTGAACTTTCATTCTCCTGCTCGACGATCAGGAACACGTTCTTGTCCGCCAATTGCGCCTGCAATTCCGTAGGGTCGGTTGTGGTTGTGCTGCTCTCCACGAAGTTCGGGAAGTAGTTGCCAATGGCTTTGAGAGTATTGCGGTATTCGCCATCCGAGGTGGTGTCCGCGTACCGGATGAACGTCAAGATGCGCACAGGTTGTATTGTGTTGGTAATGGTACCTTTCAAAGCACTCCCACTCAGAGCCACCGTACCGTTGAAATCGCTCACCGTGCTGTTCCAAAAATCCTGGGCGGTCAGGGTCACCGAGAAGGGCAGGCCATTCGATTGAGGTGATGGAATGGCACTCCAGGCAAACTTATCGAGCTGGCCGGGCAACGCGGTGATAATGGTACCCAGACCTCGACGCCCAATCTTGGCGTTATTCGCGCTGTAAAGATTGAGATAAAGCGTTTGCGCCGGTTTCATCGATATGTGGGCGTTGACCACGACCGATATAGTTTTGTTCGTCTCGCCCGGATTGAAGGCCAACTGATTGTCGAGGTAAACGTAATCGCTGCCGCCGTACGCCGTTCCATCAGAAGTGTAGCCATACGCGGTCACAGTCTGGCCGCTGGGAGTGGACAGGCGGACGTTAAAGACCAAATTGGTGGTTCCGGAATTGGGGACGACCACCGTCGCGTCGCTGACGGAAAGGGTTGGCAACGAATCGTCATTGAAGATCGTGAGCACACCCTGACTCCTCGACAAGATGGCATTGGTGGGACTTGACAGCTTAACGGCGAAGGTTTCATCCGCCTCATTGACCCGGTCACCGATGACTGGTACGGCGATCGTCCGGTTCGTCACCCCCGGCGCAAACACCAGAGTGCCGCTTGTGTTCACATAGTCACTTCCGGCAACGGCGTTCAAATTGGTGGTGGCGAAGTTAACGTATGCGGTCCGAGCGGGAGGAGGCCACAGGCTCACCGTAACGACGGCGTTGGTGGTGCCAGCGTTGCCTTCAAACAGTGTCACGTCATTGATGGAGAGCGAAGGCAGGATGACGGAGGTCAGGGCCGTTGCGGAGTTGTCATTGGTGTTCGCATCCGGGTCAGTGCGGGAAACCGTAACGCGATTCGTGATCGACCCCAAGCTGTCCGCCGTGCCGCTGATGATAAAAGTGGCGCTGCCGCCTGCCGGTAAAGTGCCGAGGCTAAAGTTGAGGGTGCCTCCACCATTGGCCTGGGGGCCGGGGTAAACGTCCGGCGAAACGGTGAAGGACTGCATGGTAAAATTAGCCGGCAGCACATCGGTCAAACCTACTCCGGTGGCCGGCGACGGTCCCGTGTTGAAGATATTGATCGTGTACTTCAGATTCCCGCCCAACACGACCGGATCAGGCGAGTCGGTAATGCGCACCACCAGGTTGTTCGTAACGGTGCCGCAGCAATCGAAACCATCGGTCAACGAAATGGTGTCAATGTACCATCCTTCGCCGCCGCCGACACCTGAACCGCTGCCGAAACGCCAGCGCAATTGAACATTCTTGCCCGCCGTCGCCGTTGGCAGGTTCACGATGGTATTAACAAAACCACCCGAATAGCCGGTCCAAGCCAGTCGGTCCTGGAGCGGGTTGCCGTTGCCGGTGTAGAGAGTTTGATTGTATCCATTCGCCAAAAAACTTCCTCCGGCGGTGATGATGTCAGTGAACGCCCCACCATTGGTGGAAATTTCCAGCACACCGCCGTTGTAGCCATAGTAGTTCACGTAAAATCTGTGTCGGAAGGTTAATTGGGCCGAAGCCGTGGCGACGGGGAATACCGGCGAGGTCAGACGTTTGTCGCTGACCGCGTTGGGATCGGGCACAAAAACTGAGTTGGGCGAAGAGTCACTGACGGCATTGGTGGTGACCCAACCGGCTCCAGCTCCACTTCGAAAGGCCGTCCAGCCCGTCGGTAAAGCGGGGGGTGTAACACCATCAAAGTTCTCCGACAAAGGAACCCTCTGATTCCCCAACCGAAACACGAAACTGACTGTGCCCAGATCATTTGAGCCGTCCTGGAGCTGCAGTGTGGCGATGTTCGTACCGCCGCAACTACCAGTGGCGATAAAGCTGAAGGGTTTGCTGGCAGCTGCGCCTTTGGCGGCCAGCGCGCCGTAGGTTTGCGGTGCACTCGGGAGCGTCACGCCGCCCGAGTTTCGCAGTGTCGCAACCAGGTGGGTCGTATCAGCAACACCAGCATTCATCAGGGAGAACGTCACGGTCACCGTCTCTCCGGGATCCAGTGCATCGTTGGGACAACTCTCAACCAGCAGTGTTGCATCACCGGCGACGATCACCGGCCTGGGCGGCAGTGATTGCAATGCCGAATCGGCCATGACGATACCGGCACCCGAATTGGGGTCCATGCCGGGAGCTTCGATATCGAGGGCGGTGTCCTGGAGCGCCGTTCGCAGCTGGGTGGGGCTCAAAGTGGGTTCGTACGACCAGAGCAGCGCGGCGATGGCGGCGGCATGCGGGGCGGCGGCGGACGTGCCGAAGAACCGGCCAAAGACCAGCGTCTGCACGCCATCCGCGGCGGCCAGGTCTGGCTTCTGGCGAACCGCGCCGCCCGTGGCGGAGAAATTTCCCGGTGTTATCGGGGTGCCGTCCGCATGGAAGAATACGCGCCTCGGCCCGTCGGCACTAAAGGTTTCGACGGGATTCTGGAAGCCGCCACTGAACGGATTGGGGTAGGCGGTCGCCGTGTTGACCGCAGCCACACTAAAAGCTGCCGCCGCCGCCGAGTGTCCTTTGATTACACCTGCCGTACTGATGCTTAATGTTCCCCGGGTTGTGTTCACATGGAGAAAGCGGGATTCACCCGCAGCCTTGACGATGACAATCCGTTCGCCTGAGTTCACATAATAGACGCTCTCGTATGGATCCTGCGTGCCATCCTGCAGATCGAGCGAACTGTTCACCACATACGCGCCGGTCGGATCCAGCACAAACAGATCGTAGTCGTTCTCGGAAGCGCCGAGCGGATCGGCCCAGAACAAGTCCACCCCATAACCGGCCGAAACCACCGTATTGAAGGTCGACGATCCGAAGCTATGGATCCTGCCACCGCCAATATTGACCGGCGGACTGGCCGGCCCGCCGTCCAAGAAGTCGCCCTCCCAGGTGCCCGAGGTTTGGTCCTTCCGGTTTCCTTCGTTGCCAGCGGATGAAAAATACAAGGCGCCGCTCGCGGTAACGGTATTGACCGCTTGCGCGATGATGCCATCCTGAAACGGGGACTCGCTGAAATAAAAGACATCATCCACAATGATGTTACACCCATTGCTGCGGAGATTGAGGATATTGTTCGCGAAACTGGCTTCACCGTTAAACGCCGTGGCGAAGTAAAGTTGAGCCCCCGGAGCCACGTCATGCACAATCTCCAGCATCGCGGTCCCTTCGCCAGAGCAGCAGCCACCCTGTCCTGGCAACACGGTAACGTCCGGCAAATCGCCGGTGGACTGGGCGTATGCCAGATAATCAATGCTATCCGACAGCACGCCCACTTTGACGTTCTGCCCGGTCGCGCCAAACGTGTTGCGGGCAATATTCGCGCGATGCGTGACGTCGCCCTCCGAAGTGACGCTGCCCCTGTGTGTGCGGGCTTCCCGGGCGCGCCGGATGAACTTGACGTCAGGCGAAGCGGCCAGGCTCTCAAGTTGATTCAATGTGACCAGCGCGCGGATCGCGCGATATTGAGGAAAATTGTTGATGACCGTGCCACCCGACTGATTGATCTGTAAGAGCAAGCCCTCGGTGACATTGGCGTCAATATCCACCAACACCCTTCCATCCGCCTGCAACTTGATGTCCGGTTGTAGTTTCGACACACCCTGGGCAATGGCCTGGCCGCGCTCCTTCTTGAGTTGAAACACGAATTGTGAATCCAGTTTTCGGTGTATCGCGGAACGGGAAAGCTTTTCAGCTTGCAGTGCGCGTATCTGCTGCAATGCGGTATCGCTGACTTTTTCTGGTTCAGCGGAAACGCCGGAACAGACACCGCCGAACAACAGTGCGACGAGCACGGAATGACGCACGGTACGCCGGGAGTGCTGGCGTGCCGTCAAACAAGGGGAGGGATTTTGATTGAGCATAACCGTCCATTAGTTGATGTAGTGATTAGCCGCTAACGCGGAATCAAGCTTGCTCAGAAGTCTCGACCCAAGGCTGGTGAGTAAGGGTGACTGGCGGCACGTTAGGAAGTTCGGAGAGAATGTCAAGCATCATTCTTTCGACATCACTTTTCAACGATGGCGCTCTTTTCCTCCAGCTTCGTTAACCCTTGAACACTCGATCCGAACGGCGTCCACCGTTTGATCCGCATGCCGTCCGTCAACCTTCCCGACCTTTCAGAGGTCGCAACCTAAGTTCGCCTTTGACATCTCCTCTAAGCCGGATCGACCTCGTGTCCCGCTTCGCGGATTCGTTGCAACTTGTAGATCAGCGCCCGACGGCTGATCCCGATGGCTTTGGCGGTTTCGGTTCGATTAAAGTTGTGTTTGCGCAACGCTTGGACGATGGCCTGGCGTTCGATTTCCTCCAAACGTTGAGCGTCCGCGACTTCCATTGTCGGCGATCGTTCAGCCATAGCACGCACGCGCGAAGGCAAGTGTTCGGGCAAAATAAGTTCGCCGCGGGAAAGCAACGCCGCGCGCTCCATCGCATTGCGCAACTCGCGCACATTTCCCGGCCAAGAGTAGCGCACCAGGCAATTGGCGACCGCCGAAGAGAAGCGCGCCTTGCCTTGAGTAAACTCCGCAATGAAAGCGCTCGCCAGCGGGACAATATCTTCCGGGCGTTCACGGAGCGAGGGGACATTCAACTCCACAACATTCAATCGGTAGAAAAGGTCTTCACGGAAACGGCCCGCCTTGACTTCTTCTTCCAGGTTGCGATTGGTGGCAGCCAGGATGCGGGCGTCGGTCTGAAGATCGACGTTCGAGCCGACGCGCTGAAAGCGTCCATCCTGGGTGACGCGGAGCAGTTTGGCCTGCAGCGGTGGCGACATGTCGGCCACTTCGTCAAGAAAGATGCTGCCTTGATTCGCCTGCTCGAAACGCCCGATTCGCTGTGCGGAAGCGCCGGTAAACGAACCTTTTTCGTGGCCGAAAAGCTCGGTCTCCAACAACGTCTCCGGAATGGCCGCGCAGTTTACTTTCACCAGCGGGCCGGCAGCGCGGGCGCTCCACGCGTGGATGACATCCGCCAGCACTTCCTTGCCGACACCACTTTCCCCGGTGATCAGGATGCGGCTTTCGGAAGCGGCCACCAGCGAGGCGTCACGAAACACGGCCTGCATGAGCGGGCTTTGGACGATTACCTGCGCGGGCAACTGTTTGTCGGCAATGAATCTTAGCGGAGCGGATTTCGTTATGCCTGTGGCTTGGCGTACCGAGGCGAGCAACTCATCGAGGTCGATGGGCTTGGATAGATAATTGACGGCCCCATCGCGCATGGCGCCAACGGCCTCACGAATGTCGGCGTAGGCGGTGACAAGCAAGACGGGCAGAACAGTGTGCTCCTGGCGTGCGCGGCGGAGGGTTTCCAATCCTGAGAGGCCCGGCATGCGCACGTCGGAGATCATCATGCCGATTTCCCGGGTGCGAAGAACATCCAGGGCCTGCTCGCCGGAAGAGACCGGTATCGTCTCGAAGCCCTGGCTTTTCAGGAAGGAATCCAGCAGGCTGCGTTGCCCCGCGTCGTCATCCACGATCAGGATGCGCGGCGCTTTCGGACCGTTCTTGCGGGCTTCGGCTGGCACGGGGCAGTCCTATAGCGTACCGTAAAACAAATGTCACCAACTCAACCCACGGCAAGGAGATTGAAAGAACCGGAGCGAAACAGTGCCTCGATCGAGAAGCTTTTAACGTCGACAGATTTGCTGGATGTGTACCCTCGGCGAAACGAGTGTTGTTAGAACAGTTCTCAAGATTAGCAACTGTTTCGGACGTTGTGTCCGACGTCGCTGCGCC
>CAZYYS010000172.1:0-12060 GCA_964651015.1 uncultured Verrucomicrobiota bacterium
CACCCTCGAACAACACGCGGCCCGCGGTCGGCTCGACCAGGCGCACGATGGCGCGGCCCAACGTCGTCTTGCCGCAACCGCTCTCGCCGACCAGCCCGAGCGTTTCGCCCGGCGCGAGCGTAAAGCTCACGTCGTCCACCCCCTTCACATGCGCGCGCACGCGGCTGAACACCCCATGTTTCACCGGAAAATGGACTTTCAGGTTTTGAACTTCCAGGAGGTTCATGGTGTTTTCCAAAATGGACATCGCACCCAGCGCTGCGGCTCGACTTCTATCAATTCGGGAATGGCGTTGGAACATTCCGGCTTCGGCATCGGACAGCGCGGGGCGAAGCGGCATCCGGGCGGAAAATCTCCAATACGCGGGACGTTGCCGGGAATCGCCGTGAGTCGGGCTGCGCCGCCGGAGAGCTTCGGCACGCTGGCTATCAGCGCGCGGGTGTAGGGATGCAACGGTCGGCGCAGCAGTTCGCGCGCGGGCGCGAGTTCGACAATCTGCCCGGCATACATCACCGCCACGCGGTCGGCCATGTCACCTACGATGCCGAGGTTGTGCGTGATGAGCAGGATGGCCATACCAAGGCGTTGCTTGAGGTCGCGCAGCAAATCCAGAATCTGCGCCTGGATGGTCACGTCCAGCGCAGTGGTCGGTTCATCGGCCACGAGCAATTTCGGTTCGCTGGCCAGCGCCATGCCAATCATCACCCGCTGTTGCATCCCACCAGACAGCTGGAACGGGTAATCCTTGGTGCGCGATTCCGGCGCGGCGATGCCGACGAGTTTGAGCAGGCGGATGATTTCCTCATCGTATGTCCTGCCACGAGAATCCCCCTCACCCGGCTTCGCCACCCTCCCCCCATCGGATGAGGAGAGGGACGGGGTGAGAGGCCGATGCAGCTTGAGCGCCTCCTTGATTTGCGCGCCGACGCGGAGCACGGGATTTAACGACGCGCCCGGTTCCTGGAACACGTAGCTCACCACGCTGCCGCGGATGTCGCACAACTCAGCGTTCGACATCTTCAGCACGTCACGCCCATTCAACAAAATCTCTCCGCCCACGTATCGTGCCGGCGGCACGGGCACAAGCCGCGCAATCGAAAGCGCCGTGACACTCTTGCCGCAGCCGCTCTCGCCCACGAGACATACGACTTCACCCGTTTCGATTGTTAACGAAACGCCATCCACCGCACGCAGGCTGGTGTCGCCCGTGAAGAAGTCCAGCGCAAGGTTTTTGATTTCGAGCAGCGGCATCGGCTAAATGAAAAGTTAAAAATGCAGAATCAAAAATGCGCAGTATGTTGTGTGCCTGCCTTTTGATTTTCCATCTTTAATCACCAGTTTACTTACAGGAAAATGACACCGATGGGTTGCGGGGAAGTTCCGTATTGTTGCCTCAACTTTGGAGCACACCATGGTTTTGGTCTTTACGGCCTGAGGAACACACGGCGATGATCCCGCCGCCGCCTCCGGTTGGTCTGCCCGGACTGACTCAAGTGAATCAAGGCCCATCGGTTCAGTTCAGGATAATCTTCAGTTACGCAACACTTTCTTTTATTGAGATTGACTTTGGCCGCAGCCTGTTTACCCTGACGCCAGCCCCTGATGAAAGGATCATTGTGAAAAGAACTTTTCCACAAGCGGCAGCCCCATTGGTTCAGCCAGGCTTTACGTTGATCGAACTGCTGGTTGTCATTGCCATCATAGCCATTTTGGCCGGGCTGCTCCTGCCGGCGCTTTCCAAAGCCAAGGAGAAGGGCAGGCGAATCGCGTGTATGAGTAACATGCGACAGGTTGGTGTGGCACTTCAGATGTATGAGCAGGACACACGGAAGCTGCCACCCAAGCGCCATCCGGTCAGCGACTTTAACAGCCCGTTTGCGCCGCCAAACGTGTTAAACCTGCTGATACCTTATCTCGGTCACAAGGTGGGTTTCCCTTCACCCGGAGTCTACAACTGTCCATCGCTGAAACCCAACCCGAATCCTGTTTACGCCCCGACTTATTACAGCAGCACGGGTTTGTCGGTTAACACCGTCCCGCTCGGCCGTCCGCTGTCGGCCGTACCGCTGCCGTCAACAATCATTCTCATGCAGGAGGCATGGTCACTCTCACATAATTTGTGGAATCAGCCCGAGCCGAACGACCGTTCGGAAGCGGCCTTGGAAGGTTCCGCGCCGAACACCTACCATGAATGGCATATGTGGGCCAGCATCTCCACACACGAATCGTTTATCTCTCGGACGAGCCGTGAGAACCTTTGCAATGTCCACGAAGAAGGAGGTAATCTGGTCTTTGTTGACGGTCACGCCGAGTACCGGAAGTACCGGCGGCTCCGGAGCGGAGATTTTGGACTGCTCCCTGATGAACTTTACCAGCCGACAGCGGCGCAAAGTGGGAAAACCTGGAAGCCAGCATTTTAGGCAAGAGCCTGGAAATCTCCGTATGGAAGTACACGTCAAACAGGCCAGATTGTTCGCGATCTCCGTCGTAGTTGTGGTGACACTGATCGGGTGTGGCAAAAACCAATCGGCCAAAGACGCCGCCAAACAACTCCAGAAGAGTTTTGAAAAGGCCAACGCGTCCATCAAGCAAGAGGTCGTTCAAGCCGGCGATGCCCTCCAAGCCGGGGATTATGCCCGGGCGATGACCATCATGAATCAGGTGGTTCAAGCGCAGCCGATTGATGAGGCCCAGAAAAAGGCGGTGGATGCGCTCATCATTCAAACGAGGCAGGCGGTACGGCAAAACCCGAAGCTCGACAGCGCCGAGCTTTACAAAGCCACATCAGACCTGCTGGTCCGAGTTCATGGAGAGAATTAGACGGCGCGAGTATGTTGTGTTCCGTATCAGAGTCAGCCCACCGCAAACAAACGCGGTTTTTGCGAAAAGCACCTATTGCACCCAACCGCGAGCCGATGCGGCTTCACCTTGATCGAACTGCTTTGGGAAACCGATGAGCGGACCCCGTTTTATTTCAATGACGCCTCTAGTTATCCAGATGAAGGGATCAGTGAGCGGCACAGCAAGGGTGCCACCGTCGGTCTGTTCGGCGGCAGCGTTGACTTCATCAAGTACGTTGACTACTACAAGGAAGCTGGCCTTCCCGGAACGAGGGACAACCCCAAGGCGGGCGTCAAACCGGGACGCCTCTGGTGCAACCCACTGAGCAAGACGGGAACCTGACTTGAGCCGTCGCTCAACTTGATTTCACTGTGAATTCCAACGGCATTCCATATCTTGGCAAACGATTCGCGATTCTGCTTATGCGACTTCACTTGAGTTTGGTAATTCTGACCTTGACATCGCTTTTATTAATCGGTTGCGGCAAAAAGGAAACGGTCCAAGTCCAGTCGCCGGCCAAAGCCGCGTCTCAGATGGAGCAGGCCTTTGCCAGCGCCGATGCTGAAACCAAGGAGAGTGCCAGGGCTGTCGCGAGCGCCCTCAAAGCCAACGACTACGAAAAGGCTTATGTAGTTCTGCAAACTATCCAATATCGCCCCAGCCTGACGTACGAGCAGTCTTTGGCCGCGCGAGATTCCATGTTCAGCCTCCAAAAGCAGTTGGCCGAAGCCTCGCTGCGTGGCGACACGAACGCGCAGAACGTCATCGAAATGATCCGGCGAACTCAGCCGCGTTGAACCGGCAGTCTTCTGCGCGACCAATGATTGACTTGGACTTGCGCAAAGGATAAGGTACTCACAAGAACCCTTTGCTAATAATACCAATAGTTACCGATGAAAAATCGACCCATCGATCCCATTTGCGGAAAGCAATCACGACAAACTGCGTTCACCTTGATCGAGCTGTTGGTCGTGATCGCTATTATCGCCATTCTTGCTGGAATGCTGTTGCCTGCCTTGGCCAGAGCGAAAGCGAAGGCTCATCGGGCGCAGTGCCAGAACAATGTCAAACAGATCACTCTGGCCACGCACCTTTACGTCAACGATTCCCAGGATTTTCTGCCCGAACCAAATTGGAACTCACCCTGGATATCAAGAGGCTGGCTTTATGATGCCTCCAGGGGGTCCGTACCCGATCCGACGAGTACCGCCTACCGGACGAACGTCGCACTCGCCTATCAAGGGGGGTTGCTCTGGGAATACACCAAGACCCCCGATGTGTACAGATGTCCATCGGAGAAAACAAACACGGTGAGTTGGCGGGGCCGGGCTCAGAAGTTGAGCAGCTACCTGATGAACGGAGCCGTGTGCGGCTATGGCCAGATCGGCGGCAAATCCTACAAGGCCGGACAGTTTCGCCCTGACGCCATTATTTTCTGGCAGGCGCTGGAAACCAATCCTGGCGATTTTAACGATGGGTCCAGCACGCCCGACGAGGGCATAACAAAACTTCATGCTGTTGGTACCACAGTTGGAGTGGTCGATGGCCACATTGAATACTTGAAAACTTTGAAGTTTTACCAAGAAGCAGCCATTCCCACGAAGAATCGGCTGTTTTGCAATCCTGGCACCGCGAACGGTCGTGGTGGCTGATGAGACAAGTTCGATATGAAAATCTGGTTCATCAATTTGATGCTCTGCTCCGTCGGTTTGACGGTTATGACTTCCGGTTGCGGTCAAAAGTCCAACGCCAATGCCGAACTTGAAAAAGCTGCCAACGCCTTCGCCAACGTTGAGCCTGCGCCAACTCCTCTGGCCCAGCCATCGCAGCCGAATCAGCCCACACCTGCAACCACGTCGCCGGCGCCCGCACAGGAAATGAAGCAGGCCATGGCGGCCTACAAGGCGGGAGAACTGGAGGACGCCGTCACGCGCCTGCAACTGTTGCGGGCCATGCCCACCATGACGGCCCAGCAACGGATGGCCATGAATGACGCGATGGCCGCGGTCATGACGGACATTTACGCCCTCGCCGCCAAGGGCGATGGACGTGCCATCCAAGCCGTCAAACAGTACGAGAAAATGCAAACTCGGCAGCGGTGAACTGGCGGCCCGGATCGCTTGGGCATACTCGTCACCGCACGATTCCGCTTCGAGCTTTAAATAGGTTTACGTTGTCGCGCAGTGCTCAAGGGCATCGGACACGGCGCTCTGCTGGCCGAATTCTTTCGCGGTAGTAGGTCGACCCAATTCGCTCGTTCTCAAAAATCGTCGTCGCGGCCAATTTCTGCCGCAAAATCTTTTGACTCTTTCCTCCGTTCGACTAGCCTTTGTTCTCAATCAACAAATAATTATGAGATTCGGCATCAATACCTTTTTGTTCACGTCACCGTTCACCAACGCAAGCACCCGTCTTTTCGGCCAGTTCAAAAAATGGGGATTCGATACCGTCGAGATTCCGATCGAAGACCCCTCACACATCGATCCGGCCCACGTGAAGCGGGAGTTGAACAAACACGGACTGGTCTGCGGCTCGGTGTGCGCGTGCATGGGGCCGGATCGGGACTTGCGAGGCACACCCAAACAACAGCAAACCGGTCTGACCTACATGAAGAAGTTGATCGACCAGATGGTGGTACTCGACTGTCCGTCCCTGATCGGGCCGGAGTATTCGGCCGTCGGTCGCGCGGACGCCGTTCCGCCTGATGAATACAAGCAGCAATGGAAGACCGTGGTCAAACACCTCAAGGCACTTTGCCAGTATGCGGAAAAGCGCGGGCGGCAGGTCTGCCTTGAACCGCTCAACCGTTTTGAAACGGACTTCATCAACACCTGCGATCAGGGTTTGAAGATGATCCGCGATGTTGGCAGCCCCGCGCTCAAGCTTCACCTCGATACGTTTCACATGAACATCGAGGAGAAAAACCAGGCTGCGGCCATTAGAAAGGCCGGCAAACATCTTGGCCATTTCCACGCCTGTGGCAGCGACCGCGGCACGCCGGGCAACGATCACATTGACTGGAAACCCATAGCGGCGGCGCTCAAATCGATCGGCTACAAAGGCGACGTAGTGATCGAATCGTTCACCACAGACGTCAAAGTCATTGCCCGCGCGGCTGCCATCTGGCGCAAGATTGAACCGAACCGCAATGACATTGCGGTGAATGGACTCAAGTTTCTAAAGCGGACGCTAAGGTAGGTCCGACTTCGTAGCCGCCGATGTGAGGAGGCGGTTGGCATCGGTATGCACCGTCCGCTTCCTCACATCGGCGGCTGCAACTGCCCTCGGAAGGCGGTCGGTTTTAAGAATGGTTGAACATAAACGTTTCGCTCCGGTCGGAGCTTTGGATAACAGTCGGAGAAATTGATATGAAAACAAATTGTTGGCGCATCATTGGACCAATAACGCTCCTTGCGTTGGCCATCGGCTTCGTTTCACAAAACACATTCGCAGTCGAAACTGAAACCGGCTTTAAAAGCCTCTTCAATGGCAAAGACCTTGCCGGCTGGGACGGACGGACCAATCACTGGTCTGTCCGCGATGGCGCAATCACCGGTGTAACGACCAAGGATAATCCCGCCAAGGGAAACACCTTTCTGATCTGGCGCGGCGGCACCGTGGATGATTTTGAACTGCGGCTCTCCTACAAGATCACGCCGAATAACGACAAGGGTTCCGCCAACTCCGGCATCCAATATCGCAGCAAGGATTTCGGCGACCATGTTGTCGGCGGCTATCAGGCCGACTTCGAGGCGGGCAACACCTACTCCGGCATTCTCTACGAAGAAAGAATGCGCGGCATTTTGGCCGAGCGTGGCCAGAAGGTTGTCATCAAGGAAGTCGATGGCAAGACCGTGAAGGATGTGGTTGGCTCGGTCGGCAACTCGGCAGAGATTCAAGCCGCCATCAAGAAGGACGGCTGGAATGATTACGTTGTTATCGCGAAGGGAAATCATCTTCAGCATTTCATCAACGACAAACAGACTGTGGACGTGGTGGACGAACAGCAATCCAAAGCGGCCAAGTCGGGCATTCTGGCGTTGCAGTTGCACGCGGGCGACCCGATGACGGTCCAGTTCAAAAACATCAGAGTCAAACCGCTTTCCGGTAAATCTTCGGCAAAATCCGATATCGATTCTTTGCAAGGCGAGTGGGTGGCATTAGAGATGATCGTGAACGGGGAGAAAGTCCCGAGCGACACGGTTGCCAAGATCACGCTCAGGATCAAAGGGAATCAGTATTTCGTGGAGACAAGCGAAGGTCCGGACCAGGGAACCTTCAAATTAGTCGAAGGTGGCAATCCCAAGGCCCTTGATGTGACCGCTTCGGCAGGCGATCAAGTCCCGGCGATCTACGAAATCTCCGGCGATACTTTCAAAGCATGTTACGCCATCAACGGCGCTTCCCGTCCCACTGAGTTCAAATCCGAAGACGCAGATCACATCGTCGCCACCTACAAACGCAAGGCGCCTTAACACCAAGAAGCAGTCTCGTTATGAAAGCCACTCTCCCATTATTGCTTGCCGCCACACTTTGCTGGGGTGTCAACGCGCACGCCGCCGACAAAAAAATCGTTCTCATCGCCGGCCGCCCGAGTCACGGTCCGGGCGAACACGAACACCGCGCGGGTTGCCTGCTGCTCAAGGCGGGGCTCGACCAGGTGCCGGGCGTTACCTCCGTCGTTTACACCAATGGCTGGCCGGATTCACCCGATGCCTTCGCCGGCGCGGCCGCCATCGTGGTTTACAGCGACGGCGGCAGTGGCCATCCGCTGCTGCAAGGCGACCGTCTGAAAACCATCGGTGCGCTCATGGATCAGGGCGTGGGCCTGGCATGCATTCACTACGCAGTCGAGCCGACGAAGGAAAAAGGCCAGACGGAATTGCTCAACTGGATCGGTGGCGCCTTTGAGATTCATTGGTCGGTGAATCCGCACTGGGACGCGGAGTTCAAGCAACTCCCCGTGCATCCCATCACCCGGGGTGTAAAACCCTTTACGATCCGGGACGAGTGGTATTTCAACATGCGCTTTCGGGATGGCATGCAAGGCGTGACGCCCATCCTCAGCGCCGTGCCGCCCGCCAGCACCACCGAACGCGCTGATGGACCACACTCAGGAAATCCCGCCATGCGGGCCGCCGTAAAGCGCGGCGATCTGCAGCACGTGGCGTGGGCGAGCGAGCGGGCAGGTGGAGGACGTGGCTTCGGTTTCACCGGCGCGCATTTTCACCGCAGTTGGGGTAATGAAAATTTCCGCAAGCTCGTATTGAACGCATTGTTGTGGACAGCGAAGGCCGAAGTGCCCGCGAAGGGCGTTCAGTTCGTGGTCACCGAGGAAGACTTGAAACAAAACCTCGATCCCAAAGGTCAGCGGGCCAGTGCAGCCAATATCAATGGGTATTGGAATTTCAGTGTTGAAAGCGAACTGGGTTCCGGTACGCCAAGCTTTACCTTCAAGCAGTCCGGCGAAACTCTGACTGGAACGTACAAAGGCGCTCTGGGCGAAGCTCCGATTGCGGGCACGGTCAAGGGTAACGATGTCAGATTCTCGTTCAAAGTAAACCTTCAGGATGAGGAAATCACCGTTGTTTACACTGGCAAGGTCGAGGGTAAAGACAACATGAAGGGCAAGGTCACGTTCGGCCAACACGGTGAAGGCACTTGGACGGCCAAGAAATAGATCCCATGAAATCGTTCTTCCTCACTCTGAGTACCGCCCTGTTTCTCACTGGATCATGGAGACCCGCCTTGGCCCAGGATACCAAACCGCAGCGCGGCTCCGGGCCGGAAGCCGCGCGTGAAGAATTGAAATCCTTGAAGGCCGGCGAGGGTCTGGAAGTCAGCCTGTTCGCTTCCGAGCCGATGGTTCGCAAACCGAGCAACATGGACGTGGATGCTCGTGGGCGTGTCTGGGTCGTCGAGAACATGAACTATCGTTCCACTTTTCAAAAGTGGGGCAAGCTGCGGCCCGAAGGCGACCGCGTCGCGATCTTGGAAGACACCAATGGCGACGGCGTCGCCGACAAGGAAACCACGTTTTATCAGGGCAAGGACATCGACGCCGCGCTGGGAATTTGTGTGCTGGGCAACCAGGTCATTACCTCCAGCGGGTCAAATGTATTCGTCCTCACCGACACAAATGGTGACGACAAGGCCGATAAGAAAGAAGTCTTGTTCACCGGCATTTCTGGTTTCGATCACGATCACGGCGTGCATGCGTTTGTGTTCGGGCCGGACGGCAAGCTCTATTTCAACTTCGGCAACGCGGGCCGGCAGTTGAAGAAACCAGACGGCTCACCCGTCATCGACCTCGCGGGAAACGAAGTCAATGACCAGGGCAAACCTTACCGCCAGGGCATGGTCTTCCGCTGCAATCTCGACGGCAGCGAAGTCGAAACGCTCGGCCACAACTTCCGCAACAACTACGAAGTTGCCGTCGATTCGTTCGGCACGATGTGGCAATCCGACAACGACGACGACGGCAATCGCGGAGTGCGCATCAATTACGTCATGGAGTTTGGCAACTTCGGCTATAAGGACGAGATGACCGGCGCCGGTTGGGGCGACGGCTGGAAAAAGGCGCAGCAAAAAGGCGCACGCGAAGACGAGAAAATATTCTACGAATGGCACCAATATGACCCGGGCGTCGTGCCAAATCTCCTCCACACCGGTGCCGGTTCGCCCACCGGCATTGCGGTTTACGAAGGCAAATTGCTCCCGGAAGTTTTCCGCAACCAGATCATTCTTTGCGACGCCGGGCCGAACGTGGTGCGGGCGTATCCGGTGAAGCCGGACGGCGCCGGTTACTCCGCCGGCATCGTAAACATCCTCACCAGCAGCGACACTTGGTTCCGCCCGTCAGATGTTTGTGTTGCGCCGGATGGTTCGCTTTACGTCGCCGACTGGCACGATCCCGGCGTCGGCGGCCATAACATGGGCGATCACGTCGCGGCCACCATGCGCGGTCGCATCTATCGCGTCGCACCACCCGGCAGCAAGGCCGGCGTGCCCAAACTCGATCTGAAGACGGCGGCGGGTTGTGTGGCCGCGCTGCAATCACCCAACCAAGCCACGCGTTACTTGGGTTGGACGAAGCTACACGAGATGCAAGGCAAGGCCGAAAAGGAATTGCGGAAGTTGTGGCAGGACAGCGACCCCCGGCAACGCGCCCGTGTGCTGCAATTACTCGCGCGCATCAAAGGCGAAGAGAAAAATTACATTGAACAGGCGCTCAAAGACAACGACCCGGACATCCGCATCACCGGTCTGCGGATTGCGAGGCAACTCGGTTTTGGTATCGAACCGTACGTCGCGATGCTGGCGCAGGACAAATCCTCTCAAGTTCGCCGTGAGTGCGCTATCGCACTGCGCCACAGCAAATCGCCTGAAGCGCCTTTCCTTTGGACACAGTTGGCAATGCAATATGACGGGAAAGACCGCTGGTATCTCGAAGCGCTCGGCATCGGCGCGGACAAGCAGGAGGACAAATTCTTCGACGCTTGGCTTGCCAGGGCTGGCGACAAATGGAACACGCCCGCGGGTCGCGATATCGTCTGGCGTTCCCGTGCGAAAAAAGCGCCGGCATTGCTCGCGAAAATCATCAACGACAAGAACACGCCAGAGAACGAACGCGCTCATTACTTCCGCGCACTGGATTTCATCACTGGTCCGGAAAAGGACGCGGTTCTCGTGGAGTTGCTTACGAGCGCCGCGCCGGCAAAATAGTTGCGGGCATAACGGTTGGTCATTTCCGTTTATGTTGAACCCACTCCTAACCCCTCCCAGGAGGGGAGCAGCATTTCGGAGCGCATCGGTTTCAGTTCCCCTCCTGGGAGGGGTTAGGAGTGGGTTGTCGGTCGAATTGGGAGAATTTGATTCTTGTTCCATTCGTTCGAGCGTCAGGCTTCGTGCAAAATCGAAGAAGTTATTTCAATGAAAGCCATTCGCGCCCATCAATGGTGTGAACCAAAGGGTCTGGTGCTTGATGAAGTTGAGCCGCCCAAACCGCAAGCCGGCGAGGTGCTCGTCAAAGTCCATACCGCTGCGCTCAACTTCCCCGACATTTTGATCATTGCGGGCAAGTATCAGGTCAAGCCGCCGTTGCCTTTCACGCCCGGCTTTGAGTTTGCCGGGAAAGTTACTGCAGTTGGCGATGGCGTTGATCGATTCCAACCTGGCCGGCGCGTCATGGCGAAAGTGGACAAGGGAGCCTTCGCGGAGTATGCCGTTGCGCCGGTGGATGACGTTCGGCCGCTGCCCGATTCCATGAGCGAAGCTGAGGGGGCGGCGTTCCCGCTCGTTTACCAGACTTCCTACTTCGCCCTGGCATTTCGCGGTCAGTTGCAAAAGGGCGAGACGGTGTTGATTCATTCCGCCGCCGGGGGCGTCGGGTTGGCAGCGGTGCAAATTGCGCGAGCGCTTGGAGCAGGCAAAATCATCGGCACCGCTGGCTCGGACGCCAAGCTCCAGCTCATTCGCGACAACGGCGCGGACCTGGCACTCAATTATCAAACGGAGGATTTCGTTGAAATCGTCAAACGCGAAACGCAAGGGCGCGGTGCCGACGTGATTTTCGATCCCGTCGGCGGCGAGGTCTGTGAGCGCAACGTCAAATGCGTTGCGTTTGAGGGCCGGATCGTGATCATCGGTTTCACCAGCGGGAAATTTTCCAACTTCGTCTCGAATCACATTCTGATCAAAAACTACAGCATCGTGGGACTTTACTGGGGCAGTTATCACAAATATAACCCAGCCAAAATCACCTCGGCGTGGAAGGAACTGCGGGCGCTCTATGACGCCGGCAGGCTCAAGCCGGTGATTGGCGGGCGCTATCCGATGGAAAAAGTTGCTGACGCGATGGAGTTCCTGGCATCGCGCCAGGCGGTCGGGAAAATTGTTCTCCACTGGTGACCGGTTGTCGGCACGCCGATTCAGTTACCAATGAAATTCCGCCAGCCAACCGTTGCGCTGACTTGTTGGACGGTTCTCTTCTCGCTCAATTTGTCCACCATTCGTGCTGCTGAATCCGACGCCGGCAAGACTCCGGAACGCGCCGCCATTGCCATTGAAGCCTTGAGCCGGCTGAAGGGCATCGACCTGGAAACCAACCCGGCGGTGAAGGCCGCCGTGTTGAAAATACTCGGCCAGGTGAGCGGCACGCCGCAGTTCGTCGAACTCGTCCGCGACTTCAACATCAAGGATCAGGACCCGGCGTTGCTT
>CAZYYS010000173.1:0-12027 GCA_964651015.1 uncultured Verrucomicrobiota bacterium
ACGACCTAATGTAATGAAACCGATGTGGCCGCCGGACGCCGGCATTTCCAAAAAAAAGTTAGGGCTAGCAGCAGCTTCGGTAACGGGATAACAGGCTTTGCCAAGAAACGGGTCGTTCCGGGCGTTGACCAACAGCGTTGGAATGGAGATGTTCCTTAAGACCGGCTGGCAACTGCACTTGTGCCAATAGTCCTCGGCATCGGCAAAGCCGTGAATCGGCGCAGTGTATCGGTCATCGAAATCCTTGAACGTGCGGAGTTGTTCATAATCGCGGTCGTCGACTTTTCCCGGCATCACTTTCATCTTCGCGCGAATCTTTTGCCGGAGGCTGTTGAGAAATCGTTCCATGTAAATCTGGTTAGCCGGCTCTGCCAATCGAACGGAGCCAGACTGAAGGTCACAAGGAACAGAAAAGGTGACGGCCTTGCTGATGCTGGGATTCAATTTCTGGCTGTGTTCACCAAGATACTTTAAAGTCAAGTTGCCGCCCAAACTGAATCCAATGAGCGCGAGTTCCACGTACATTCGCGTGGAAATAACATGGGTGATTACCGTGTGCAGGTCTTCAGTGGCGCCACTGTGAGTAAACTGCGGCAATCGATTTGGCTCACCGCTGCATCCCCGCGCATTCCAAACCACCGCATCCCACCCGTTTCTTGAGAGCACCTTAACCATGCCTTGGGCGTAGGCGCGTCGCGAATCCCCTTCCAGTCCGTGAGCGATAATTGCCAGACGCCGTGCCCCCGGTCCTGCCCAATCCAGGTCTAGAAAATCTCCGTCGGGAGTCTCGATTCGTTCGCGTTGGTAAGCAACGCCAAGAACCTTTCTGAAAAGGGAAGGGAGGAGGGTTTGGACGTGGCCGTTTCCAAGGAACTGTGGTGAGACATAGCTCGAATGTGCGACGATGGGCATGGCCCGGACATTACCCTCCGGCAATCGTTACAACAACTTTCGAATGTGCGGCAAAGCCCGCCCTGTGAGATACTCCGCCGTCACCGCTCACGCTTTGAAAAACAAACCCTCTAACCGCCGCTGTTTTGAGCAACAGTTGATGGCGGAATCTCAGAATAGTTCATGTAACCGATGAACATTTCGTCGAAAGTCTGCTCGCCAAAACCAATTGTCTTCGTGGCGTCGGGGTTGTCGGGATTCTGCGTTGAATTATCGTGGCCGCCACGACAGACCAACCGTGTTCCGGCGGGCATTCGTTTGGGTTCTTTAAGTCGATAAAGGTGCTGCCATTTGAAATCATAGTTCGGTACCGAGAGCAGCAGCTCACTCTTGCCATTCGGATAAACGGCTTCATACTTGAACCAGGATCCGCGCAGATGCATGTGCGGGCTCATCTCGTAGAGGAGGCTGTCCTTGGCAAATTTATATTCAGCCGTCGTTTCATAGTTCGATTCGCCCGGAGGGATCTTGAACTGCACGTTAAAAGCCGAACGGGTTTTCAACTCCATTTTCGGTTTTTCCTTGCACAGGTAAAGACCCATTTCGGTAAGGTCAGTTTCCGGTTTTCCAGTTGCCGTGTAATGCATTTGGAAAACAATGATCGAGCCTGCCGGCAGGTATTTTCCCGTACCTTCAGGGAACGGCACGGACTCATAACCCGGCACATAGGCGGCGAAGTAACCTTCCAGCCCGCCGCCGATGTTGTTTCCCTGGCGTGCCCTGCGGGCCTGCAATTCCTGCGGCGTCATGACCGTGATAAGGACATGATGGACGACCTTTCGGTTGCCCGGCCTGACCACTGCCGCGCGCAACCAGACATTGTTTGGAAATGGCGACTTGGCGTAGATATAACGGTAATCAAATACGCCATTGTCGGCGATCTCTTCCGCTTTTGGGAACTTTACAATGCGATCCGGCTTTCCCAACGGCCACGGTTCGGCCGGTGGCGCTGGCTTGGACTCCAACGGATCCTCACCCTCACCACGAGGCGAGCCTTGCTGAATCCATTGTGCCAGAATGTGTGCCTGTTCCGCCGACAGGTGGCGCTCATTCGCAAAGGCGCCGTAGTGCGGGTCCGCGTGCCACGGTGGCATTCGTTGCCCCAACAAGACCTCGCGAATGCTCGCTGATCGGCCTTTTACCTTCTCATAATTCGGCATCGCAAACGGTCCAATGTTTCCGGGACTGTGACAAGGCACACAGCTCCTTTGCAGAATGGGCGCAACGTCGTTCACATACGAAATGGGTTTCTTCCCGAAATCTTTCGCACCAGCGAAGGAGATTGCCGTGCCCTTCGCCATCGTGCGATTGGGCGAAATCTGCTTGCCTGCCAAAAACGAGGTTAATGCTTTCTCCAAGTAAGCCTTCGATGGCTTCTTCTTGGTGGTGTCTCCCAGTTGATCATCGATTGCGCCGCGATAAATAATTGACCAATCGGCAGTACTGATGCAGACGACTTCACACGTTCGCGCCAAACCCAGTTCACTCGCAACCAACTGGACGTCGTCAGTGAGAATCGGCACATCGATTCCCAAGGACGACGCTTCTGCGGCAATGCTGTTGCGATCATCCTGTGGATTGGAGTCAATCATCCAAAACAAGACGCCCTCTTTGCCAAAGCGATCCCGAAGAGCCTTGATCCTTGGAATTGCCTCCTTGATGACGGGACAACCGTTGGCGGTGGCGATCAGTACCACGGCCTTGCTCTTGGTCTGGCGGTGGAGAAAATGCGACCGACCTGACTGATCTAAAAGGTGAAAATCCTCGGCTGTGGTCGGGCCGGCGTTCTGGTTGTTGCCGGCCTCGCTGGAGTTGCCCGCCAACGCTGGACCAGCTTTCTTGATTGCTCCAGTGCTAAAAATCCAAAGCGTTCCCCAAAGGAGTGCCGCCACTGCGACCGTCACTGTGAGGCCAAGCGTTATTTTTTTTCCCGTACTCATGAAAACTTAAGGCTATTCGCGAAGCCGTTTTCCCTTACGGTCTTCGGTCCTGATCGGATCGAGCCCCGCAACCGAATGAGATTTATATTATTCTCCAGCAAATCACAGATCAACCTATTCCTAAAGCGGAATCATGATCAAGAAAGTTACAAAAGATGTGATCAGCTTTGCGGCAGCCTATCATAGAAAAAGATCGGGCACAAGACTGGCGCCGGGAGTGATTGCATAGTTGTCAAACTTGGTAACCCCTTCCGCCGCCAGGACTTCTTCATCAATGAAAAAGTTGCCGGTGCATGACCGGCTTGGGCGGCACAAAATCACATGGGCGGCATCCGCCATTATCTCCGGTTTACGACTACGGCGGACTGCTTCGTTACCGCCGAGCAAATTCATCACGGCAGCCGTGGCGATGATGGTGCGCGGCCAAAGCGCATTCACGGCGATGCCTTCCGCTCGAAATTCCTCCGCCATGCCCAAAACGCACATGCTCATGCCATATTTAGCCATTGTATAAGCCGCGTGGGGAGCGAACCAATTTGGCGACAGGTTCAACGGTGGCGATATGTTCAAGATGTGCGGGTTGCCCGCCTTCAGCAGGTGCGGATGGCAGGCTTGCGAACAGGCGAATGTCGCGCGCGCATTGACGGCATGCATCAGGTCAAATCGTTTCATGGAAGTCGCCAAAGTGCCAGTTAGGCTGATTGCGCTGGCATTGTTGACCAAGATATCAATCCCGCCAAAAGTTTCGACTGCTTTTTTGACGGCTTGGTGAATCTGATCTTCAAAGCGAATGTCAACCATGCAGGCTAAAGCCTTCCCGCCGACAGCCTCCATTTCTTTGGCGGCGGTGTAGATGGTGCCGGGCAAATGGGGATGAGGCTCAACCGTCTTGGCGATAATAACGATGTTTGCGCCATCGCGCGCGGCGCGCAAACCAATCGCCTTGCCGATTCCCCGGCTGGCGCCAGTGATAAGCAGCGTCTTCGCATTCAAGTTGGGTGACATATTTGTTCATTTGGTTGAAGCAGCCGGTAGGAAAAATAAGCCACGCCTGCAGTCTTTATCCAGCCGGAAAGGGCAGGGTCGGCTTCGCTTGGGCTGGGTAGCTCGCAGTCACGTTACGCCTGGTCGATTGCGCGTCTCCTCCTGAGACAATCGTTGTCAAATTAGCAAGCACCAATGAATCCACCGCCATTGCTTCATAAATCCAAGTGATTGACTCTCAGTGAACGTGGCATTCGTCATCGGCACCAAAATGCAAGGTGCTTGTGGGAAACGCGCTGGCCCAGCAAATGCTTTTTGGCGGGAAGCGCTGTGAGAATTCGTATAAAGGCCACATCTTCCAAGGGGACCAAAGGTTCCACCGTAACTGAGTTTGGAAATGAAGGGTTTACCAGTACCCTCATTGCGCCCAACGCCGACATCAAGATGAACGGCGGCGGTAACGAGGTCCAAGACTTCATCGGCCGTCTGATAATCAATCCGGTGAGGGTAAGCGGCCACTTCAAATTCCTCTTCGACGAAGCTCTTGGCCGGATTGGTGGAGACGGAAGATTTCTCATCACCAGTTGGGACGAGATGCAACCACACTCAACCAAACCCGATCGACCAAGAATGTGTGTCGGTAGCAAGACTTAGGTGGGGGTGGTGCGCATTGCGCGCCAGGGGGAGTGCGGCTCGGTGTTACACCGGGCCGCACTTCAATTTTTGAGTGCAGCCACTTTCCATGGTCGTGTCCGTAGCGCTGCGACGAGCCCGGCCCATGTTGGGTTGGGGCCGCATTACCGCAGACTCCAGCCATTGTACAAAGCAGGCAGCGCTGTTCATCGCAATATGACGATTTGAACATGCACTGACTGTCAAAAGGAGCGTGCCGCACGACAAGTTTGACCAGACCGCCGCTTTCCCGCACTCTCGCGGTATGTCGAATACGTTCGGTCATCTATTCCGCATAACGACATGGGGTGAATCTCATGGCGGCGGCGTGGGCGTTGTCGTGGATGGTTGCCCGCCCTGTCTTGAACTCACCGAGGCAGACATCCAACCGGATCTGGATCGTCGTCGTCCCGGCCAGTCGAAAATCGTTTCGCCGCGCAAAGAAGCGGATACCGTCCAGATTCTCTCCGGCACCTTCGGCGGCAAAACACTTGGCACGCCGATCAGTCTCTGGGTGAAAAACGAGGACGCGCGGCCCGAAGCTTACACCGAAATGGCCACGAAATTCCGCCCGTCCCACGCGGATTACACCTACTTTGCCAAGTTTGGCATCCGTGCCTGGCCAGGCGGCGGTCGCACCAGCGCGCGCGAAACCATTGGTAGAGTTGCCGCCGGCGCCATCGCCAGGAAAATTCTCAGTGAACGGTTCGGTATTGAAATTCTAGCTTACGTTAATCAAGTCCAACGTATCATTGCCGGCATTGACCCCGACAAGGTGAGCGCGAAGGACATCGAAGCAAACATTGTCCGTTGTCCCGATCGCTCAGTGGCGGAAAAAATGATTCGGTTGATTGAAAAAATGCGAAAGGCCGGCGACAGCGTCGGCGGCATCGTAGAAGGCGTGGCGCGCGGCGTACCGCCCGGTTGGGGTGAGCCCGTATTTGACCGACTTGAAGCTGATTTGGGCAAAGCGATGTTGAGTCTGCCCGCCTCAAAGGGGTTCGATATCGGTTCGGGCTTTGGTGGGATTCTGATGACGGGACGCGAACACAACGACCCTTTTCGCGCGCGGGCTGGAAAGGTCTTTACGACGAGCAACCGCTCCGGGGGAATTCAGGGCGGCATATCGAATGGGCAAACCATTTACTTTCGCGTGGCGTTCAAACCCGTTGCCACGGTCATGCACGAACAAGACACGGTGGACGAAGAATTTCACAACACCAAAATCAAACCGCGCGGCCGACATGACCCCTGTGTGTTGCCTCGTGCCGTGCCAATGGTTGAAGCGATGACGGCCCTCGTGCTCGTGGATCACGCCCTACGACATAAGGCGCAATGCGGGTAGGGTGGAAGGGGATTACGAGGTCGTCCGGACATTCTGCTGGCCCTGATAACGCGACGCCTGCGGATTAAAATCAGGTCTGGTCACCTACGCCAAGATGGCCTGCACAGGATTGGCTTCCTCCACGCCGGTCAAACGTTGGTCGAGTCCCTGGAACTTGAACGTAAGTCGGTGATGGTCGATGCCCAGGCAATGCAAGATGGTTGCGTTGATGTCGCGGATGTGAACCGGATCCTGGACGACATTGTAACTGAAGTCGTCGGTCTCGCCATAAACGGAGCCGCCTTTCACGCCGCCGCCAGCCATCCACATCGTAAAGCAACGCGGATGATGATCGCGCCCATAGTTTTCCCTGGTAAGTTTGCCCTGGCAATAAACCGTGCGCCCAAATTCGCCGCCCCAAATGACCAGCGTGTCGTCCAACATGCCGCGATTCTTCAGGTCGGTAATAAGGCCATAGCATGCGTGATCGACGTCACGGCATTGCAATGGCAGATCCCTCGTAAGATCGCCGTGATGGTCCCATTCGCGATGAAAAAGCTCGATGCAGCGAACGCCGCGTTCCGCCAGCCGCCGTGCCAAAAGCGCACTGTGAGCGAACGTTCCTGGCGTTGTCACCTCCGGCCCGTAGAGGTCGAGCGCGGCCTTTGATTCGGTGCTGATGTCTGTCAATTCCGGCACGGAGGATTGCATCCGAAACGCCATTTCGTATTGCGCAATCCGAGTGTTGATCTCAGGGTCGCCAAGTTTCGCAAATTGGGCCGTGTTGAGCTGCGCGAGAGCGTCTAGCATGTCGCGACGCGCTTCGCGGTCAACACCCGGCGGGTCATTTAGGTAAAGCACGGGATCGCCCTTCGCGCGCAACGCGACACCGGCATGCTTCGTCGGCAGGAAGCCCGCTTCCCAAAGCCGCTGGTAAAGCGCCTGCGCGTCGCGCTTGGCCGACCAACTCGGCGTCATGACGACGAAGGCGGGTAAATTATCACACTCACTGCCTAGGCCGTAACTAAGCCACGAGCCGAGACTCGGGTTGCCGGGGATTTGTCGCCCGGTTTGAATGTAGGTGACGGCCGGGTCGTGATTAATGGCTTCGGTGTGAACACTTTTGATGACGGCAAGTTCATCGGCTACTTTCGCCGTATGCTGAAGCAGTTCACTGAACCAAATGCCAGATTTGCCGTGTTGCTTGAACTCGTATCGGGACGGAGCGATGGGAAAGCGTGATTGCCCGCTCGTCATCGTCGTCAACCGCTGCCCCTTCCGGATGGAGTCAGGCAGGTCGGTGTCGTAGATTTTATCGAGGCCCGGCTTGTAATCAAGCAAGTCAATCTGCGATGGCCCGCCATTCATGAAGAGGTAGATTAGGCGCTTCGCCTTTGGCGCAAAGTGCGGCAGGTCCGGAAGCCCGGGGTGAGCGCGGACGGTGTCCTTGCTCGCGGCGCGTAGCATCTCGGGAAACATCAGCCCCGCCAGCGCAATCCGTCCGACGGCGAGACCGGTGGATTTGAAGAAATGTCGGCGGCTGAGAAGATGGCGGTGATCTGGTGCAGGATACATATTTAATTCTTGTTTATCGTTTCATCGAGATTCAGCAACAGGCTCGCGACCATTGTGTAAGCGGCGAGTTCCGACGGGTCCAATTTTTCGTTCACCGGTGATTCGCCGACCGCGATCAACTTCTTCGCATCTTCGACGTTGCTTTGATATTTCGCCTGATACTTTTTGAGTGCGTCTTTCAGCACGGTCTTTTCAAAAGCGGAAGGTTGCCGTGCGGTTACAAGCCGGAACCCGAAGTCCAGGCGGTCGTCCGCATCAATGTCATGCTGGATCATGCGCGCGCTCAGATGGCGCGCCGCTTCGACGTAGGCGGGATCGTTCATGGTCACGAGCGCTTGCAACGGTGTGTCGGTGCGTTCGCGACGTGTGCAATACTGTTCACGCGATGGCGCATCGAACGCCGTGAGGTAGGGCGGCGGTGCGGTTCGTTTCCAGAAGGTGTAAAGGCTGCGGCGATAGAGCGCTTCACCGTGGTCCTGAGTGAACTTGGCGGTGTTACTTGCGGTGTAGCCGACGGCTTCCCAAATGCCGGGCGGTTGATAGGGGCGCACGCCACGGCCGCCCATTTTTTCAATGAGCAAGCCACTAACGTAAAGCGCGTTGTCCCGGATCATTTCCGCGTCAAGTCGGAACCGCGGACCGCGCACCAGCAAACGATTCTCCGGATCCGCACGCAACTTTTCGGGGGTGACGGCGGAGCCTTGACGATACGTCGCTGACGTGACGATGAGTTTGAGAAGGTGCTTCACATCCCAAGGGTGGGACGGCGAATCGTTGAAGCGTGGGATCGTTGAATCGTTACTTTGGCCGCTGGATTTGACGATTGAGTCAACGGGTGACGATGGTGACATGAATTCACAAGCGAGCCAGTCCAACAGTTCTTGATGCGACGGCCATTCGCCCTGCGCCCCAAAATCGCCGGCGGTCTTCACGATGCCCGTACCGAAAAACTGCTGCCAAAACCGATTCACCGTCACACGCGCCGTGAGCGGATGCTCCGGACTGATGAGCCAGCGCGCGAAGTCGAGGCGGTTTGTCGTGTCGCTGGGCGGCAACGCAGGCAGTACGGCGGGCACGCCGGGTTGCACGGGATCGCCGCGCTGATCGTATTGGCCGCGCTTAAGGAGGAATGCGCCGCGCGGTTTTTCCATTTCCTGGGAGATCATCGTGGCTGGCAGTGAACTGTCCAGGTCGTCGCGCTCCTTTTTGATTGCGGCTAGCTCCTTCAACATCGGATCAAAAGTCAAACGCAACGGCGCGTAAATTCGCGAGATGTAATATTCGTGGATCAGCCTGGCCTGTTCGGGTGTCCGTTGGGCCGATTTTACCTTGATCGCGTCCAGCACATCCCGCGGCGAGCCGGGTTTTTCTCTGACGGCCTCCTGCTGCTCCCATGCGAGTTGCGACTCCCTGGAACGATCCTCCTGCGGTGTCGCGGTCACAATACCAGCCTTGTCCCAATAAACCGTGCCGCCAAATTGGGTGAACGCCATGCCATCAATCAGCGTGTCCTTCGGCAAACCGAGTTTGGCTGCGTCTACCTCCAGCCGGACCCATTCTCCGGCCTTGGGTAATTCACCCATCAGCAGTTTGTTCGTTGTGCCCTTGTCGCCGTAGGAAATTGCGTTTTCGTCACCCCAGTTCGCTCTATGCGACCAGCCGGTTGCGTGAAATTGCAGCATGATCGCCTTGGGTTGATTGGTCGGTTCTAGGTAAACATAAGCAAACAACCTGTCTTCGTCGCCGACTCTTAGCGGGGTGGATGCACGCGTGAAAGTATCTTGGGCCAGGCCGCCGTCGGTTCGCGTGAGCGCGCGCTTGCCGCTGTAAACCTTGTCCCCTTCAATCCACTTTAACGCCGCGCCGTCACTTTGGACCTTGGCATCCTTTGGAAAATCGTCTTCGACCCACACAAAGTCACTATGCTCCTTGGCGATCGGTTTGGGCTCGGGCTCCTGGTAATCGACCTTTCCCGCGGCTTCGCGAATGCGCGTTTCCGCAAGCGTAATGGACTCGTTAAGCTGCGCGAGCTTTACCGTTTGTTCCGGCGTGGGTAATTTCATGGTTGGCGGCGGCAGGAGTACGTTGCCATCCATTGCCTTCTCCGCGAAATTGTTAAAAAACGCGTACATCTGGTAAAACTCCTTCTGCGAAACCGGGTCGAACTTGTGGTCGTGACAGACCGCGCAACCGAGCGTCAAACCCATCCACACAATCCCCGTCGTCTCGGTGCGATCCACGGCGTAGCGCACGTAGAATTCGTCGTCAATCGCGCCACCCTCGCTCGTGGTCACGTTGCAACGATTGTAACCCGAGGCGATTTTCTGGCTCTGGGTCGGGTTCGGTAACAGATCGCCGGCGATTTGTTCCACCGTAAACTGATTGAATGGCAGATTCTGGTTAAATGCTCTGACCACCCAGTCCCGATACGGCCATAGCGACCGCTCGTTGTCCAGGTGCAGACCGTGCGTATCCCCGTAACGCGCGACATCAAGCCAGTAACGCGCTTCGTGTTCGCCGTAACGCGGTGATTGCAGCAGCCCGTCCACGAGCCGCTCGTAGGCGTACGGATGCCGGTCAGCCAGGAATGCATCCACTTCCTCGAGGGTAGGCGGCAGGCCGGTCAAGTCGAACGTCACCCGGCGAATGAGCGTGGCTTTGTCTGCTTCGGCAGCGGGCGTCAGGTTTTCCTTTTCGAGGCGGGCCAGAATGAAGTTGTCGATTGGGTTGCGAGGCCAGCCCTTGTTTTTCACCGTGGGCGGTGTCGGTCGTTCTGGTTTGTTAAACGACCAATGCGAACTCCACACTGCACCTTGCGCAATCCAGCGCCGCAACAGGTCAATTTGCGCTTCCGCTAGATGCTTGCCCGTCTTGAGTGGCGGCATCAGGTCATCTTCGTCCTTCGTTATAATGCGCTGGACCAATGTGCTGTTCGCAACGTTTCCGGGAACAATGGCAAAGTCGCCGGATTTGAGCTTCGCCAGCGCGCCTTCTTTGAGATCGAGCCGCAAGCCGGCTTTGCGCTTCTCACTGTCCGGCCCGTGGCACGCGTAACAGTTCTCCGAGAGGATCGGACGGATATCGCGGTTGAAATCAATCTTGCTGCTATCGGCGGCAATGGCGTTAGACAGGAAGACCACCAGCAAGCAACTCAATGCCGGTCCTCGAAAACAATGTACCCAATGAAAATTCATTACGTTACGCGCATTTGATCAGACGATTAAACGCTGAATTATTATCATTCTTGGGACGATTTCACCAGAATATTTTCCACGAACCCCGGCGCCTCCGCAGTGCCATTCCATGACACCGTTCCTTTCTGCGAAGATTTTGGGGCGCGGCTGTCCCCGCCGCAGCACTTCCGATGGTTGTGGATGAGCCAAAGGTTTGGATGCCTTGGGTACAGTCGAGGCTCCAGCGGCTGAGACAGCCGCGCCCCGGGCAGTGCATAGTCCGGGTGCTGAAACCCCAGCCTCCAAGCTGGTGCAAACATTCCGAAACTGTCACCATTAAAGCCAGCAACCAACTCACCATAAACCTTCACAAATTCGCGGTTGACGCGGGAAACGCAAAGGCGCAGCGTCGGCAAATGACCACTGAAAAGAACAAATTCCAACGCCGTCGGCAAGAGGCGAGACGTGTGTGCTCCAGCAATGTGACTGCTTGGCTGCGTTTGCGAACCACCTGCACCCTGCGGCTACTGCCGCTGGTGCTGCTCTTGCTGCCTTTTTCCGCGCGAGCCCAATTTACTTACATTACCAATAACGGCACCATCACCATCACGGGATACACCGGCCCCGGCGGTGCCGTAACCATCCCCAGCGCGATCACTGGCCTGCCGGTGACCGCTCTTGGCGATTCCTCCTTTGCCAACGTAACCAGCCTGACGAGTATCACCATCCCCAACAGCGTCACGAGCATGGGAAATTTTGTGTTCAGTGGCTGCTACGGCTTGACCGGCGCCGCGATTGGCAACGGCCTCAGCAGGATTGGCGGCTGGGCATTTCAAAACTGCACCAACTTGAGCACGGTTACCATTCCGAGCAGTGTCACCATCATTGGATATCGGGCGTTCTTTAATTGCAGCCGCTTGACCAGTGCCTCGATCGGCAATGGCGTTGCCACCCTCGAGGATGGAGCATTCTACAACTGCACCAGTCTGACGGGTGCCTATTTCGAGGGTAACGCGCCGACGGCTGGCGCGGATGTGTTCTTGGGTGACAACAACGCCACCGTTTATTACCTGCCGGGGACCACGGGCTGGGGCGCAACGTATGCCGGTCGTCCTGCCGTGCTGTATGGTTTCACTTACACGACCAACAACGGCACGGCTACCATCACGGGATACAACGGCCCCGCCGTTACGGTGATGAACTTCCCCAGCGCGATCAATGGCCTCCCGGTCACCGCCATTGGTGACTATGCGTTCGCAAGCTATTCCAATCTCACCAGCGTCACGATCCCTGATAGCGTCATAATCATCGGTGGCTATGCGTTCCAATTCTGCACCAGCCTCACCGGCATTACCCTCGGTAACAGCGTCACCAGTATCGGCGATTCGGCTTTCTATTCCTGCTCCGG
>CAZYYS010000174.1:0-11955 GCA_964651015.1 uncultured Verrucomicrobiota bacterium
TCGAGCGTTGATAGTGCCAGACGAATCCCGCCGGACTGAAGCCGATCTTGTGACCGCGCTGCTGTAACCGCCAGCAGAGGTCCACATCGTCGCCAGCTTTGTAAAACATTGGATCGAATCCACCGATTTCCGCGAGTGCCCATTTGTAAAAGGCCATGTTGCAACCTGGAATATGCTCCGCTTGTCGGTCCGTTAACATGACGTGGGCTGGACCACCGGGGGAAACCAGAACCGCCGCAGCAACTACGGAATCATCGGGCGGCAGGAAATTGTGTCCACCGATGCCGGCAAACTCGCTGTCCAACAAATCACCCACCAGATAATGAAGCCAATCCTCGTCCACGCGGCAGTCAGCGTCGGTGAAAGCCACGATTTCGCCGGCCGCCGACGCGATGCCGGTGTTGCGCGCGGCGGAGAGGCCGAGATTGATCTGGTGACGGATGGTTTTGACTGTCGGATACAAGGACGCGACTTGTGGGGTAGTATCAGTCGAGCCGTCGTCCACCAGGATCACTTCGTAGTCGGGATAGTTCAGATGCTGGAGTGAATCGAGGCACGTCTTGAGTGTGTGGTCTGAGTTGTAACTGGCGACGACAACGGAAACTTTAGGATGCCGCGCCCGCGGAAAATAGGGTGCGGGCCAAAACTTTTGCTGCACAGCGGCAAACGATTTTTTCGGCTGCCGATCACGCGTGGTTAACCCCATCGCCCAATCTTCAATCTGTTGACCATCCGCGTACCAATCATCCGTATAGCTGAAAATTACAGAGCCGGCGAGGCCACTGCGAAAAGCCGCTTCAATTTGCCACGAAAGGATTTCCGACTGGCGTCCCTCTCCCTCACGGAGCGAATCGACGCCGCTTTCACCGAGGATCAGCGGTTTATTGTCGGCGATCATCTGGAGGCGGGCGAGGTAATTCACAAAGGGGCGGCGATCGTGCAGATAAACGTTGAAGCAAAGAAAATCAGGACTCTGCGGGCGCAAGAATTCCGTCGATGGAAAATTCGTGAACGTGCAAAGACACTCTGAGTGGATTGTCCGAGCTTCTTGTACCAGTTCGTCAATGAAGTCGGCCACCGCCCGCCCGCCGCTCCAACGGACCACATCGGGAGGAATTTCATTGGCCACGCTATAAGCGAAGACAGCAGGATGCCGGGCACACGATGCCACGGCTTGACGGATGGTCTCACGAGCAGCTGACTGTTGCCTTTCCGAGTCCAGAAAACAGAGGTGTTTGTTCCAGGGAATGTCGATCAGGAGTTTCAATTCATGGTCCATCGCCATGTCGAGCAGCCAGGGAGGTGGAACATAATAAACCCTAATCAGATTGGCTCCGAGGTCGCGAATTTGAGCAAAATCCAGTGCGGTCTGATCCCGAGAGGCGAAATGTCCATTCCCAGCGCTGGGTGCAAACGGCCCGTACGATACTCCTTTTGGGAAAAATTTCCGTTCGCCAAGACGAAAGAACTTACCGTCCACGCGTACAGGAGGCTGGGATTGGCGGGTTGCAGCCATCAACTTGAGACGGTGCCGCCCTGTGTTTTAATCATCCGCGCAACGGATAACTCAAACCGAATCGTTAAGCAAGCGGCGGTCAATGATTTGTCTTACGCTGCGGCCACTTGTCATTTACTGTTTCGGCCATGCAACCTTTGCCGTACACCCGGTCTTGTTTTGTTTGTGGTGAATTCAACCCCTTGGGATTGCAAATCAAATTTGAAACAGATGGCCGGATTGTGCGGACGCGCTTTGTGCCACGGCCTGAGCACGTCGGCTTCAAACAGACGATTCACGGAGGGCTGCTGGCGACGTTGCTGGATGAAATCATGGCGTGGGTCTGCATCGTGCGGACAAAGCGGTTCGGTTATTGCGCGGAACTGAACGTTCGATTTCTGCACCCCGCGCGCCCTGAGGAGACCATCATCGCTACCGGGCGATTGGACAGAAACGTCCGGTACAAACTATTCGAAGCCAGTGCGGAACTGCGCAACGCGCAAGATGTAGTGTTGGCGACGGCAACGGGAAAATATCTGCCGATCAAAGCGCCAACGGTGACGGACATGATGACAGATTTGATTGGAGACGCTTCGGTGATTTCAGAACAAGCGACCCCCGGCAATCTCACTTGATCTCGACGCTCAAATTATTTCGCTCCAAGGTTGAACCTTCGTTCAGGGCGAGTCGTGCCAGCGCATCGTTGTATTCGGCCAGCGCGCGGATTTCGGCAGACCGCGCATCCGTCAGGTTTTTCTGGAGTTGCAAAACTATGAAACTGGTGCTCTTGCCATTCTCGAGCTTCTTTTGCTCGGCATCCAGCGCGGCTTCGGCATAACGGCTTGCCTCCTTCGTGGCTTTCACCCGCTCGAAATTGGTTTCGGCGACCGCCATGGCGTTCTCAATCTGAATCATGACGGTCTGCTCCAGTTGTCTGACCTGCAGTTCGATTTGTTGCTTGGTGGCCTTGGCGCTCTTGTAGTTGTTGCGCGAAGCTGTATCTCCCAACGGGACGGTCACCGCCGCGCCAAACGAGTAAAAGGGATTATCCTTTCCGCTCATTTGTTGGAACGCGTCGCTATAGTTCTTGCCTGAAGCGGTATAGCCATAAGTGCCGATCAAATCCAACTGAGGGTACAACTGGTTTTTTTGAAAACGAACAATGACCCCCTGCTTATCCAAACTCAACTTCTGCTGCAACAGGTCCGGGCGCTGGCTCAATCCTCTTTTCCAGCTCTGTTGCAGGTTCAAATCCTGCGGCAGCGCATACAATGCCTGGGTTGGCCGAACCATCACGTCTTTCCACTGGTTGTAATCATCGCTCAACAGGTTCTTCAAGACCCGCTGCTGCGTGTCCGCCGCGCCCATCGCCTGCAACAAATCCGCCCGGCTGCTGGCGGCTTGAGACTCGGATTGCTTCGCATCCAGCGGCGCCAGCGCGCCAACTTCCACTCGCTTTTTATTCTCGGCCACCAATTGTTCGGCCAGTTCCAAAGCGTTTTGCTGGACTTTCACATTATCCAACGCGGAGATCAGGTTGTAGTAGGCTTCCTCCACGGCGGTGACCGTGGTCATGATTTGAGAGCGCAGGCCGAGTTCGGAAATCTTGACATTTTGCTTGTCCAGGTAAATTTGCAAACGCGTGGAATCAATCCAAAAATTCTTCAACAGCGGCTGTCGCAGTAGCAGCAATCCAACACTGCCACCGGTGTTTTCGAACGATTCGCGTGAGTTGAAGGTGGCGTAGTTCGTGTTGAGATAGGTGATGGTATTGCCGGTGTTGATGTCCACAAAACTGTTCGTTACAATATAAGGACTGTTTGGATCGAAGCTGACGAGCGGGCGCTTGCCATAAGTGTCGGCCACATTTCCGCCCACGTTATAATTCAGTCCCCACGGAAGTAACCCTTGAAGGCCTGTGGTGAATGAATCCGTCTCAGTGTCGCTTCCAGGATAAGGCCGGTTCTGCGAATCGAAACCACCGGGTTGCTCATCTTTTCGGTGTGTACCCGCGAAAGAGAATGAGGGGTCATAACTCCCGTAAACAGCGTCGAGAGTGTACCTGGAGATGTCCGGGTTGAGACGTTGGATTTGCACGTCCAGGTTGTGCCGCAGCGCCACCATGATGCAATCCTGGAGCGACATGGGACGGATGATCTGGTTGGTCGTTTGTGCGCTTGTCACGACCGTCAGTCCGAACCAAGCCAGGGCAAAGCAGTGAATGATACGCATTGGTCGCGAAGATTGCTCAATTTGCATACGTTCGTCAAACGTGTTTCGTAAATTGGCCTCTCGCGCCTCCAGGCTCGGGTAACACTTACTTTTGGCTCACTACGAGATTGGCCCACCGTTTCGTGCTTCTGTCAGACGTGGCTGGTGAATCCGAAATTCGACACGCTTTTGGCGGTAAGTGCTGTTGCTGTACGAAAATCGTTGGCGGGTTGGCGCGCGGACTTTCGCATGAATGACTGGCAGACCTGCGAATGAACGACGCACCAACACAACCGTGCAAGACCAAAGGCAAACTCTCCCGGAGAGCCCTCGAACGGTTACGCCCACTGAGCGTGCCGCGTTCCTGGACGAATTATGTCTCGGTTGATTTGCGCCGTGACTCAAAAGTAGGTGTTACCCTGGGAGAGGCCGGAACGAGCTCCGGTTGACTCAAAAGTGGTGTTACCCACGACCCCTTCCATTTGGAAACGAAGGAAGGCGGGGCCCGGTGGCCGTCGGCCCTCCCTCGCTCCCGTTTCTTGGGGTGCTTTTTCTTCTCTCATTCTCTGGATCGAGTCAAGCTTCCGGTGGCCGTCGGTGGGCTTCGATGTGCTTGAGTTGCCGGTCCACTTCCCGCCGCAAGGCAAACGGATTGAGTTGCTGCTGTTGGCGCTCCAAGCGCGCCTTGGTTGGCGCACTGACTTCCGTGCAGGCCAGCACGCGGGCCAACGGCGTCAGCGCCGGCCCCTACTTGCGGAGCACCCGGCTGCCACGTCGTTCCTTGCTCTGCAACTTGAGCGTGGGCAGAAAGTAATTGAGCAACTGGTTCAACGCGCCTTTGCACAGCGCGTTGACCAACGGCCACACGTCCGGATGATCGTAGCGTTCGTAGCCGAACCACTGGCGCACCTGGGTGAAGTTCTTCTGCTCGATGTGCGCGTTGTCGTTCTTGCGATACGGACGGGAACGGGTGAAGGCGACCGGCTGGGCGCGTTGCTGAAGATGTTTGGCCAGATGGTGGTTGATGAACTCCCCGCCGTTGTCGCTGTCCACGCCGCGCAGGGCAAACGGCAGGTTCGCTTCGACATCGCGAATCTCCTGTAAAGTCGCGGCTTCGCTGCGGTTGGGCAGACCGCGCATCTCGTTCCAGGTGGTGTGAATGTCCACCGCGTCAAACATCCAGCCGTGCCGGTCATCGAGCACGCCGCCACACATGGCCACCGTGTCCACTTCCAGAAAGCCCGGCGCGTTTTCATTCCAATCGGTGCGAATCGGAATTTGATGGCGCAGCAACGTGCCGGGGCGGGTGGTGGCGCGGCGGCGATGTTGAATCCGCGCCGGTTGAAGCAACCGATCCAGCGTGGCGCGACTGGCCGCTAGCAACGCGCGCCGCACATCGGCGTTCAACCGGCGATGGTCTTGTTCGTAGGCCGGCAGCCAGTCGGGCAAACACGCTTTGAGCCGCAGCCCGCAGGGTTGGAGCGCCTGCAACCAGATCGCCTTGAGCGGTGGCAGGAGTTTCTCCGGATCGTACTCCTTGGGTCGGCCCAAGACAAAGGGCGCGGCGATCACCGGTCGCGTTTGCAACGCGCGGATGGCGGCCTTGCGGTGGTAGCCGAAAAGTTCGACCAGTTCGTCGATGATTTTGGTTTTGTGTTCCGTGCCGGCGCGGGCATACCGCGCCCGCTTCTTTTCCAGCACTTCCTGACGGGTAATTTGACTCATGTGGATGTCCATAGCTCGGTAACACCCTTTTTGAGTCAACGAATGGCTTCCTCAAACCATTTCACCCCGCTCACGGTAACATTCTTTTTGAGTCAATTCGATTTGATCCTCAAGAAGCTGGAGAGATTGACACGGGGTCAAAGGGTAAGCAGAATGTATCGTGTAAGCGCATCGCAACCCAAAAGCCTAACTCATGAATCAATCGGCAGATGTTTCAACTGAAGGCTCGAAAAAATTGCCGGCGACCCCAGCCAAAAGAGTTAAGGCGGTCAAAGGCCGGGGTCGGTGGCTTAAGCGCGCTGTCATTCTGGTCCTACTAGCGGGAGGAACTTGGGCAGGCTTCCGCTATTGGAATCGTCCAGCCAACGCCGCAACAGAGTACAAGACCAGCTCTGTCACTCGCGGCGACATCACGCAGTTCGTAACCGCCAACGGCTCGTTGATTCCCGTGCAGTTGGTGGAGGTCGGAAGTCAGATTTCGGGCATGATCACTGCAATCAAGGCTGACTTTAATTCGCGTGTAAAGGAGGGTGACATCGTCGCGCAGATTGACCCGGCCACCTACGAGCGCACGTTGGGGCAGGCCGAGGCCGAGCTTGCCAACGCCGAGGCCGCTCAGGATTTGGCTCAATTGAACTATGACCGAGGCGACGAACTCTCCAAAGCGAACTTGATTTCCAAGTCGGAGTTTGACCAGTTACGCGTGAATCTCACCCAGGCCAAGGCGCAGGTAAAGACCCGCCAAGCCAATGTTGAGCGTGCCAAGGTGGACCTGGACCGCACCACGATTCACGCGCCGATTGATGGCGTCGTCGTGACGCGCAGAGTCGAAGTCGGCCAAACCGTCGCCGCGACCATGAACACCCCGACGCTCTTCACCATTGCGAACGATCTCCGCAACATGCGAATCGAAGCCGCCGTGTCCGAGGCCGATGTGGGCGGGGTGGAGGAAGGCCAGAAGGTGCAGTTCACGGTCGAAACTTTCCCTGGGCGCACATTCGAGGGCAGTGTCAAGCAGGTGCGTTATGCGGCCAGCACCAATCAAAACGTTGTGACCTACAGCACGATTGTGGAAGTGGACAACAAAGATTTGAAATTGCGACCCGGGATGACCGCTGCAGCAAAGTTCATCACCGCTGAACGCAAAAATGTGCTTAAGCTTCCACTCGCCGCCATTCGCTTCCGTCCCCCTGCGGGGGTGACAGTCACGGGAGACACCAATGCGGCGGCCAAGCCTGCCTCCGGAACCACCCTTATCGAAAGCGGTCCGTTTGCGGGACTACCGACCATGCCTTGGATGGCTGAAGGCGCGCGTCGTCGCCCAACGGATGCCGAGCGCGAAGCATACACCGCGACATTAACGGCTGAACAAAAGCAGAAGTATGAGAAAATCATGGCCGAGTTCCGCGCCCGCATGGCACAAGGCGGCGGCCCAGGAGGACCGGGTGGCCAAGGCTTCGGCGGTGGTGGGTTCGGAGGTGGTCCTGGGGGCGGCACAGGTCAGCGACAACGATCCGAATCCACTACACCTAAGTCGGCGACGGTGTATCTGAAGGAAAACCCGGATGCGAACACACCGGGCGGCCAAGTCGTGCTGCGCGCAGTTCCAGTCAAGCTCGGGATTGCGGATGCAAGCAGCGTAGAAGTCCTCGAGGGGTTAAGTGAGAAAGACGAAGTGATCAGCGGAACGAGCACGGCCCCGGCAGCTACCACGCCACGGAATCCTTTCAGCAATCCATTCGGCGGCCCACGCCGGCCGCGCTGATGCGTCTGACTGGCCTGCTATGGAACCCATTATCAAGCTGGTAGATTTTCGCCGCACGTATCGGAACGGCTCGTTGGAGGTCCATGCGGTGCGTGGTGTCACGCTCGACATCTTCCCGGGAGAATTCGTCGCGATAATGGGTGCCAGTGGCTCCGGCAAGTCCACATTGATGAACACCATTGGCTGCCTCGACCGCCCGACCAACGGCAGTTATGAACTCGACGGTGTCGATATCGGCGATCTCAGCCGGGATCAACTTGCCGACCTGCGCAATTCCAAATTGGGCTTCGTCTTCCAAGGGTTCAACCTGCTCACCCGCACGTCCGCACTTGAGAATGTTGAACTCCCTCTACTGTACTGCCGTCCCCCAATGCCAGCCCCTGATCAGCAGGAGCGCGCTCTGGCGGCGCTGGAAATGGTCGGGTTGAGCGACCGGGCCGACCATTACCCCAACCAGCTCTCCGGCGGTCAGCAACAGCGCGTCGCCATCGCGCGCGCCCTCGTTAATGAACCGCGCGTGCTCCTGGCCGACGAACCCACCGGCAACCTGGACACGCGCACGAGCATGGAGGTGATGGGGGTGTTTCAATCGCTTAACGATCAAGGCATCACCGTCGTCATGGTCACGCACGAGTTGGACATTGCAAATTTCTCCAAACGCAAAGTGGTGATGCGTGATGGTCTGATCCGTACGGACGAGGCGGTCTTGAATCGCCTTCGCGCGCCTGAGGCTTTGGCGCGACTCGACGAAGAGCAACGAGCCGTCCATCTTGTCTAGTCCATGTTTGCGATCCTTAAAACTGCGTTGCGCGCGATCCGTCGCAACGTTCTCCGTTCCTTTCTCACGATGCTGGGAATCATCGTCGGTATCGCCGCGGTCATTGTGGGGGTGAGCATGGGCACAGGCGCCAAGGCGGAGGTCGAGCGTCAGATTGCCAGTATGGGAAACAACTTGTTGATCATCTTTTCCGGCAATATGTCCCGTGGCGGAGTCCGGGGTGGATTCGGCATGCAACCGAACTTGACCGAACGTGACTATGACACCTTGCGTCGCGAAGTGACTGGCTTGGCCGGTATCAGCCCCGAGGTGCGCGCCACCGTGCAAGTGGTGGCTGGCAACCAGAACACCTCAGTCGGCATTTGGGGTGTCAGTGCGGACTTCGCGGAGATACGTTCGTGGCGGTTTCAATCCGGCGAGAACTTCACCGAGACAGACGTGCGCAACAATGCCAAGGTCTGCCTGATGGGCAAGACTACCGCAGCCACTCTCTTTGGGGAGGGTATAGACCCTGTCGGACAAACGGTTAGCATCAAGAACTCACCGGTGACAGTGGTCGGCTGGCTGGCTTCCAAGGGCGCGAATACGTTCGGCCAGGATCAGGACGACGTCATTCTCATGCCCTACACAAGCGTCATGAAACGACTCTCCGGCGATACCAAGTTCCGAGCGTTCAGCATCGCTGCGACCGGGCTCGACGTGATGAATGATGTCACAAACCAAGTCGCAGCCATCTTGCGCCAGAACCACCAGATTACGCCGGACAAGGAGGATGACTTCTCCATCCGCAGTCAGCAGGAGATGAGCGATTTCTTCAATGCGAACAATCGCATCATGACCGTTCTCATCGGCGCCTTCGCCGGCATTTCCCTGGTCGTTGGCGGCATCGGTATCATGAACATCATGCTGGTCAGTGTTACCGAGCGCACCCGGGAAATCGGAATTCGGCTGGCGGTTGGTGCACGCGCCCGGGACGTGCTCCGCCAGTTTTTGATCGAAGCCGTTCTGCTGAGTGTCGTCGGCGGCGCTCTCGGAATTTTGACCGGCTACTGGCTCGCCCCCTTGCTCACCAAGTTCGCTGGCTTCCCGACCCTGATCTCCACCGAATCTGTTCTGCTGGCTTTTTCCGTCAGTGCCATCATAGGTGTCGTCTTCGGATTTTTCCCCGCTCTTAAGGCCGCCAATCTCGATCCGATTGATGCGCTTCGCTACGAGTAATCGCCGTTCGCCTTGATTCGCGGCTTTTCGACTTCCGCTCTGAAGGCTGGCCATGAATCGGCGGGCGGGTTGGCGCACGCCATCGATGGGCGAGTAAATGGAACACCACCGTGTTGCTCAGGGTGGACCTGGGGCAAGCACAACCCGGAAGCCAATCTGGCCCGTGGCTCCTCCGTCGGTTTGGAAGCCGCGGAAGGCTGACCGGGAGAGCCTGCCAGTCTCACCAAAGTTGCTGCCGCGATAAACGGGAGACGAGCCCGTATCCGGCCCCTGCGGGTCAACAACGCTCCCGCCAGGATAAGCGCCGCCATAATAGTCTTGGCACCATTCCGACACATTGCCCGGCACGTCATACAATCCCCACGGGTTCGGTAACTTCTGCCCCACCGGATGTGTCGCAAAGCCGCTGTTACTGGAAATCCACATATAGTTGGTCGCGTTCGCATAACCAGGGTCATCTCCGTAGCTGAACCGTGTCGTGGTTCCCGCACGGCACGCGTACTCCCATTCTGCCTCCGTTGGCAGCCGATACACGTAGTTGGTGGGAATCAGCCCCGCCGCCAGTTCCTGCTGCGTGAGCAGGTCACAGTAACTTCTGGCGCTAGCCCAGGACACCTGCTCCACGGGACGAGTCGGTTCATCGGTATACCCGCGACTGGCAGTGAAATAACTTGGATTGCCGCCGGCCACTGCTTGGTAGTTCTCTTGAGTCACTAGATATTTCCCCATCCAAAAACCCTGGCTGATCGTGACCGCTGTCTGCGGACCTTCATTGGGAAAGCGACCCACTTCGTTCGTCGAGCTGCCCATCGTGAATGTGCCGGGCGGAATCCAAACCAGGTTGGTATTCGGCGTCCAGACGGCGCGGTAATACCGAGTGGTTGCAGATGAAGACGTCACATCCGTGAGGAGTGAGGGTGAGTTGGAAAGAACACAATGGTTAAGATGTAACCAGCGACTGGTGTTGGACAAGTTGTCGGTCCATTGAATCTGGCAGACAGAATCCACGGCACCCGTGATGCTGAGCTGCGCCTGCCCTGCGCTCATGCGCAGGCTCAAACCGAGAGGCGTCTGGGCCGCAAGCGGTGGCGCCACCGCCCAAACGGGCAGGCCCAAGAGGAAGAGGAATCGAACGAGTTTTGAGTGTCGAGTCTGCATAATTTCAAGGCTGGATGGTTCTTGTCAGTCCAGCGCGAGCCGGAGTTTATGCGCCTGGGACGTTGTCTGTTTTAACGAGTCAGCGTATTCATGCGGCACACGAGTGCTTTTAATTTTAAGCGGCGGAATCAGCAAGATGAATGTGACAGGATGCGCAACTTGACATTGCCATAAAAAAGGTCCGACTGCCGAAGCAGTCGGACCTTGAGGTTTAGAATGCAACCACGCTTATGGCTTGCTGAGTCGGTAGAACGTCGGCGTGGACGTAGTCGCCTCAGTGTAACTGCTGTTGCCCGCCGTGCTGGGGATGTCAGCCCAACTGGACAGGTTGGTGCTCTTTTGCAGGAGCACTCCAGTCGCACCAGCCCAGTTGATCGTGACATTGCCACCAGCACTCGAGACGCTCGTGATCGCCAATGGTGCGCCGCCGATCAGGAGTTGTTCCAGTTGCGCTTGCGTGTAGGTCGTCATCAAGTCAGGCCGAGTGGCGAACAGGAACATGTCAACCGTCAGTCCACCTTCACGCGATCCGATTGTGAAAGGTAGCGGAACTCCCACATTGGTCGATGTGACTTGATATTGGAAGCGCACGGCAGGGTCACCCTGCGTTGTCGCATTCAAGAACTGACTCGAAAGCAGATCATTCCACTGGAATTTGCCTTCGAAGTTGTTGGTGTTGTTTCCGTCGATCCGGGTTGCGTCGCCCACCGACGGGAAGAACAGCCAGCCGGCACCACCGCAGCATCCCTCGGTATATCCGCCAGAATTCCCCGCGGGCGGTGATATCGGCCAGTCGAACTGAGGATCCTTGCCGAAGTCCGGCGGAACGAAGAAGGAATCTTCGTTGAGGTAGGTATTGTTCCCGGTATTATCGAACATTGTGAAGCGCATATACATGTAGTAGGTGCCGGTTCGCGCGAACTGCACATAATAGGTGGCCTTATCAGCAAAAAGGGAGAAGCCCGTCTGAGTGAACAGCGCCGCGCCTTGGGAAGCCGTGGTGTCGGGTGCCAAGATCTGGGTGCCAAGGGCGCCCGATCGTGAATCACCGGCGAAGGCCCGGGTAAACCCAACGGATTCATCTGCCGTCTTGGAGGCATAACTTTCGCCCTCCATTTTGAGGTAATACCAGGTATTCGAGGGCGTCGTCACCGAGTCAGTTAGCTGCTGCACTGACACAGGATTGACGAAGAGTTGCTCCAGTTGTTCTTGCGTGTAAGTGGTCATCAAGTCAGGCCGCGTGGCGAACAGGAACATGTCAATCGCCCCACCGGCTTCACGAGATCCAATTGTGAAGGGGAGCGGATGCCCCACTTTGTCCGGCGTGACCTCATACTTGAACCGCACGGCAGGATCACCCTGCGTCGTCGCATTCAAGAACTGACTCGAAAGCAGATCATTCCAAAGGAATTTGCCTTCAAAGTTGGTCTGGTTGTTTCCGTCGACGCGGGTTGCGTCGCCCACAGACGGGAAGAACAGCCAGCCGGCACCACCGCAGCATCCCTCGGTATATCCCCCAGAATTCCCCGCGGGCGGTGAGATTGGCCAGTCGAACTGGGGATCCTTGCCGAAGTCCGGCGGAACGAAGAAGGAATCCTCGTTGAG
>CAZYYS010000175.1:0-11890 GCA_964651015.1 uncultured Verrucomicrobiota bacterium
CGCGGCCTTCCTTGATCTCGCGCACGATGCAGCGGGCGACGTGATCCCGCGTGAGCAGTTCGGGTGGGCGGCGCGCATTTTTGTCGCCTTGCGTGTAACGCCAGCCTTCTTCTTCGTTGTCGGCGGTCTGCGCCTTGTAGTTGTCGGGAATGAAATCGAACATGAAGCGTTTACCGTCCTTGTTTGTGAGAATCCCGCCCTCGCCGCGCACGCCTTCGGTGACGAGCATTCCGCATACGCTCGGCGGCCAGACCATGCCCGTGGGATGGAACTGGATATACTCCATGTCGATCAGCGCCGCGCCCGCGTGATAAGCCAGCGCGTGGCCGTCACCCGTGCAATCCCAACTGTTGCTGGTGATCTTATAAGCCTTGCCGATGCCACCCGTGGCCAGCACGACTGCCTTCGCATGAAAGATTTTGAAACGCCCGCGCTCGCGGTCGTAACCGAACGCGCCGACCACACGTTCGCCATCCTTAAGCAGCGTCAGAATGCAAAATTCCATGTGGATATCGATGCCGCGATGGATGCCGTGGTCTTGCAACGTGCGGATCATCTCCAGTCCGGTGCGGTCGCCAACGTGGGCGAGTCGCGGATAACGATGCCCGCCGAAATTGCGCTGGAGGATGCGGCCATCCTGCGTCCGGTCGAACACAGCGCCCCAAGCTTCCAGCTCACGCACTCGGTCTGGCGCTTCCTTCGCGTGAAGTTCCGCCATGCGCCAGTTGTTGACGTACTGGCCGCCGCGCATGGTATCGGAGAAGTGGACTTTCCAACTGTCGCGTTCATCCACGTTGGCGAGCGCGGCGGCAATGCCGCCTTCAGCCATCACGGTATGGGCCTTTCCGAGCAGACACTTGCAAACCATACCGACCGAGACGCCCGCCGCCGAAGCCTCGATCGCCGCGCGCAACCCCGCGCCACCGGAACCGATGACCAGAACGTCATGCTCGTGGGTTTCGTAGTCTGCCATCACGCGGATTGTTTGGTGTTTTAGAAAATTCTCCAGTCCTTCCAGATGCCCATCGAACAAAGCCGGACGTAGAGATCGGTGAAACCCACCCAGAAGAGGCTCATCCAAGCCAAGAGCATGTGGCGGCGATTAAGGCAGCTCACGCATTGATAAGTGCAATGGCGGGTGGGCGATCGGGAAAGTTGATCCAGTGCGCCGCCGACCAGATGCCGCAGCGAATGGCAACCGAGCGTGTAACCGCCCAGCAGCACAACGTTGATTCCCAGTACAATGGTTCCCACTCCCATGCCAAAAGAAGTTTTGCCCGTCGCGGCTTCGGTGAACCAGAGCGCCTTCCACACGTCGCTGGTGAGGATCAGGATGAACACCAGCGCAACGTACATAAAATAGCGATGGACGTTTTGCATGATGAGCGGGAAGGAATTTTCTCCGAGATAACGCTTGCGCGGTTCGCTCACAGTGCATGAAGGCGGGTCGGCCCAGAACGCTTTGTAATAAGCGCCGCGGTAGTAATAGCACGTCAGGCGAAAACCGCCCGGTGCCCAAAGAATCAAAAGCGCCGGAGAGAACGGCAACCAACCCGGCCACCAGCCAGGTTTTGGACCGAACAAACTGTGAGGCGATGCGCCAAAGATTTCAGGCGAATAAAACGGTGAGAGATATGGGCCAAAGTAATAGTGTCGCCCTTGAAAGGCCGCCCACGTCGAGTACACGATGAACGTGGACAAACCGAGAAACACCAGCAGCGGCTGCGCCCACCAACTGTCGGTACGCATCGTCTGTCCGAACGGACGAGGATTCGGCGTTGCATCGGCGTAGGCCATGACAAATTCCGGTTTTGGCGTCGAGTTAGGGCTGGCTTGTTATTACCCGAACCGCGGATGACAAAGCAAGAGCGGAATCGCGAATATCTTTTAGCTGTTGCCGACAACTTGGAGAGATTGCTGATACCGCCCCATGTAAACTCTAAAACACGCTTTTACTTGCAACTCCGGGCGATTAAGCTGCGGCATGGTGAACAAGCAAATTGTCCTGGCGCGAAGACCGGAGGGATTTCCGAGGGAGACTGATTTCAAGCTCGTCGAGTCACCGATCCCAACGCCGGCCGTCGGCGAAATCCTGGTGCGAACGCTTTTTCTCTCCGTCGATCCCTACATGCGCGGCCGGATGAATGACGCGAAATCGTACGCACCGCCGGTCAAGCTCGGCGAGGTCATGGTTGGCGGTGTCGTAGGTCAAGTGGCAGAATCCCGGCATCCGCAGTTTCAGAAAGGAGATTTCGTGGAAGGTTTCCTGGGCTGGCAGCAGTTTGCCGTTTCAGACGGCAAGGGAGTCCGCAAAATAGATCCAAACCTTGCGCCGGTGAAAATCGCCGAAGGTGTTTGAGCCAACGCCGAACGAATTTCAACAGCATATACCCGGAGGACCTCCTCCATTCATTTGAATCAATTGGCCGCCGCCGACGATACCAGGCCGGAAAGCGAGCGCATCATCGCGAAGCGGCACAAACCACGAAAGCTCCCATCAATCCTGCTGCTAGTTACCAGTGGGGCTGCCAGGGTTACACCAAAGCAATCCGGGATAACTTTTGGCTTCGTCGATGAATTTCTTGAAGGAAATGAAGAGGGCACGTCCGTCGAAGCCGATGACTACTCCACCGATAATATGCCGTTTGGAAGTATCCGTTGGACCTCCGGCCAACCCTTCCGCTTCATTGGGCACCTGGCTCGCGTCCTGACCAACATTATAGGCGTAGGTGCCGCCAAAATTCTGTACTGGCGGTTCCCAATGAACGTATGCCGCAGGCTTAAAGTCGCTGATCTTCCACTTCGGTTTCGAATACTGTCCAAAACTGCAAACGGCCCCGTTCATGATGTAACTGGAAACACGCTGAACCCGGCGCTTGAAATTCAACCTGTTGGTGTCGGGTGGGTCGGTCGGACAGTAATAGACCTGGCGGTTCTTGATGTACTGCCAGTAGAGTCCCTGTTCGACATATTCAATCTCTGCCGGTCTGCTGAACGGATCCGGAGCGCGGCCTTGCACCGGCATATAAAGCCAGCTTGGGCCATAAGTATTGTACCACTGGCACCAGGGCATCACTTCGTTATTGTCGTGAGTGTACATCTGCAGCGCCAACCCCAATTGCTTGCAATTGCTGACACAACCGACGCGTTGAGCTTTCTCTTTGGCCTTGGTCAGGGCGGGAAGTAACAGTCCGGCCAGAATCGCAATGATGGCAATAACCACCAAAAGTTCGATCAGCGTGAATGCGCGACACCTCACAAGGGGCAACCGAAAATGGTCAACGGCTACATGGAACGGTTTCATAGGACTTGTGATTGAGCCAATCTCCCGTAAGACGGCCAGCATTGCAATTGTAAAAATCTGGGATTTCCCGCTGCTTACGGCTCACAGGGCAAAAGAACCGATAACGGGCATCGTCGTACCTCTCCGGTTCGCTGCTTGCCACGACCAGACGACCTTCAGCACTGACACAGCAAAAGAGACTCGGCAACTTACTGGATTGACTATTGTGACGGAACGGGTTTAGGTCTTTGCAAAGATACCCCTACAGTTGATTTCAATTTCAAAAGAGCGATTATAAAGATTGAAAAATGAAAGTCGGACGAGTCTTGCAATGCCTGCTTCTAGGTTGTGTTTTGGCCAACAACTTTGTCTTTGCCAAGCCTTCGGATACGCGGCCTGACACCGTGCAGTTTAATCGCGATGTTCGTCCACTTTTGTCCGACCGTTGTTTTGCTTGCCATGGGCCGGACAAGAGCGCCCGCAAAGGAAAACTGCGTCTGGACCTGCGCGAAGAGGCCATCAAAAAAGCCATCGTGCCCGGGGATGTTGCCAATAGTCCTCTGATCAAACACATCACTTCCAAAGACCCCGAGGAAGTCATGCCTCCACCGAACTCAGGTAAACAATCTCTCTCGGCTTCTGAGATTGAGGTGCTTAAGCGTTGGGTGACGCAAGGCGCTCCGTGGGAATCCCACTGGGCATTCATCAAGCCGGATCGCCCCGGCGTGCCAAAAGTTTCTACCCGCAAATCAAGGGTCATCAACCCGATTGACGCGTTCATCCTAGCGAGACTGGAAAAGGAAGAACTGAAACCGTCGCCTGAAGCGGATCGGCGGACGCTCATGCGCCGCCTCAGCTTCGACCTCATTGGGCTTCCGCCAACACCCAAGGACGTTCGTGCATTCCTCAACGACAAGAATCCCAAGGCTTACGAAAACCTGGTGGATCGATTGTTGGGTTCACCGCATTTCGGCGAGCGCCTGGCGATATGCTGGCTCGATCTGGTGCGCTACGCGGACACCGATGGTTTCCACGCCGACAATTACCGCAGCGTTTATCCCTATCGTGACTACGTAATCAACGCTTTCAACCAAAACGTGCCGTTCGACCGCTTTACCATAGAACAGCTAGCTGGCGACCTGCTTCCGAACGCTACAACGCCGCAAAAAGTTGCCGCCACCTACAACCGATTGAATCGGACAACCGAAGAGGGCGGAGCGCAGGCGAAGGAATACCTCGCCAAATACGCCGCCGACCGTGTGCGAACGACTTCGACCACGTGGATGGGTGCAACGATGGCCTGCTCCGAATGCCACGACCACAAGTTCGACCCTTACAGCACGAAGGATTTTTACGCGTTCGCGGCGTTCTTTGCGGACATCAAGGAGCAAGGCGTCGGCAAACCGGAGGGCAGCCTGGTCCCGGACGAGAGCCAGGCCGAAGACCTCAAACGCTTCGACACGCAGATCGCCGCATTGGAAAAGAAACTGGTGACACCAACGGACGAGTTAGTCGCAGCCCAATCCGCTTGGGAAACGAAAACCATCAATGAACTCAATGCCGGTCACCTTAGCTGGTCATCCCAGAAACCCGACGCTCTCGCCTCGAAGAATGGCACGACGCTGACGCCGAAAGATGACCTCTCCGTTCTGGTCAGCGGTGAGAATCCGGACAATGACAATTATACGGTAACGCTGCACACCGACCGCGAACATATCACCGCCATCCGGCTTGAGACGTTGACCGACCCGAGTCTCGACAACGAAAGCCTGTCGCGGGGCGGCGGGAATTTTGTTTTGACGAGTTTCGAAGTCCAACTCGCCACCACGAACAGCGCGACAAACCAGCCAGTGAAGATCGCCAGCGCCATTGCGGATTTCTCGCAAAAAAATTACCCGGTGACCGATGCCATTGACGGCAAATCGGACACGGGTTGGGCGGTCGATGGCGGCACGAAAGCCACAAACCATCAGGCGGCGTTCATCTTCGAGAAACCGCTCGCAGGAGGGCCGGGCACAACCCTGGTCGTTCACCTCAAGCATGAATCAAAGCTCAAGCGGCATAACATCGGTCGCTTCCGCCTGGCTTTGATCTCGGTCGATAAACCCGTCCTCACCGAACTCGGACTGGCAGACGACGTCGCGGAAGCCTTAAGAAAAGCAAGGACCGAACGCAGCTCAAAAGAGGTCGAGGTTATTACAAAGTACTTTTTAAGCTTCGTGCCTGAACTGACTCTGGTGCGCGCAGAACTGGCTTCGGTTCAAAAGCAAAAGGCCGAGTTCGCCAAAACTGTTCCGACTTCGCTCGTTCCTGTGTCCATCGAACCGAGGGAGATGCGCGTGTTGCCGCGCGGCAATTGGATGAGCGACGACGGCGACGTTGTAACGCCCGCCGTGCCGCACTTTCTCCCACACTCCGAGAACAAAACGGAGCGGCTCACGCGGCTGGACCTGGCCAAATGGCTTGTCTCGCGGGACAATCCATTAACGGCCCGCGTCTTCGTCAATCGGCTGTGGAAGCTTTATTTCGGCGCCGGCATTTCAAAGACACTCGACGACCTCGGCGCGCAGGGCGAATGGCCGAAACATCCCGAGCTGCTCGACTGGCTCGCCGTGGAATTCATGGATAGCGGCTGGAACATCAAGCACATGGTCAAACTCATGGTCATGTCCAGCACCTATCGCCAATCATCCGACGCCGATGAGAAACTACGCGAACGAGATCCCTTCAATCGTCTGCTCGCGCGCCAGTCGCGATTTCGCCTCGACGCCGAAATCGTGCGCGACAACGCGCTCGCCGTCAGCGGATTGCTGGCTGACCAGATTGGCGGGCCAAGCGTCAAACCGTATCAGCCCGCGGGTTATTGGGATCAATTGAATTTCCCGAAACGCACCTACACGAATGATCACGGCGCATCCGCATACCGTCGCGGTCTCTACACTTTTTGGTGCCGGACCTTTGTGCATCCGAGCATGGTTGCGTTCGACGCATCCACGCGCGAAGAATGTGTGGTGGAACGCGTAACCTCGAATACTCCGTTGCAAGCGCTGGTCTTGCTCAATGATCCCACCTATGTCGAAGCCGCGCGCGTGTTAGCCGCCAAAATCATGACGGACGGTGGCAACAGCGTGGACGACCGCATCAACTGGACTTTCGATCGCACTTTGGAGCGCAAACCGCGTCCTGAAGAACAACGGGAATTGGGCGAGTTGTATCGCAAGCAGCTTGAACGCTACAATGCGGATCAGGATTCCGCCGAGAAATTGGTAAGCGTTGGCGAATGGCCGGCGAATAAAGAACTCAACCTTGCCGAACTGGCCGCGTGGACTTCCGTCGCGCGCGTGATGCTCAACCTAAGCGAAACCACCGCGCGCTACTGACGCAAATTTGAATTATGAACTTTCTTGAAACTCTGCAACTCCAAGCCTCGCGTCGGACATTTCTCGGACGCGCCACGATGGGCATCGGCACACTCGCGTTGTCATCGTTGTTAAATCCCCTGGCATCGGCTGCCAAATCGGTGCAACCGAAAGACGACAAGTGGCTCGGTGTCGTGAACCCGCCGCATTTTGCGCCCAAGGCCAAACGCATCATCTTCCTCACGATGGCCGGTGGCCCGTCGCATCTGGAAACGCTCGACTACAAACCCAAGCTCGCCGAAATGCACGGCAAGCCCATGCCCGAATCTTACACCAAAGGCCAGCAGATCGCCCAACTGCAAGGCGCAAAGCTGAATTGCTTCGGGCCACAATTTCCCTTCGAGAGATTTGGCCAGTCAGGTCAGGAGATGTCCGCCATCCTGCCGCACATCGGCAGTCTGGCAGACGACATTTGCATCATTCGCTCGATGCACACCGAGCAGATCAACCACGATCCGGCGCAGGCGTTCATGAACACGGGCACGTCCATTTCTGGTCGGCCCAGCATGGGTTCATGGCTGCTTTATGGACTCGGGAGCGAATGTGAGGAGCTCCCCGGCTTCGTTGTGTTGATTTCTTCCGGAGGCGGGCAGGACCAGCCGGTTGCCGCGCGCCAATGGCACAGCGGATTTCTCCCCAGTCGGTTTCAAGGGGTTCAGTTTCATTCCAAAGGCGATCCCGTTTATTACGTCAACCGGCCGGCAGGAGTCTCGGCGGACGGCCAGAAGGAAATCATCGACACGGTGAATTCCCTCAACGGCCTTTTCAACGAATCAGCGCACGACCCGGAAATTGCTACGCGCATCAGCCAGTATGAGATGGCCTTCCGCATGCAAGTCAGTGTGCCGGGGTTGATGGACGTGTCGGACGAACCACCACACATCTTGGAAATGTACGGCACCAAGGGTGGTGACGGTTCATTCGCTGCCAACTGTCTGCTCGCGCGGCGGCTTGCCGAACGCGGCGTCCGCTTCGTCCAACTGTATCATCGCGGGTGGGACCACCACGGCGGCGTGAAAAACGGCGTCAAGACCACCGCCGGACTCGTGGACAAGGCCACCGCCGCGCTCGTCAAAGATTTGAAGGAGCGTGGCATGTTGGATGACACGCTGATTATTTGGGGCGGGGAATTCGGGCGCACGCCGATGGCGCAGGGCGACGGGCGCGATCACCACATTAAGGGCTTCTCAGTCTGGCTTGCTGGTGCCGGCGTAAAAGGCGGCATGAGTTACGGCGCCACCGACGAACTCGGCTACAACGCCGTCGAAAACAAAGTGCACGTCCACGACCTCCACGCGACGATGCTGCATCTCTTTGGCATCGACCACGAAAAACTAACGTACCGTTTTCAAGGCCGCGATTTCCGGCTGACCGACGTTAGCGGCGAAGTTGTCAGAGCAGTTCTGGCCTGAGTCTTCCGAATTCTAACTGGGGTGTGGTCTGGCCAAGAAAACTCAGCTTCGCTTGTAGATTTCGCGGCGGTGGCCAACGTAATGGAGATAAATGCGACCGAGCGTCGGGTCGAATTCGTAAAGTACGCGGTAATCACCGACGCAGTTTGAATTCAGCACGGCCTTGCAAGCGTTGATGCGGAAAGCCCTCCAACCGCGTCTCCATCTCATCTAACTTTTCTTGCACCGTGGTGCGAATGGAAGGCGGCAGATTGTCGAACGCGCGAGAGAATGTCGGTGACCAGATCTGGAGCACGGCGGCCACGGCTCACTTGGGCTGGCGCGTGGTATAATTTCCGGCGGCGATTTCCCGGCGCGACTCGCCGAGCTTGTCTTTCGCTGCATCGGCCAATTCAAGGTGGTCTTCCACGTAGTCCTGGAACCACTCGTTGAACTGGCGCAATTCCGCCGGCGAAAGCTTGGGGATGGCAGCCTCAATTTCTTGAACTGTGCTCATGGCGGCAAGATACCCGACCGATGCCTGATTGCAAAGTCTGGGTTTTGATTCAATGCAGTGTGCAAGGAGGAATCCCTTCCGCGGTGCTGCTGCACCCCTTCGGTATCGACCACGAGAAACTGACCTATCGTTTTCAAGGCCGCGACTTCCGCTTGACCGATGTGAGCGGCGAAGTGGTCAAAGCGGTTCTGGCCTGAATAGCCGGTTACTTTTAGCAGTGCTCTGATCGACGCTTGCAGGCGCCAGCCGATTCCCGCCCCGGCTAAGCGCCTCAAACCTCTGTCAGGTTTTGGACTGCGGCGATGAGGCCAAGGGAAGGTTGCTGCTTTTGGACGGGCAATGAGATCGGAAAACACCGCCGGCATTCACAAACCAAAGCGGTGACTGGCTTCGCTTCGTCACCGCGGTTCAAGACGCAAGCGAATGCTCACCGCGTTTTCGCGGCGGGAGTGTTTTCTGGCGAGCGTGCCCCGTGAGATGACCACAGGATACGCCCAATGCCATCGCGAGGGAATCCTATCTCCCGGGTCGCGGCGTGGCGTCCCACAGCTTCACCGTCTGGTCCTTGCTTGCCGAGGCCAATCGTTTCCCGTCCGGGCTGAAGGCGACACTTTCGACAGTGCCAGTGTGCCCTGTCAACGTGAGCATCTCTTGACCGCTTGTGGTGTCCCACACCTTCACCGTTTGATCGTCGCTGGCCGTTGCCAACCGTTTCCCGTCTGCGCTAAACGCCACGCTCCAAAGGTAGCTGGTGTGCCCTTTCATTGTGAGCATCTCCTGGCCGCTCGCGGCGTTCCACACCTTCACCGTGCCGTCGACGCTCGCCGATGCCAGCCGCTGTCCGTCCGGGCTGAACGCCACGCCCCCGATCCTGCCAGTGTGCCCCTTCAACGTGAACCTCTCCTGACCGCTCGCGGCGTCCCACACTTTCACCGTGCCATCTTCGTTCGCGGATGCCAGCCATTTGCCATCCGGGCTGAACGCCACGTGCCAGACCCGTTTGGTGTCAACTTTCATTGTGAACCTTTCCTGACCAGTCGCCGCGTCCCAGACCTTCACGGTCTGATCGAAGCTAGTTGATGCTAGTCTTCTTCCGTCCGGGCTAAACGCCACGCCAGTAACCAAGTCAGTGTGTCCTTTGAACGTCAGCACCTCTTGACCACTCATGGCGTCCCACACCTTCACCGTCTGATCACGACTGGCCGATGCCACTCGCTTGCCGTCCGGACTAAACGCCACGCCAAAGACAGCGTTGGTATGCCCTTTCAACGTGAGCATCTCCTGACCACTCGTGGCGTCCCACACTTTAACCTCTCCGGGTTTGGCGGTTGAACCCCACTGATCTCCGCTTCCGGACACCAACCGTCTCCCGTCCGGACTAAATGCGACGCTGCCGACCTCTTCGCTGTGCCCTTTCAACGTGAGCGACTCCCGAGCACTGACGTCGTCCCATAATTTCACCGTCTGATCAAAGCCTGCCGAGGCCAGCCGTTTCCCATCCGGGCTGAACGCCACGGTCTCAACTCCGTCCGTGTGCCCTTTCAATGTGAGGATCTCCTGACCGCTCGCGGCGTCCCACACCTTCACCGTCCGATCCCAGCTTGCCGACGCCAGCCGTTTCCCGTCCCCGCTAAACGCCACACTCCAGACCTCGCGGGTATGGCCTTTGAGTGTGAGCACCTCATGACCATCGGTGGTGTCCCACAGCTTCACATTTCGCTCCTCCCCGCTTGCCGTCGCCAGCCGTTTCCCGTCCGGACTAAACGCAACGCGTACGGCTCCGCGGCCGTGCCTCCATGCTCGAATTTGCCGACCGGTGGAGGCGTCCCACAGCTTGACAGGCCCACCCCAGCCTACCGACGCCAGCATTTTCCCGTCTGGGCTAAAGGCTACACTCCAAACCGTATGGAGATACCCTTCCTTCAGCGTAAGGATCTCCTGACCGCTCGTGGTGTCCCACACCTTCACCGTCTTATCCCAACTTGCCGACGCCAGCCGTTTCCCATCTGGACTGAAGGCTACACTGCTGACCCCCTGCGTGTGCCCTTTCAAAGTCAGCATTTCTTGACCGCTCGTAACGTCCCACACTTTCACCGTCTGGTCCTCGCTTGCCGACGCCAACCATTTCCCGTCCGCGCTAAACACGACGCTGTGGACGTCGTTCGTGTGCCCTTTGAACGTGAGCATCTCTTGACCGCTCATGGCGTCCCACACTTTCACCGTGTCGTCGTCGCTTGCCGACGCGAGACGTGTGCCGTCCGGGCTGAAGACCACACTCCCGACGCTCTTTGTGTGTCCTTTCAAATCGAGCTTCTCACTGTGAGCGAGGCGTTCCAGGTAAAACCATTCAAAGTTTCGCAAGTCTGGCTGGCCCGGTTGAGGGCGGTGCATATCGAGAAGTTCCACCGCCCGGCCCGTGTTAGCATCGTCCCAAGCCCGTTTCGCCAGATTCATGTTGGCGCCGTAAAGAAGCCGCTGACTACGATCGCGTTCCGTCTCGGCGATGCGCCGGAGTTCGGATTCCCGCTGCTTCGCGCTCATCTCTTTCAGCCGAGCTTCCTCCGCAGCGGTGAAGAGAGATTTGTTCTTGATCGCTTGGGCGGCGGAGACGCAGACGCTCACGGTCAGCAACAACACGAAGCAGGCAGCGGCAGCCAGAGGCGCTTTGTGTCGGCGGGCGAATTTCTGGAAATGATAAATCGGACTCGGTTTCACCGCCGTCACCGGTTCACCGTCGAGGTAACGGCGAATGTCCGCTGCGAAATCGTTCGCGGTTTCGTAGCGGCGCGAGCGGTCCTTATCCATCGCCTTCAAGACAATCCAGTCCAGTTCGCCACGAATCAGCTTCGGCAGGCGCGCTGGCTCAATCGCGCGGCTGCGTGCTACGGTTGTGAGTTCGTCGTTGGGCAGCGTGGTCAGCCGATTCGAGGGACGCGGCGGTTCGATTTCGCGGATGCGACGGCGGATTTCATCGTAACCACCGCGCGTGAGTTCCTTGGCTTCGACCGGAGTTTTTCCCGTAAGCAATTCGTAGAGCAGCACCCCGAGCGAATAGATGTCGCTGCGCGTGTCGATGTCCGTGCTGTCCTGCGCCGCTTGCTCGGGACTCATGTAGGCGGGCGTGCCCATGAATTGATGGAACTGCGTGAAGACGATCTTGTCGGTGAGATCGTGTTGAGTGGCTTTGGCGATGCCGAAGTCAATCACCTTGGGCACGGGCCGGCCATCAATGGTGGCGACGAGAATGTTCGAGGGCTTGATGTCACGATGGATGATGCCT
>CAZYYS010000176.1:0-11889 GCA_964651015.1 uncultured Verrucomicrobiota bacterium
ATGCCAGGCAAAACATCCTGCTCCACGACGATCCAGCCCGGGTAATTCTCTTTCTTTAATTCGCTTGCGAAAGCCTTGAAGTCGATGTCGCCTTTGCCGAGTTCGCAAAAGATGCCGTGCTTGAGTGAATCAAAATAGTTCCACTCGTTCTTGCGCGATTGTTCATGCACCCGCGGATTGCAGTCCTTGAAATGGACGTGCCAGATACGGTCTTTGAATTGGTGGTAAACCGAAATCGGATCACCACCGCCCCCAAAACGATAATGACCGGTGTCGAAGCAAAGGCCGACGAGTTTGGGGTCGGTTAGCTTCATCAGTTGCTCGATTTCCCAAGGCGCTTCGACATATCCCGCACCGTGATGATGGAACACACTGCGCAATCCGGTCCGGCTACGGACCGCTTCAGCAACGCGGTTCACGCCTTTGCTGAATGTCTCCCATTGTTTCGACGACAGGCTGTGTTCAGGCTTGGTGCGACCGGCGAGTTTGGTTCGTGTCGCGTCCTTGCCGTTGTCATCAGCCAGCACGATAAACGGGAGCTTGCCCACTGCCTCAGCCATCAGACGGGCGGTTTTGACCGCTCGTTCTTCGCCGTCCGCGTGAGCTGCCTCTTGTGCGAACGCCACGGGCACAAATGCACCGAGCAACGCCAGATCACGCGCATCCAATTCGCGTCGCAATGCCGACGGATCGGTGGGCATGAAACCCCAGTCGCCCAACTCGGTGCCGGTGTAACCGGTCGCTTTGATTTCATCGAGCACTTGCGCGTAACCCAGCGCTTTGCCGGGTAGATCAAATTCAAGCACACCCCAAGAACAGGGCGCGTTGGCGACGGGAATGGAGGGAGTGATCATTGGGTGTGCGCTCATACGTGGAAACTGGAATGAGTTGTAAAATATTGTGACCGGGAACTACTCTCACTTTGGCCCGCTCGACAGTTGTTGCGTTCGTCTCATTGCTTCAGAACATGGCAGACCGGCGAGCGCGATGTCAATTTTACCTTCGCCGGTGACGATCTTTGCCCTGAGGCTGTACTTGCGCATCGGCTTGTCGAGATAAACCACTGAACAACTCGGCCCATCGAAGTCGGCGAAGGCGGACCCCGGTTGCATTAGCCTTTGTCGCTCGGCTTTCTGACGCAACAGTGTTTCAGTTGCAGCGTTCCCGAAAAGGGAGCTGCTCAGGATACTGGACCACACTGAAACAGCGGTTGGGGATAGGTACCGATGGACTCATTTTCAGCATAGTTAATAACTTTTTGTTGACGCGGTGGCCGCAGAAGGCATTCGCTGCTAGTGGATGCTTAATGTGTGTTAAGCAACAAGGCAAGTTAACTATCAACTGAGGAAAATCATTATGAGTAAATTGTCTATTCAAAAGTTAGCATTATATGGAATCACCTGTCTCACTGTTCTATCGGGTATCGCCCAGGCGGCAGATGACCGCAGCGGACCGGGCATCACCCGGTTCGGAGTCGATGCTTCCGAGTGGAGTTCCAGCACCCTGCCAGCGCCGGGTATTGTGCCCATCGGTGGTGCCGGCCAATTAAACGGGAATTTTGTCACCGCCGAAAGGAACGGCGTTCAGATCGGGGTTCGGGCTGTCGAACGGTTTGCCGCCGCTCCTTTGCCGTTCTCGCAGGATGGGAAGACCGGAGTGTATGTGGCGGAGACAGGCGTGAGCGATGGCTTGGGTCGAGCCACTTGGAACTATGATCTCCACGTGGACCTGCGGGGAGCAACAGGGGTTGCCAAAGGTAAGACCTTGGCCGACTACGATCTGTTTCTCGTCACCGACTACGCGGCAACCGTCTTCGGGTTTCCCGTGCCGTTGGATATTGGAGCATTTGCAACGTTTGCGAACGCCGGCAATCCCAACGTCGTGTTATTCCAGACCTCGCTAAATCCGGTCTTTGGCTCGACGGGTTTTAATCCCCTTGTCCCAGGCCAGTTTAACTTCAGTCTTGTGTTGACGCCTCGCACATTCAATGGGCCGTCCTTGGTGGCGGACATGGATGTGGTGGTGGTGAATCCGTAAGCAGAGTTGTTGTTTCAGGAATTGCAGTCCTCAAAGGCTTTTCAGGATATGGTCCTGAAGAGCCTTTCTCTTTTCCTCAAGCGCGTCATTCAAAAGGCAAGGGTTGGAATGGATCTCAACACTCGAAGTTCCTGCTCCGCGCCTGTGGATGAGCAGTTAAAGTAACTCCACAGCGTGGCGCTTTTTGATTTCGGCTTAACAGAGTGAGTTAGGAGCGGTCGGCGAGCCGCTGGTCGCAGTATTATGGCTTCTCGCGGATTGCCTTGAATAGTGACCGAAAGCAATATGCGGATTCAGACGCTGAATTCTTCTCAGGTGCCGCCCCGGAAGCCTGCGCCTGGTATGCTTTGGCAAAGGGCAGGGGACCGCACCAGGTGGTTTGCATCATTCCGAGTGCATGACGAGCGATGGCTGGCTCGGGATTGTTTTGGATTTCGCGGACGTGCGCCAGTTCGGCGAGGGCCACGTCTGGTTTGCGCCACGGACACACGACCACGTCGAACCCTTTCTTCGCGAACAACAGCGGCGTTTCGGGTGCCCGGTCATAGTGCCAGTCACAAATAACAATGTCCTTTGGTACGAGGTCGATGGCCGATTGCGTTCCATTCTCGCTCGCCTCCCATTTGCCGAGCCGCGTGGATTTCCCGTCCAGAAACCGGTCGCCCCACATCCACGTCCGGCAGCCGATTGATTTCAAGTGGGCGTGCAGGGTTTTGACTTCGTCTGCGAAAAGTTGAGCCGGGTCTTTTCCCTTGCAACGTGGACAATCCGGGTCGGCGAGGATGAAAACTTCATCCATGCCGACGTGAAAGGCTTTCGCCTCGCAAGCGCCGGCCAATTCGTCTATCAAATCGAAGAGCACTTTGTGGACTTCCGGGTGAAGTGGACAATAGCTGCGGCAATAGATGCCCTCATTGTCGGGGTACTTCCCCACCGTCTCGTCAAACTCCGGGTGCTTCTCCAGCAGGCGACCATTGCGCTTTGCCCAGGATTGATGACCGAGACAGTTCATTTGGGGAATCAACTCGATTTGATTTTCGCGGCAGGCCTTCAGAATTTGTTGCACGTCGTTTTTGTCGAGCGCGGAAGCGTTGGCAAACTCAGGGCGCGAGCGGTAATCGAAGTTGTAGCTGAATTCCAGAACGAGCGTGTTCACTCCCTCCCTGGGCAATGCGTTACGAATGAACTCGATCAGCACCGTGAGGTCTTTCTTGGCCGGCGCCGATAGATGAAGTCCGCGAATGGGAATGTCGCCAGGCGTCTCCCGAACCGGGGTTGGCTCGACGGCCACGCTGCAGTGGACGCCGATGCACGCCACCAGACCAATTCTGAACAGTCGCCACTTCTCCCTCAGACTGGCCGCCAGCAGGCAGGCGCAAAAACATTCCCATAAGGACTTCACCAACGGCCACTGAATGGGGCGGTGAGGACAATATGACCAAGGAACATCCATGTCCGCCTGTATGGTGTTCGTCATTGATTAAAAGGATGTCAGAGTAGAGTTCTTGATGTCAATTACACCGTTTACGGGTCAATCCTTGCACACCGGTTCTGGCCGTGCCTTCTGACCGGCCCTTGTTGCAAACAGTTCTCTGGAGGTGTCACCAGTAATGGTGACTGGTTGGGGATAGGGGATCGGTTAAGGTAACCCCGTGTTAGCGCACTTTGTTCTCGAGTGTGCGTGTGTGAAAAGGCCGGACCTGTTGTCCGGCCTTTCTCTTTTCTGACGACCGTCGATCTCCTAAAATCCCTTCCCGCTGCGGCTTTACCGTTGGTTTGAACAAGGCTGGCGAGGACTTTGGGGCGGCTCGCACTTGGAGGCCCGTCAGAAATCGTGCTACCCGAAATCCCTCCACTGTGAATAATCCGCGCCATGCAGTTCATTTCTTTTTTTAGGCCATCCGCGTTCTTGCGGAAATTTCTGGTTTTGCTCATTGTCCCATTCAACCTCCAGGCTGCCGTGCCCGACGATGAACCGGAGAAGCAAAAGGAAGCCGATTGGGTCGATGCGCGCTGGAGTCAGACCGACGTTGGCAACTTCCTGGCCTCCAGCCTGCCGCTTCCCAATGGAAAAATCGCCAAAGGCTTATCGGTCCGGGTCGGGGCGAACGGTGAAGGTGCGGTGGCTTACGACACCGCCTCTGGCACGCTTCGCGGGGGCTGGACCGGTGGCTTCCTCAAGTTCAACGCGGCACGCTACGGCTTGATTGAAGCTCCGCAACCAAGTGGTCCGGTGCAATTTGTTTCGCCCGCCGCTTCTGCTTGGGTTGACCAATCTGTAAAGTGGCGCGGTCTGCATGTGAACGGGCCGCGAGTTGTGCTCCATTACAAAGTCGGAAACGCCCACGTCCTGGAATCACCGTGGCTTGAGAGTAACGAAAACGTGCGTGCGTTCACCCGCACGTTGGAGCTGTCACCTGCCTCGTCATCGCTTACGCTGGCGTTGCTCGAAAGTACAAGCCGCAAGATACAATTCACGAACCTGCACGGCGTTAAGCTGGCCAGCCTCGCCGGCAAAGACGGTGCGGTTGCTTTCGCGATTTCAGGTGATGGTCAGGCAGATCTGCGATTGAAGGACGACGCGCTGGAACTTCATCTTGCAGCTACGAAGTCGGTCCGGCGTTTGAAGATATTCATCGCGTCCGGCGCGCCTGAAGCGTTGACGAAATTCACCGAACTGGTGAAGAAGTCGCCTCCGCCTGAAGACCTTGGTGCGCTTGCCCGACCCGGCACGCCACGCTGGCAGCCGCTTACCACGCGCGGCCAACGCGGCCTCGACAGTGCCGCCTACGTGATCGACACGCTCACGGTACCGTACGAGAATCCCTGGAAAGCCCTCTTCTTTACCTCGGGTGTGGACTTTCTTCCAAACGGCGATGCCGCCGTCTGCACGATTCATGGCGATGTGTGGCTGGTGAGTGGCATTGATGACGCGTTGCAGAAACTCACGTGGCGGCGTTTCGCCACGGGTCTTTTCCAACCGCTTGGCCTGCGCGTGCGCAACGGCAGGATTCATGTCCTTGGCCGCGATCAAATCACCGTCTTGCACGACGAAAACGGTGATGGCGAAGCCGACTTTTATGAGAGCTTCTGCAATCAGATTCAAACCTCGGCGGGCGGGCACGACTACGTGACCAGCTTGGACGCGGACAGCAACGGAAACTTCTACTATGTGGATCCAAGAGGTGTTCATCGCGTGTCGCCGGACGGTGCAAAGGTGGAAACACTTGCCGCTGGCTGGCGTAACCCGAATGGGATGGGCGTCAGTTCTGATGGCCGCATCGTCACCGTGGCGCCGCAACAAGGCGATTGGACGCCTTCAAGTTCCATCTGCGAAGCCAAACCCGGCGGTTGGTATGGTTACGCCGGACCGCGCGTGACGGCGGAGCGCCCGCTCGGTTACGACCAGCCGCTTTGCTGGATTCCGCATCGAGTGGACAACTCCGGCGGCAGTCAACTCTGGGTGGCGAGTGATCGTTGGGGACCGTTGCGTGATCATTTTCTCCATTTCTCTTTTGGCCGCTGTGCGCAGTTTCTCGTCCTGCGCGAAGTTGTGGACGGTGTGTCTCAGGGCGCGGTTGTGCAGATGCCGGGAAAATTCCTGTCCGGTGCCATGCGGGGCGCCTTCAACCCGCGCGACGGCCAGCTCTATGTCGTTGGCTCGCGCGGCTGGCAGACCAGCGCCGTGCGTGACGGTTGCCTCCAGCGGGTGCGTTACACGGGCGGCACCGTGCTGGTGCCGACGGAGTTTCACGTCCACACGAACGGCCTGCGTCTCCACTTTGTTGCGCCACTAGATCGTGCGACGGCTGAGGATGCGGGCAGTTATGCGATGGCACACTGGAATTATCGATATGCAAAGCAGTATGGCTCAAAAGATTACCTGCCTTCCGATCCCGAGAAGGAAGGCCATGAAACACTTGAAGTGCGTTCGGCGAAACTGCTTGCTGACGGACGCAGCGTGTTTCTCGAAATCCCGGGGCTTCGGCCCGTGATGCAATTCGAGGTGCGCTACAACCTGGAAACAACCGATGGCAAAAGCCTGCGTAGTGAATTGTATGGGACAATCAACCGGCTTGGACGGATGTGGCGGCCGCAACTCAAAAAGTAGCCGCCGAGATAATGAGGCGGACGAGAAAAGGAAGTTTCCAAATGAGTCCGCCTCATCAATTCGGCGGCTACACTTAAGTTCGGTGCTTTTCAGCCCACTCGTGAATTCGACTGGAAAGTGCAATCGGCCTCGATTAGAGTCCGCAAATCAAACATTGAATCACACTATGAAAATCCATTCCTCGCTCTCTGTTATCATGCTTTCCGCTGCGGTCGTGTCTGCCGAGGACAAACCGTCACCCGTTGGTTATGAGGACACGCCACTCATCCCCGGCACGCAATGGCGCGTGCATGACATCAAACGCCCCGCGCCAAAAGTTGTCACGCCAGGCAAGACCAGCGCGGATGCTCCTGCCGATGCGATCGTGTTGTTTGACGGGAAATCGAACGCGCAATTCGTGGGCAAGAACGGCGCGCCGTGCCCTTGGAAGGTGGAGAATGGCGAACTCGTGGTCAGCGGCGGAGACATCTGGACTAAGGAATCCTTTGGCTCATGCCAGCTCCACATCGAATGGCTCTCACAGCCGGAGACCAAGGGCAACTCGCAGAAGAAGGGAAACAGCGGCGTCTTTTTCATGGACCGTTACGAGGCGCAGATTCTCGACGCGTATAATAACCCAACGTATGCGGACGGTACCGCCGGTGCCGTCTATGGCCAGACGCCTCCACTGGTGAATGCGGTGCGCCCGCCGGGCAACTGGCAGGTTTATGACGTGATCTTCACCGCACCCAAGGTCGACAAGGATGGCACAGTCACGGAGCCGGCCTACGTGACGACGATCATCAACGGCATTTGCGTGCAGAACCACACGAAGATCATGGGACCGACCATTCATAAGAAAACGACCAGCTACGCGGGCAAATTTCCGGAAAAGGCGCCGATTCGGATGCAAGATCACGTCAATGAGCCGCCCGTTCGCTTTCGGAACATCTGGATTCGACCGCTGCCTTGAAGCGACGACGGTTGCGCTGGCGGTTCAACGGGCTGAGGCTGCGGCTGGGAAACCTGAACGCAAGTTGCACCACTCGGTGGGCACGGCCAGATACGTGCCCGGAATCGGCGGTGAAAGATCCTCCGGTGGCGGCTTGCCGGCCATCTGCCAGGTGACTGCAAGATTATCCTCGCTGTGGCCTTCTTTCGTCACTTCAATGGGATTGGGCTTGTGGTTGCGTAGTCTCCGCAGTAATCGCGACCAGGAAAGGGGCTGCAACGTCGTGGGTCGAAACGAGGTCAATGGATTGCAGCGCGACTTCTGGCAACGGATTCTCCCACGCAGTCTTGAACAATCTGATGGTTCGACCTTGGGCCGCGCTATCTGCGTTTGTTCCAGTCCAGGCAATCACGAACGGCTTACCGGTGTCGTCGGGTTGGTTCCACCAATCAGCCAGATCGCGTCCGATGACGATCGGGATTTCGATTTCCCGCCCGTCGGCAAAGTGGGCCACGTACTTTCCAATCTGCACTTCATTCAAACCGGCAGCCATGGTGGCGGCATGAAGGAAGTGTATCCGCTGGCAGGCCAACCCGACTGAGATTCCAGAAACTCGTTTGGGATAGGTTTCCCACCCACCTACTTGGATGAGACCACGGAGGTCCCAGCGCACGCTGGCCAGGGTGTGGATGCCGGAAGGCACCGAGGCGAGGTCGTGGCCAACGCCCCCGTGCCAACTGTCGGTCAACGCCGCGTTGTAATGGGGGCTCAGATCAATTTGTTCTTGCGTCGCCACTGGATCGCGGGACGGGATGCCGCGAGCAAGGAGGTTGTCGGGCGCCGCCTCCGCCTCACGACCCAGTCGCTTCAGTACTGTTGCCCGTGCCAACAAGGCTTTCTTCAAGACGTTGCGGTCTTCGTGAGCGGGCGCGGAGGCTAGATGCACCGCCTGCGAATACGCCGGGAGCGCTTCCGCGTCGCGCTTAACCCCTTCAAGCAAGGATCCTTTAATCATCCACGATTCCGACTGTTTAGCGTCCAGAGTAATGGCCCGCTCAATCGCTACCAAGGCTTCCTCCAAACGGTTCGTCATGTGCAGGAACCGGCCGCGAGACAACCAGACCTGCGCATGCTCCGGATTCAGTCGAACCGCGAGTTGGGAAAGGAACTCCGCTTCTTCGTTTTTGTGCGGACGGTCGCTGGCATTTAGCGCAAAGACTTCATGTGCGAGCGTGGCCGCTGCCATCCCATTCTCCGGGGAGAAATGAACCGCTGCCCGAAGCTCACTTTTCCACTCCGGCAGAGATTCCTTGATCAAACGCTCAATGTATTTCGAACTGCTGACGGCCGAAGAGGGCGAGGTGTTGCGTGTCATTCGATCCGAGAGCAGCCACTTCACCCAGGTCGCGGAGCGATTCGTCTCCGGTGCTTCCAGTAGCCGGTGCTTCAACGCGAGGAATTGAGCCGGCAAGATGTGTTCCGGCGTCTCCTGCTCCAGCAAACGTTGACCGACGATCGCCTCCGCCAGATCAAGGACCCATTCCGGGATGGGAATCTCTGCCGGAACCACTTCGCAAATTTGCACTCTTCCGTTGGCGGGCGAGGTAATCACCCGGTGCCCGTCCGAACTGAATTCTGCGTAGGCCACGATTTCTTTCTGCGGGAACGGTTCCATTAGCGGCCGGCCCGTCTGGGTGTCCCACACACGCACGGCATGGTCTTCCGAGGCCGTAACGACGCGCTGGCCGTCATAGCTGAACTCCGCGGAGAGCACCGCTCCCTTATGCATAAGGGGTTCGGACACGGGCCTCCCCGTCGAGGCATTCCAGATGCAGGCGCTCTGATCGTCTGAAGCGGTAACCACGTATCGGCCCTCGGGGCTGAAGCGCACGGAACGAATCATACCCTGATGTCTTAGAGGTGCGGTGCGGACCTTTCCTGTCTCGCGGTCCCAAATGAGCGCCGTTCCGTCCTGGCAGGCGGTGACGATGTATTGTCCATCGGGGCTGAAGCGAGCATCCGTGATTGAGTCATTGTGCGAGAATTCCTGCTTTGCCGGGAGGCCGGTTTGGGCATCCCAAATGCGGGCGGTCCTGGACAACCAGGATTTAGTCAGCACCCAGCGCCCGTCCGGGCTGAATTCAGCAAACGTCACCGCGCTATCATGTGCCAGTGGATCAATCAGTGGTTGGCCGGTTTGCGCGTCCCAGATCCGCGCCGTATTATCGCGGGATGCCGTGACCACCTTCCGGCCGTCCTGGCTGAACCGGGCCGAAAGCACCCCGTCCTTGTGTACTAGCGGAGCGGTGATCGGAGCGCCGGTTTGCGCGTCCCAGATTCGCGCCTCGCCGTTTATTGACGCTGTGACAATCTGACGTGCGTCCGAGCTAAACTCCGCGTATTGACCGCCCGCCGCCAGCTTAATTCGTGGCGCGATGAGTTCCCCGGTGCGGACCTCCCAAACTGCCGCTTCAGCCCGCTCCTGTGGAGCACCAATCCAATGATAGTGATAGCCACCGGCTGCGGTTACTGCCTTGTCACCATCGCGATTGAATCTTGCGGAAGGCACCGCCGTGTAATGTTGGAGCACGACGGGGAGCGCATGGCCAGGGCGCACAGTCCAAATGACAGCAGTGTTGTCCGTCGAAACCGTGAGCACGCTCAGGCCATCCGGACTGAATGTCGCCGAACGAATTATCTTGGTGTGTGCAAACCATTCGCTCAACGGCTGCCCGTTCCGCGAATCCCAGACACGCACATGCCGATCTCCGAGAGTCAGAATCCTTTCCCCCGTCGGATCGAACAGCGCGTCCCAGACAGGCAGCTTGTGCATGATCCGCGGGACCAATGGCTGACCAGTCTGAGCATCCCAAACACGCACAAATCGATTCGGAGAGGCTACTACAATCCGAAGCCCGTCCGGGCTGAAACGATGAGCCACGTGGTCGCCATCTTCTGGCAGTTCCAAAATGATTCGGCCAGTGTTTGCGTCATAGATCCGGGGTTGACCCGAACTTCTGGTTGTCGATGCTGCGACGAGGCGCGACCCGTCAGGGCTGAACCGCGCCAAATCACGGGAGCTCACAAAGTCGTGTAAGGGCGTTCCTATCTTAACGTCCCAAATCTTCGCGGGAGCCGATTCAGCGTTAGGGCAGGCCAGAATACGCTGGCCATCGGAACTGAACTCGATTGAGCGCACGGTGGCTCCAAGGTCGAAGAGAGGAGGGACAGGTTCCCCGCCGGGAACCTTCCAAACGTGAATCCTGGTGCCGGAGGCGGTCGCGACGGAACGGCCATCTGGGCCAAATACGACGAAGCTAACCACAGGTGGTTCTCCTTCGGGAGGCCGTTCATGGATCAACGGAGGGCTGACCGGCTCACCTGTTGCCGCATCCCATAGTCGCGCCGTTCCGTCCCGGGACGCGGTGGCGACGAACCGTCCGTCGGGACTGAATCGAGCCATCAGCACGGCCTTGTCATGGCGCATGGGCTTGCCCATCAGTTCACCCGTGCCGATGTTCCAAATTCTCGCCGAGCCATTGGTATCGTTTCCAGTGCAACTGATAATCCGCTGCCCATTCGGGCTGAAGTCTGCATCGTGCAATTCTTCGGTGTGCTCGAACACCCGCAGCGGCAGGGCGAAACTGCGGTCCGTGAGCGCCGACATCAATCGCGAGGCGGCGATGTGATTTGACGGATTCTGCCGTAAAACGCGCGCGAGATAGGCCACACCCTTGTTGGCTTCGTCATTGTCGAAGAAATGCTCGGCTTGCTTCAGTTCAAGTGTGTTCAGCAATCCTTCGGCACGTTTCCGCTCCGTCCCCTCCTTGAAGGCGAGTTCACGGTTTTCCTGCACCAGCCGTCGAGCCTCGCGCGTTTGGAGTTGCTGATAGACGTAGGCGCCAGCCGCCAGTGTTGCGACGAGCAGCACACTGGCAGCGATTTTGGTGATCAGCGCCAGCCGTTGTTCCAACGCGCGGGAGCGACGGATGGATTTGCCCGCCTGCAACAACACCAGATCGGCGTGCATCTCGCCGGCATCCCGATACCGCCCCTGCTTCTCCGGGTGACACGCTTTCAACAGCACTTCGTTCAACTCGAACAGTTGCGCCTCTTCCGCAGGCGAACCGATCAGCGTGGGAAGTTCCGGGAATTCCAGCCGATCCTTGCCCGTGGCCACTTCGTAAAGCGTCTTACCCAGGCTGTAGATGTCCGCTTGCACGGAACCAGGACCCTCGGGCGGCAGGTAGCCTTCGGTGCCGACAAACGACATCGTCCCGTCGGTTTCGGTCACCAACCCGATGTCCGCCAGCTTGGGCAGGCCATTCAGAAAGATGACGTTCGCCGGTTTGATGTCGCGATGGATCAAGCCGTGTTTATGCAGGTGCTCGACGGCAGTGGTTAAAGCCAGGCAGATTTCCAGCGACTCCGCAAACGAGAAACGCCCGCGCCGTTTCAGTTCGCTCCGGATGGTTTTGGGCTCATAACTGTCCGGGACGATCTCCCGGCCCCGCTCCGCGTCGTCGGCCAGTTCCATCACGTAGAAAAAGCACCGCTGTTCTTCGTTGCGGCCGATATGCAGGATGTCCACCTGGCTCTCGTGCGCCCGGGAAATCGGCTCGAAACTCTGAATGCCGGAGAACTCCCGTTCGTACGGCCGGTCGCTTTGAAAGGTGTCCCGGTAAACGATCTTCACCGCGCGGTAGGTGCCCATGATGTTGCGGGCCAGCCACACCTCGCCGTAGGCGCCCTTCCCGATGACGCGCAGCAGTTCGTGATCGGGAATCGACGGCGGGCACTGCGGTTGACG
>CAZYYS010000177.1:0-8090 GCA_964651015.1 uncultured Verrucomicrobiota bacterium
CGGTCAACTCGTCACCGCCACTGCAACTGACCCGTTAAACAATACTTCAGAATTTTCGGCAGCCGTGCCTGCCGCTCCCCAGCCAGAACTGGCCGCGAGCTTCTCTGTTCCTACACACCAGCTTACTCTCTCTTGGACGAATGCGGCGAACGGCTTTTTCCTCCAACAGACAACCAATCTGTCTTCACCGATTGTTTGGTTAAACGTAACCAACACGCCCGTTCTGACTGGCGGCCAGTACGTCGTGACATTGGTTGTCGGGACAAGCGATTGTTTTTTCCGCCTGACGCTTCCTTGATCGACGACTAAGTTGTTCCGCCTTATGACACGAGCCTGTTGCAACGAACGCTTCCGCTGGGTAGGAGAAGCCTGGCTCACACTAGCGTTGCTGGCGTGTGCGCCGATCTTTGGCCAGGGCGCGCTTTCCACGATTCTCACCAACGGTCCGGCGAGCAACCGCATAAATATCGTCATTCTCTCCGAAGGCTACACGAGCGCTCAACTGGGCCAATTTCTTGTTGATGCCACCAACAAGGTGAACACGATCTTCAGTACGATGCCGTATCAGGAATACCGGCGTTATTTTAACGCGTTTGCCATCTCTGTGGCGTCCACAAATTTCGGCTCCAGCCATCCTTTGACCGGAGACATCCGCAATACGTATTTCAACAGCGCCTACGATACGAATACCGAGGAAGTGATTACGATCCCGCCGAATTACCGCGATACGAATTATGATCATGGACGAGGGAAAGTTGACGCGTTGCTTCAAGCGCTGTTACCTGAATGTGATATGCCGATCCTGCTCGTCAATTCTCCCCAGCACGGCGGTTCCGGAGCGACGAACCTTGCGATCACTGCCCTCAACCCCCCACCGTATTCCGACATTTTGGTCCACGAAACGGGACATGCCTTCGCTGACCTGGCAGACGAGTACGACTACGTTACAGTTTTTAACCTTCCCAAGGCCGAAAAAGCCAACTCCACCGCCCAGAGCAACCGCGCTTTGGTCCGGTGGAACGCGTGGATTCTGCCCGAAACGCCCGTCCCCACGCCAGAGGACCCCACAAACACGCCAGTCATCGGACTCTTCCAAGGCGCGCAGTATCAAACCAGCGGCTGGTATCGTCCGAAACTCGACTGCAAGATGCGAACCTTGGGAGTTGATTTCTGCGAGGTTTGCTCTGAAGCCTTGGTCAAATCAATTTACCAGCGTCTGCGTCCTATCGATTCGTTTTTGCCCGCCGCCACGAATTTGTCCGTCATCAGCACCCAGTCCCTTGTTTTGAGTGTTACGCCATTGCAACCGATGACCCACGATTTGTCCATCCAGTGGTTTACCAACGGCGTTGCGGTCAACGGCGCAACAAATACCTCGTTCCAATTCCTCCCAACCTCCGCAGGTGACGGCGGGCATGTAGTTCGTACGGTAGTAAGTGATCCCACTCAATTGGTTCGCAACGATCCTGCTCACCTGCTTCGCGCCACCAATAGTTGGGGTGTGAGTATCAGCCTCAACCAGCTCGGTTTGAGTAATGCGAGAGTTTTGTCGGACGGCCAGTTTTGTTTCACCGTCACTGGGGCAGCTCCGCAGGGATTTGTGATCCAAGGCTCAACGAACCTGACGCATTGGGACCAACTCACCACAAACTATTTGTCCGCAGGCCGTCTTGATTATACGAATGCCGGACCGACATCCTACCGCTTCTACCGAGCCTACGCGCCACCGTGAAGAGACTTGCCCACCAGTGAAATTCAGCGCGAGTGTGACTTTCCGCGATCACAAGCAACGGTTGATATTCAACGCTCGCGGTACCCACGGAACGAAGAATGGGCCGCTTGCGAATGAGGCATTTGAGGAATAAACCGGATGCGCGTGATGCAATCAACTTCTCCGCGCTCTGATCAGCCTGATCTAACGTCACGGGGGAAGCCACAATCGGAAGAACCGATTTCCGGGCTGCGTCGGCAAAGTCACGACGAATTGGCCACCCACAAGAACGGGCGCGTTGGTTACATTCGACCACACACCGGGTGGAGACATGCTGGTTGCTTGTTGGAGGCCGAAATCAAGCCCGCCCGGTACGTTCGTCCAAGAGAGAAACACCTGGTTTCCTGAAAGGGCAATTGCGAGCGAAGGTTGAACGACAGCCGTGATTTTGGCGGCGAAATTTATTTCCGTAAAGGGCGGAACGCTGTTGGTGCGCAGTTCCCAGCCACTGCCAGTATTATCCCAGTAGTCGGAATACCGCCCGCCGACAGTTGGGGGGCCGTAAAGGTCAACACCCGCGGATTCGCCCGGTCCAAGCCCACTGAACTGCACCGACCACGTGAATGAATCTGGCAAGCCGGCCATCAGCGGCACCACGGCGCCGCCGCCTGAGCTAAAGTCGGTAAAAATCAACGTCGCCCGGTTGGTCGCAACGATCGAAAACCAACCGCTGTCAAAGAGGACCGTGCCGGGCGCTAACGCTCCCTGCGGCGATGCGGCGCCGTTGTTCTTATAGAACCGCACGCGCGCCTGTTCGTCATTACCAATAAAATTTGTGCCCCAATACTCAAACGTGAAGTTCTTGACTCCTCGGGCGGTGCCGGCCAGCGTAACTTGGTCGCCAACTTCGTTGGTGCCAGGGTTGAACCGGACGTTTTGGTCGATGGTCGAATTATCGTAAACCAACTGCTGTTGCGCTTGTGAGCTCTGCGCAAACAGGACGATGGCTGCGAGCACCGTGAAGAGTTGGGCAAATTTGGGTTCGTTTTTCATATCGTTGCAACTCGCTCTGAGGTTCAGACGCCTGTACTTCAGTGGCAATCCTTTAGCCCGTGCCAACTGCCGTCAAGTCGATTTTCTTCTGGTTTTCAATTAGGTAGAAGACTCGATCCTCAGGCTTCTTGCGTAACTGCCAAAAGAGTCCTCTAAAATTTGTCCTTTGAACTGTTGAGCGGCTGTGAGAATATATGGCCAGATTCATAACACTATGAACAAACCGAAAATTATTGCCTATTTGAAACCGTCGTGTGGTTGGAGTCAGGGTGTGCGAGCCATCCTGCGCAAATACGATCTGCCGTACGAGGATCGTGACATCATTAATGACCCGCATCAGCGCCAGGAGATGATTGAGAAAAGCGGCCAGATGCTTAGTCCGTGCGTCGAACTCAACGGACACATGTTGGCCGACGTGAGCGGCGAAGAAGTGGAAGCGTATCTGTTGGCCAATAATTTGGTGAGCGCCAACGACCGATTGCCGGAGGCGCCGACCAACCAGGCATGCGCCCACGAAATGCCTGCATCGACAACGATCCAATTCCGCCCGTAATCGGTAACTTGAGAAGTCCAGACACGCGGGGCGAAAGTCTGCGTGATTTTTGTTGGAAGCAACCTTCCACCCAATCCATTCAGTGCCGCGCTCAGTTTCGACCAGGAAATCGGTCGAAACGACGTTTCTTCAAAGTTTCTGAATGCCTTTAGCCGTAATTCACAATAAGATTGATGGTCGCCTTGGGCTATAGGACTTTTCCACCATGCGAATAGTAAGGTCGATTACCGCCATGCAGCGGCTCACGCGGCGTTGGCAAAGGGAGGGGTCGAACGTGGGGTTCGTGCCAACGATGGGCTACCTGCACGCGGGACATTTGAGTCTGGTCAAGCGCGCACGGCAATCGGTCGGCGGACGTGGCAAAGTTGTGGTCAGTATTTACGTCAACCCAACGCAATTCGGCCCGAAAGAGGACTTGCAACGATACCCGCGCGATCTGGAACGGGACAAATGTCTTTGCCGGAATGAAGGCGTTGACGCCCTCTTTATCCCGGATGACGCGCAGATGTATCCGTCGGGCAACGATCAGAGTTTCAGCACCTACGTTGTCGAGGAATCGTTGTCACGCGGTATGGAAGGCGCATCGCGACCAACACATTTTCGCGGAGTAACAACAGTCGTGGCCAAGCTCTTCAACATCGTTCAGCCGGACAGTGCAATTTTCGGTTCGAAGGATTTTCAGCAGGCAGCGGTCGTTCGACGAATGGTGCGTGACTTGAGTTTTCCGGTGCGGATTGTTGTCGCACCAACGTTCCGTGAACCGGACGGGCTGGCTTTAAGCTCGCGGAACAAATACCTGTCGCCGGCGGAGCGCCGGAAGGCGACCATTTTGTGGCGGGCGATACAACAGGCCCGTCGAGCAGTCGAGCATGGATCGATGACGCCTGCACGGTTAAGGACTCGACTGAAAAGGCTGATTTCCAGCCAGCCTCACGTGCGTTTGGACTATTTGGAATTCTTTGACTCGAAGACCTTGAAGCCAAGGAATAAGGTTCAAAAAGGGACTCACATGGCCTTGGCGGTGTTTGTCGGCAAGATACGACTCATCGACAATGCCGTGTTGTGAACCACTGTCGACTGGCTGTCAAATCGCCCGAGCGCCAGATACGGTCAAATCAACAACCTCGCCCAACAGTCGCAGTCACCGATGTAATACACTGATAACAAGTTGCTTATTACCGTGCAAGGATGACATCAACTAGCACGGCCATCCAATTCGGGAACTTGTAATTTCCGAAATATCTGGTAAAAGCATTCACGTGCTTCCGTTAGAATGGCCCGGTTCTGGGGTGGCTCGTGGACGAATGAGACTGTTCCAGACAAGTAAGACAGGGGTAGCCCAAATGCCAGTTGGTGCGCCAGATGCCTTTCGAAAGGTCGGATTAGCTTCTGAAAGGCGATGCGGACCCAATCTGCAGACCAATTTTCAGCCCCTACCTGCTCCGAGCCAACAACTCCGGTGCGCACCTAGGTCTCTAATCAATAGGCCGAATGGAAAGGCCTTTCGCCTGTCCGTGGTCATTTCGGTTCTTGCATGCATGGCATGGTTGTCGGGTTCGGCAGCCGCCGAAACGAACATCACATTCCCGGACCCAAACTTTGAAGCGGCGATCCGCCGGACGCTAGGTAAACCGGGGGGCGCTATTACCAGTTCGGAGCTACAAGCGATGACCGAACTAGACGCTTACAGTGCGAACATCACCAATTTGTCAGGATTGGAATGGGCTACCAACCTGACAACCCTATACTTGGGTGGCAATTTCATCAACGACTTGTTGCCCTTGCAGCGTCTCGGGCAACTGAATGCTTTAATTCTTTACAACAACGCCATCGGTGACATTTCCCCATTGATCGGATTGACGAACTTAAGCCACTTGGACCTTCGGTGGAATCCGATTTCCAACTACGATGCGGCACTGGCGACTCTAACCAACCTCACGAAACTGTATCTGGCAGGTGATTCGATTACCAATCTGGCGTTTCTCGCGAATTTGACCCACTTGACTCATTTTGGCCTCAATAACAGTAGGGTCACAAGCTTGGCGCCAATCATTGGGCTAACAAATCTGATCGGTTTGGATATTTCATACAATCCGCTGGCCGATTGGACTGAACTGGGTGGCTTGTCCCACTTAACTGATCTCTATTTGAGCGGCAATTCAATCAGCAACCTCGCGTTCGTGCAAAACTTGGTGAAGCTCGAATCTTTGACCCTCTATAGCAATCGAGTTGATAATCTCTCGCCGTTGACCGAGTTGACTGGCTTAAACCTCCTGAGACTGGAGCAAAACCAACTCACGAATTATGCGGCCCTATCCGGCTTGACCAATCTGGCTGACCTCCATTTGGGAGACAATTCCATCACTGATCTGACCTTCGTCACGAATCTGAATCAACTCGCTTCCATGTCGGCTTTCAACAACCTCATCAGCGACCTTTCACCCTTGGCAGGGTTGACCAATCTAACCGACTTGGACCTAAGTGGTAACCCGATCAGCAACCACGATTCGGCCTTGGTTCAATTAACGAATCTCGCCAACCTGTACATGAGCGGAACGTCCATCAGCAACCTTGCCTTCCTGACAAACCTGACGCGCTTAACTGCTTTGGGCCTTGCCACAAACATGATTCAAGACCTTTCCCCGTTGGGAAGCTTGACGAACCTCATCGCCCTTGATCTCCAGCAAAACCGGGTGACCGATGTCGGACTACTGCAAGACTCGCCTCATTTGTCGAATCTCGGTGTGAGTTTGAACTTGTTGGACCTTGGCACCAATGGACCGTCGTTTGCCGCGATCGAGAACCTTCAGCTCCGGGGTGTTGCTGTCAGCTACCTCCCGCAGAGAGAGCCGCCAAAACTTCTTGTGGTGACACCAATGGCGGACCTGAACTGGTATATCGCCGCCAATGCAACGTCTGAGTTGTCCTTTTATGGGCTGGATGCTGGACCTTCCGGTCAGCAGTTGACCGTCTCTGCAATTTCATCGGATAATGCCCTGTTACCGGGCACCAACCTGGTCGTTACTCAGTCCACGAACGAAATTGGAAAGCCTTACACCTTGGCGGTTACACCGGCAACGGATCAAACCGGCACCGCCACCGTAACTTTGACAGCTACAAATGACGTGGGATTGAGCACCAACCTCACGTTACAAGTAATTGTGCTCGTGCCCCAAGTGGTTGTCATTCCGGATCCGAATTTAGAAAAGGCCGTCCGGCGCGTCTTGGTTAAATCTTCTGGCGACGTCACGGATTTGGAGTTACTGACGCTGACAGACCTTTACGCCTACAGTGCCTACATCACAAATCTTTCAGGCTTGGAGTGGGCCACAAACCTGACCGCCTTGACACTGGTCAACAATCTTGTCAGTGATCTTTCACCACTTGCGGGTAAGACGAAATTGAACCACCTGGACCTCAGCGGAAATCCTATCACCAACTACGAAATCGCGCTGGCTGGTCTCACCAACCTCACGAGTTTGTATTTGGGCGGCAATTCCATCAGCAACCCTGCGTGCTTCGCGAATCTCACTCGCCTGACCAAATTGGGCCTCATTGCCAACCAAATCAGTGACCTTTCACCGCTGGCCGGGCTGACCAATCTAAGTCACCTCCACCTCCACCAAAACCGCGTTCTTAATATCAGTCCACTTGTCGGCCTGCCGCATTTGGCGTACGTCGATGTTCGTTTGAACCTGCTTGACCTCGGTACCAATACGCCGGCGATGGCGTCGATCAACGCTCTCCAAGATCGCGGTGTTACGGTGGACTACCTGCCACAGAGAACACCGCCCGCCGTTGCGGTTCGGGCGAATTGGGTTATTGCCGCCAACGCGACTTCTGCGTTGACGTTATCGGTCTCGGACAACGCCGTTTACGGCAGCCAGTTAGCGGTCACGGCCCGTTCTTCGGATGTCAGCCTGGTGCCGGATGCCAACCTGCTCGTGAGCCAGGGCACCGGCCCCTATTGGACACTGACCGTGACGCCGGCAACCAATCAGACCGGTACGGCGAACATTACCTTGACCGCTACGAATGGCGCTGGCCTTGGCACCACGGTCACGTTGCAACTAACAGTGGTGGCGATGACTGCCCAGGTGGTGAGTTTTGGTGATCCGAAATTGGAATCGGTTATCCGTTCGGTGCTGGTGAAACCGGCGGGCGCGCTCACCAGCCTGGATCTGTTGGCGCTGACAAGCCTCTCGGCTTCCCAAAGAAACATTACCGACCTGTCCGGGTTGGAAGGGGCCGTGAACCTGACGAGCTTGGACTTGGGCGGCAACGCCATCAGCAATCTGGTTTTTCTGGCGAACCTGACACAACTGACGAATTTGACCTTGTACAACAATCTCATCAGTGATCTTTCACCGTTAGTCGGACTGACCAATCTCAGTTCTCTCTATCTGCGACAGAACCGGGTGAGTGACGTCAGTTCGCTCACGAACCTTGCGGGGTTGGCGTATGTGGATGTTCGCTTGAACCTGCTTGATCTCGGCACCAATGCACCGGCGCTGGCGGCGATCAACACCCTCCAAGCCCGCGGCGCCATCGTCGATTCCCTACCCCAGCGCGAGCCGCCCAGTATTTCTGCCAGTACACACCGGTACATTGCCGCCGACACGACTTCTGCGTTGACGTTATCGGTCTCGGACAACGCCGTTTACGGCAGCCAGCTGGCGGTCACGGCCCGTTCTTCGGATGTCAGCCTGGTGCCGGAGGCCAACCTGCTCGTGAGCCAGGGCACCGGCCCCTATTGGACACTGACCGTGACGC
>CAZYYS010000177.1:8190-11883 GCA_964651015.1 uncultured Verrucomicrobiota bacterium
ACACCCTCCAAGCCCGCGGCGCCATCGTCGATTCCCTACCCCAGCGCGAGCCGCCTGCTCTGGCAATCCGGTTGGATTGGGTCATCTCCGCCAATAAAACTTCCTGGCTGCCTTTCGATGTATCTGATAACGCCGCATACGGCAGCTTGATTTTTGTTGCTGCCAATTCCTCAAACACAAACTTGCTGCCGGATACAAACGTGGTCGTTGGTCAAAATCCATCAGAATTGGGAATCGACCATGTCATTATCGTGAACCCCGCAACAAATCTGACCGGTACGACAACGATTACTTTGACCGCCACGAATAATGCGGGTTTGGTCACCAAAAAAATGATCCTTGTGACGGTAGCCATGCCGTTGCTGTTGGATGAAGCGTCACTGAACGACACGAACCTCACTTGGTTGAGCGGCGGGACGGCGCCTTGGTTTGGCCAAAGCTATATTTCTCACGACGGAGTCGCCGCCGCCCAAAGCGGTAGCATCGTCAACGGCGGGGAATCCTGGCTGGAAACGACGGTTAGCGGCCCCGGTATCCTGACGTTCTGGTGGAAGGTTTCCTCGGAGGCAAATTATGACTGGCTGGAATTTTATGTGAATGGCGTGGTGCAAACCAATCGTATTTCCGGCGTGGTCGATTGGCAGGAACAACGGGTTGAGCTTCCGCCAGGGATATTAACGCTTCGATGGCGGTATTCCAAGGACCCGTCCGGCGGGGTTGGTTTTGATACTGCCTGGCTCGACCAGGTTTCTTTCATCGCCCAGAGTTGGCTTGAGCTTGCGCCAGCCAGTCCTACCAACGGCCAATTTCAACTCATCCTCCATCCAGTGCTCGGCAGATTATACGAACTCCAGGTATCAACCAACCTGGCGCACTGGTTGCCACTGACCGTAGTGGCAGCAACCAATACCTCGATCCTATACCTCGACAGCACTGCTGACTCTGCCAAGCGTTTTTACCGCTTGGCTGAATTGCCTGCCAGTTTGGTTTGGTTCGATAAGCCCAAGGTGGTCGGGAACGAAATCAGCTTGTTGTTACACAGCCGGCCCGGTTTCAACCTTGAACTGCAAGCTTCCGAAGATTTGGTCAATTGGAGCGGTCTGGCGGTGCTGACCAATACCCTCGGCACTGTGGAGTACACCAACTTGCTTTCCCCCAATTTCCCGGTGCGCTACTTCCGGGCTCTTGTGCTGCCGTAGGGCGGCCTAAGCGTTCTTTTCCCGACTCCATCGCCTTTCGGCGCATCTCAAAGACTGCTCACTTCGCAGGCTGATTTCATTACCACGCAACTAAAGTGCTGGATGCCAATGAAAGGGCATCACACACGCAGGATTTCGACAACCGTAACCCCTTCAAATCCTGAGATGCGCCATTCGGCTCTCTCTCGGCAATACTTGGTTCGACAAAGCCCCGCAACTGTGTTGAATTTGGCCGACGATGAAACACGTTGACTTCCTCGTCCTCGGCAGCGGGGTTGCGGGGCTTTCCTTTGCCTTGAAAGTCGCGCCGCATGGTCGGGTCGCGATTGTTACCAAAAAAAAACGCGCGGAGTCGAACACCAACTACGCGCAAGGCGGCATCGCAGCCGTTACCAGCAGGGAAGACTCGGTCGAATTGCACGTACGCGACACGTTGGAAGCGGGTGCCGGGCTATGCCGCGAGCCCGTGGTTCGCCGTATCGTTCAGGAAGGCCCGGCACGCATCGCCGAATTGATTGAGTTGGGAATGCGCTTTTCCGAACGGGAGATTCCCCGTTCGCATGGCGCGAAAGAGTTGGACCTGGGTAAGGAGGGTGGCCACTCGAAACGACGAATCCTTCACGCCAAGGATGTAACCGGCCGCGAAATCGAGAGCGCTCTGCTGGCTGCAATCGCCGCGCAACCAAACATCCAAATCTTTGAAGACCACTTTGCCATCGACCTGATTACCAGTCAGAAACTCGGTTATGTCGGCGAAAATCGCTGCCACGGCGTTTATGTGCTGAACAAAATCACCGGACTCGTGGAAACGTTTGTCGCTCGAAATGTGCTCCTGGCAACGGGGGGCTGCGGAAAAGTCTATCTCTACACGACCAATCCTGACATCGCGACCGGCGATGGCGTGGCCATGGCTTACCGCGCCGGCGTGCCGATAGCCAACATGGAGTTCATCCAGTTTCACCCGACCTGCTTGTATCATCCCAAAGCAAAATCATTTCTTATCAGCGAAGCGGTGCGCGGAGAAGGCGGTGTGCTCATGACAAATGAAGGCGTTGAGTTCATGGAAAAGTATCACCCGCTCAAATCACTCGCGCCGCGCGACGTCGTGGCGCGCGCCATCGACAGTGAAATGAAGAAGAGTGGCGCGGATCATGTGTTGCTCGACATTACGCACAAACCGGCCGGGTTCATCCGGGAACGATTCCCCAACATCTATTCCACTTGTTTGCAATACGGGATCGACATCACCAAAGAGCCGATTCCCGTCGTCCCGGCAGCCCATTATCAATGCGGCGGCGTGGTCACAGGTATCAATGGTGAAACGGAACTTCCCGGTCTTTATTCCGTGGGCGAAGTGGCCTGCACCGGGCTGCACGGCGCTAATCGCCTGGCGAGCAATTCGTTGCTGGAAGCGTTGGTCCTCGCGCATCGAGCCGCCGAACACGTCCTTGCTCAGCCTGCGCCGGAAGTGAAGTTTGCCATTCCCGACTGGCAATCCGGCCACGCGCACAATCCCGACGAACTCGTTGTCGTGTCTCACAACTGGGATGAGATCCGCCGCCTGATGTGGGACTACGTCGGCATCGTCCGAACGAACAAACGATTGCAGCGCGCCAAATCGCGCATCGCCAATCTCCAGGAGGAAATCCAGGGTTATTATTGGGACTTTATCGTCACGAGCGACTTGTTGGAACTGCGCAACATCGCCACTGTGGCTGAACTGATCGTCAACAGCGCCTTGCGACGCCCAGAAAGCCGCGGGCTGCATTACAACCTGGATTATCCCAGCCCCAACCCCGACTGGGCCCAACGCGACACGATTCTGCGAAAACCGTCGTAGCGAAAGCAGCCGCAAGCCAACTTTGATTTGCCTTGTTTCCCACGCACAAAATTGTTTTGCTCACTCGAAATTGAATTTGAAAGAACCATGAGTCTCGACGAAGCGATGAAACTGATCAACGGCTGCGCACGCCAGATGAATGATCTGTATGAAGCCGTCGTGTTCGACGAATGGGCGATTCTTCAACTGGCGGAAAAAAAGGGGAAAATCCTGAACTACACCGGACCGCGCAAAGATGCCTTTCAAATGAATTTCTTGGCGGATGCCGACGCGTTAAGGGCAGAGTTCCTTTCGTCGAAGCACGGCGACGGTGATTTTGAATTCGCCCGACACGGCGCCGGGACACGTTTCGATGCCTTCATGGTCTTGGGCGATGGAGTTTTTCTGATCTGCAATAACACAACCAAGTCGATGAATGAGATTACCAAGGACACCCGCTGGCTTGGTGCTCAGGTGCCGTTTGTCGATATGAGCGATAAGTTTCGCTCCAACCCGATCAAACTGCCAGCCTGAGTCAATTCCGGCTCTGGCTCCCGCCGAAACGCAGCAAACACGTCAAATGGCCTGGTTGAGAAAATCGGACGGGACAATGCGGTTGACTGTGATAGGGGTAGGGATGGCGTGTTGGCGCCACCCCTCCCTCCGAACCGGACG
>CAZYYS010000178.1:0-11820 GCA_964651015.1 uncultured Verrucomicrobiota bacterium
GTGCGAGGATGCTGCACGCCGAAGATGTTGCTGAGTGCGCGTTGTTTTGCCTAAACCTGCCGCCGCACGCCATTGTCGAGGAAATTTTGGTGCGCCCCAGGTAGGATTTTCCGAACTCAGAAATCCACGCCCAGTCCCACGATAAGACGGAAGTCATCCTGCTTCGGCACTTCGCCACTGCTGTCGGGTTTGGGATTCTGCGTGCGATCCCAGACGAAGGACACGTCCAGGTCGAATCGTTTGGTCAGTTCCACCGACAACGTGCTCACGCTATGATGAAACGTTTCGCCCACTTCGCGGCTTGTATATTGCCCGCGATACTCAAGGATTAATTCGATGCGCCGCGTAATGTCCCAGTCAAACCGGCTGCCGAATGAAAAAGCCGCGGCACCCCGGTGGCCCGCTTCTCCGGGTTGGACGGAATCAAACCAAGTGTGTTGGTAAGCGGGACCAGCAGTGATGTTCCACTCCAGATTCGGACGGTCAATCACGTCATAACCCAGACCGACCATGCCGGTCAGCCGGCGTTCGATGTTTTGGAAACGGTCTCGAAAATACTCCGCGTAGGGCAGGACCAGATACAACCGCCGGGAAAGCCAGTAGTCGAATTCCGCACCCACACGGTGATTGTTGGCGCTTTCCGCGTTGTCCACGCTGCTGACTACACCGAGGTAATCAAACTTGAAACGCGTGGCCGGCGTGCGCCGTTGCAGATTGGCCTGCCCGTTGTAATCCACCGATTTCGTGTTGCCGGATCGAAGCGTTAAACCCGCTGACAGCTTGCCGGACCAGTAGTTCCTCTCTCTGGAGCCACCGGGCGTGATGCTCTGCAAATCATCGCGCGAGAAGGTGCGCGGCTCCGCGCCGACAACCGTGATGTGCTCGGGGGTAATATGCACAGGGCCGGACACTTCCTCGTGATTATCAAAGAGCACGTCATGGGTTCGCGGCGAACGCATTTGTCGAATGTCTTTCCAGTCGAAGGTGAGATCGTCCAGTTCCTCACTGTCGAATTCCAGCGTTCGGTCCTGCATGGCCTTGATCCTGCCTTTCAACCATTCGCCCGACTTGAGTTGAATCCAATCAAACGAATCCTCGGGCGGCATCCAGCTCAAATCAGGCAATACTGAACGCGACCGACTCAGTACCGTGTCATTGGTGCTGAGAACCACGTTGGTCGTGATGACGTAATTGGTGACCACCACCATGTTCGTCACCACAAGGAAGTTGGTGACAACGACCGCCGTTGCGGGACCCGCGGCAGCCTGGAGGTACATCGGGCGCGTGGAAACCAACGCAGCCATCAGGCAAGCTATAAAGAATCCTGGTGTCACCCAACTACGAAGACCCGAACCCGGGTGCGCGGCGCGTAAACTCTTTGTCATCGGGGACTTCAATGCGGATTTCGACTTGCCGCTTAGAAGCGAAACGTTACACCGAGTTGCGGGCCCTGGGTCAGCATGTCGTACTTGAACTCGTTCGCACCGGTGCCGGTTTCGTAATCCACATAAACCCAGCGATAGCCGGCCTGCAGCGAGCAGCACCGGGAAATCTGCCAGCCAAGATATGGAAATAGCTGCCACGTCAGGTCTGAACCGACGCTGAATCCGCCAATATCACCCCGAAAGTTCAGACTGAATTTCTTCGCGAACGGCAAACTGAGATTCGCCCCCAGAATTGGGTCCCACCAGTCCTGCGTGCCGGAAGCCGCTCGCGCGATGCCAAGCGGACCCGTGCCCGTGATGTCGCCACTCAGATTGTTGTAGCGCACACCGGCGAGCGCCTCGAATCCTTTGCAGAAGGAGTAACCCACCGTCGGTTCGACAATCCACTGATCCAGGTCTGCCTCGAAATTGTTCTTCGATGCACCAAGGCCCATGTAAATCACTTCAGTGTTGAAAGACCAGCGGTCATATCCAACGCGCAATTTGCCCATCGCACCGAATTCAAGGTTGTCCAGGATGTCACTGAAACTCATATCGAGATCGGCGCTGATGCCTCGGGCGGCCACGTCGCCGGACATCCCCGCGGCCAGACCGTAGAGTGAGATGTCAAACGTCCATTTGCCGTTTTGTTCCTCTTGCGCGACTACGGACGGTTTGGTCGCAAGAGCAAGCCCGAGTAAAGCTAAGAGCATGGTTGGGAATTTGGTTTTCATGAGGTTCGAGTGTTTTTAGGTTGATTTCTGTTTGCGCTAATAGCGTTGTTGAGTTTCATCACAAAGCGGATCGCGAATCACTGCGCCGGAATGGTGATCAAGGGCATTTTTTCCGGCCCGCCCCCTTCAGTCAGCGTGAAGAAAAACATGATGGCGGTGAAAGCTCGCTTGGATCGCCAGTCACGATCATCAATCCAGAACCAATGTTCACGGTAGAAAACTCCCGCGAAGGCATCAGCGGGCCTCTTCTTGCCGCTGTGAATTCGCACGGCGTCCCGCCGTTCGTCCCGCGTGAAACTCTCTACACCGGGAACTGCGCGCTGTTCCTTCAAATGAGTCTCCGGCACGTCGGTGTTGGACGAGAACGCCTGCATGATCTGGATCATGGAACGGCTGTTCACCGCCAGTTCTCCCTCCACGCCACGAACTGGCGAATAGACGAGCCTGAACCTGTGCTGGTTGGCAGGCAACTTGAGCAATTGCCGGATTTCCTTCACCTTGGCTTCGGTCTGTGGCATCAGATTCTCCTGGCGGAAAAAGATTACACCGGTGCCTTTGGCCTGATCCTCCTCCACGCGCATTCCGAGCACACCGGCTGCCTGTAGTTCCCGCAGCAACTCAAGAACGCGGACGAATTCCGGGTCGGCCTCGCGCACGCTGCCAGCGGTGGTCGAACGGTTGTGAACTCCGTTTAATGACTCTACCGTGAGCGCCAGAACGAAGTCCGCCGCGTAGCCCGATTGGAGCATGAAGAAGATATGCTTCGGATCGATTGGCGTCAGAAGCCCGTGTAAAAACTTTTCTCCGGTCAGCGGCACATAGGTGATCGTGGGCCGGTCAGTATAAACTCCCTGTGCTCCAATCGCTGCAAAATCGCCCTGCACGGTGCCCGGGGATGAAAACGTGCCTCCAACGCTGACCCCCGTCTGCAACGAATAACCGCTCACGATGGACGCCACATCCACAAAGATCGGCAGGTCCATGTAACGCAGTTTCACGATGTTGAGGAGGGTCTGTTGCTTCCACGACTCAGCAACAGAGGCGCTGCAGTCGGAGCGATCGCGCTCGATGGTTCGAGGCCCGACGTGAGCACACCCTGCAAATCCAAGTGAGAACACGAGTCCAATGCATAGGCTCAGAGAGTGGTCCGGTTGCTTTTTCATGCCAGGCTTGCGCTGGAGGGACAGACGAGCCGACAAAAAGTGATACGCCAGCGCAGCCAGAAGAACGACGCCCACCAAAGCGAAACCCATCCAGAACGCGTATTGCACCACGGCTTTTCCACCGGATTGTGCCTGCTGGATCACCGGGCTGGCCTGCGCGGAAAGCTGTGCGAGATTCGTCGAACCCAGCGTTTGATCAAGCGCGTGAAGCAGCTCCGTCAATTGCCAGGCCGCGGCCTCCAAGCGCTTCGCCGTCTCCGCGTAATCCAGAATACGAAATGGTTCTGCGTCTTTCGGCAGCGCGCCGGCTTCCCTGGGTTCGCCGACACCAAAACGCTTCACGACCTTGTCAAACGTGACCAGCGTGGCGTTCAACGAGGTGGACATCTGCGCTCCCGCCGTTAGTGTTTGACGCACCTCGTTTACCAGCGGCGCCAACTGTCCTTCCTGAGACTCAAGCGCCCTAAGGATTTCCGCGCGCTCACTGCGGAGCTGTTCCGGCAACTGTTCTGCCACGCGGGCGAAGCGATCCACCGATGCGGAGATTTGAGTGGAGTTGGAAACCAACTGCCGCACGGCGGGCTGATCCAACGCGTTCAAACTCAGGAGTTCGGCCTGCCAGCGCAGCATCACTGGCATGCGCTGTCCCAGAAACAGCGCTCGCTCGGCAAGGAGGCGTGTCTGAGCAATCTCGCGCGTTGCCGGCTCCAGCCCGGACAATGGATCAAGCATCGCCAGATTGAACACGCTGTCGAGTGTGGCTTCAGTCGTTCTGGTCCTTCTGGTCCTGGCCAGCAATGCGGTAGAGCCCAGCGCCCTTGCGCCCAACACAAAGGACGGATCGGGGTTCTGCCGGTGCCACTCCAGAATGCTTTGTCGCAGTTCCTCTTGTTGCGCCAGAGTCAACACGCCGCCGGCCAGCCCCCAGATGTTCGTCTCGGCCATCCGGCAGGCGTCCAGCAGAGATTGCGCGGATTCTCCGAAGACCTGCGGCTGCCAATGTTTTTCGATCACCGTCCGCGTCAACATGATGAATGTCATCATATCGAGCTGGTTTGCCACTGCATTTGGTCCGGTGGCAATGGACCAGATTTCCGTCACCAGCGCGGTTTTCCATCGAAGAACCTCCGCGCGATCTGTAGCGTTGCTGCCGCGACGAAGCCGATCCGTGGCGAGGATCATTGCGGTTGAGACTTCATCCGCAAAGCGCATCAGGTTCTGCTGCACTCTCACCGGATCTACTGCGGTTTTATCCTTCGCGCCGGGCGTGACCGCGCGGACCGCTTGAACCGGAACATTGGCCACATCTTTCGCCAGGCGGCAGCCCGGGGCCGACATCAAAAACAGGAGTGCCAATCCGATTGGCAGGACACCAATGTCCAACGGCCCGCGCCAGCTCGTCATGCTTCTGATGTTAGCGGTTGGCGGTGGATGCATTACTTGATCAGCGCCAACGAGGCGGCTACTTGCAGATCGACCGCCATGTTGAGTTGGTTGTCGTTCAGTCTGGTCAATTCGTGCTGGTACTCTCGCTGCAACGGCCAGAACTCGGCGACTTCCTCTTCGGGGCCGCCGACGTATTTTCCATTGAGGATGTTCCCATTCTTCAGCTCCAGAATGTCGGCCTTGACCGACAGCCCCAGTGCCAGCAGGACTGAACCAACAAACAGATACTTTTTGGTTTTCATGAGTTGTATGGCTTGTTCGTATGTTTGGAGTGGATTTGGTTCAAGCTCATTTGAGGCGGGCGGCGACTTCATTGAGCAGGCGTTGATACGGTCGCCGGTTCAAAATTACGTTCCGGCTCTCGGTTTGAAAAAATGGATCACTTGCGTTTTGCACAGCGTAAGCGTCAGCGATGAGGAGATGGCTCCCATCAGGCTGCGGCCTTAACCGCACCTTCACCCGCATGGTGACTCCTCCGCCCGCCAGACCGCCCCACTTTGCTGCATCCAGTCTGCTGCCCGGCCTGTCGAAAACGATTTCCGCCGGGGTAGAGTAGTCCGGGGTGTAGCCCTGCTCCCGAAATACGGTCGCCGCGGTCTGGCGGATCTCTGCCTCCGAGTGACCTGCTATCCGAACCGACGCGTGGCTCATGCTGCCCGGCTCTCTGGCAGATTGGCAACCAACAAGTCCCGTGAATCCGAAAGCCAAGAGACTGAAACCAAGAAGTCTTCTGGTATTCATGTCTATTGCGTAGCACGCCGGGATGAGGCTGGTGGAAACTCGGCAAGGATGCGCTGGATGCCCAATGGGCCCGGAAAGCGCAGTCCGGTATCGAGGCTCATGTAACACGCTCCGACAAACACCTCGAAACACTCGCACACGCGATAACTCACGGTCGGCTGGACGCCGTCGGTCGAGTCCACAATTTTCGCGCTCATACTTATATGTAAGATTGATCTAAAATCCTGCCACCCGTTCGATGACCCAGAACACGGCGATGCTGCCCACTGTGTAAGGCACGACCCGCCAGCTCCATTTCGGCGCGCGGACGGAAACGAGTCGAACGCCCGCACCAATCGCGAGCACGGCGCCGATAAACAGAAGCTGGCCCAGTTCCACACCGACGTTGAAAAGCAGCAGCGCTAGTGGTATGGCCTGTTGGGGCAGACCTACCTCAGCCAATGCACCGGCAAAGCCAAGCCCATGCAGCAAGCCAAAGGCAAACGCCACCACCCAAGGGGCGCGCTCGGTCAGTCCCGGCTTGCCCTGGCGACTGCGGATAATTTCCGCCGCGACGAACACGATGCTCAACGCAATGCACGCTTCAACAGGCGGGCCGGGTACATGAACAAAACCGAGCGTCGCGGCGGCGAGCGTGATGCTATGCGCCACTGTGAATGCGGTGATTGTACCTACCAGCCGCTTCCAGCCTTTCACCAACAAGACCAGGGCCAGAACAAACAGCAGATGGTCAATACCCAGCAGAATGTGCTCAATGCCGAGGATGAGGTAGGTCGCGGAGACATTCCAACCGGACGGCGTAGCTTCCACTATGAAGCTCGGCGCGTCGGGCAACAGGCGGGCGGTTTGCGTCACCCCATCGACGCGTTCGATCCGCGCAAGCACGTCAATCTTTGTCGCGGCGAGTCCGTCAATGTGAATGATTTGACCATCAAGTCCGCCCGCATGCTGGATGCGCCACCGCTCGATGTAGGCGTTGTCGCTGAAGAAGCCGCGAGGTTCGGAAAGCTCTTTGATGTCGCCCGGAAATCGGACATAGATGCCGAGTCGCAGGTTGTCGCCCGCGGCCGGAACTTTCCACAGCACATCGTAAGAGTCGGGCGCCGTCTGCCGTAATTCGAGATAGGCGGGGCGCACTTCGTGGGCGTTCGCTCCGAACGCCGTCAACAGCAACAATGGAATCCAAAGCTTCATCGGTTCATCGCCGTGGTGTGAGTCTCGTGTTTCGAGTCGGCTTTTGGCCATTCAATGGTCACCCGATATTTTGCGAGCAATTCGTTGAGGAATTTCCGATTCGCGGCAAGGCGTCGCTCGTTGAGTAGCTCGCGCTTGACCTCCTCGCGTACTTCGTCCAGCGCGGGCAGCCGCCCCTCCGTGTGGCGGGTGACCAGCACGAGATGCGCTCCATATTCCGATTGGATCGGACCTGCCCACTCTCCAAGGTTCAATTTACCGAGAGTGGTGGCAAACCTCGGACCAAATTGTGACGCGACTCCGCGTTGAGGTTCGTCCGACCATTCGTGGGGCAACAGGAAGCTATCGCCAAAAACGCTCACATCAGCGGCTGCCCCGTGTTGTTTCAAGTCAACCAGCAATGCGGCGGCATCGGCTTCCAAACGATCCCCGCGCCTTTCCGGGCTCAAGAACACCTGACGAAAGGTGAAACGTTGCTCCCGGGCAAACTGCGCCGGATGTTTCGCCAGGTAGTCCGCGAGTTCGGCATCCGTAGGTTCCGCAGCAGCAGCGAAATCCTCGGTCAGGAATTCCATCTTTTGCTGAAGCCGGCGGCGGATCACGGTGTCGTTCTGGTCCAGACCCAGCTTGACCGCCTCGCGACCAAGGATTTCCTCCTTCACATGATCGTCGATCAGCCCCTTCAATTCGGAGGATGTGGGCGGACGCTGCCACACTTTGGCGAAGGTGGCGGTGATATTCTCGATCTGCCCGGCCGAAATGACGATCTTTTCCTGCGATTCGTCTTCGGCGCGATTCAGCACGGAATGAGCGCCGAACAAAAGCCCGCCGAGCAGCAGGAAATGAATGAGCGGTTCGCGGATGATCCGTTTCATGGCGTGTACCAGATGGGTGAGGTGTAGGCGCGTTCCTGAATCGTCGTTCTGGTGCCGGGGAGCAGCTTGATGCCGAAACGCTTCGCGTCATAGGCCGTCCAACGCGGCGTCGGAATCTCCAGCAGCCGGGCGTAATAGAAGGCCTTCTGCTGCGGATTGAAATCGGGGTCCTTCCAGACGGTGATGAGTTCGGGATCGCCAATCGTGTTGCTCCAGGTGGCATTCTCGATGTCCACAGTGCTTCCGACTGGCGGCAGTTTGCCGTCAGCGCCCGGTTTGCGTTTGTCGGCGTCACCCCAGACAACGTCATAGACTTTTTCCTGCACCTTGCCGCTGGCGTCGAGCCAGCCTTTGATGATTTGAATACGGTCGAGATTGGCGCCCATCGGATCTTTCAGCGCGGCGATGAGAAACGTCGGTGACTTGCCGGCGGGTGCAGTTTTCAGATCGCCACCCATGGGCACGCCCTTGGTGTAACCGATGTGAGCGGGCAGACGGTTGTGCGCGTCAGCCGGTACGAAGTCGAAGCCGCCGAAGAAGCGAACAATCGGACGCGAACCGGTGGTGGCGTAGGTCTCACGGCGCTGCATCGCGTCCCAGATGGATTCGCGGGTGTTTTCCTGCGCCCAAACCGCAGCATAACCCGACGAGCCCACTTCCCAGTCCATGATCTTCACCCCCGTCTTGGCGTTGTCGAAGAACTTTGCGTGACTGCGTTCGGGACTCGGTTCCTGCGGTGTGGTCTTGCCGAAGAAATTGTCCTCCTCCATGGCAGCCAGCCCGGTGTGCGCGTCGCTGCTGCCCACCAGGCCGAATTTGTAGGGATTGACTCCGAGCTTTTGCTCGAGAGCGAGTCCGTTCTTTAGCGCCGACCGGACATACTCGAATTCCAGCATCTCCTTCTTCTTGGCGACGCTGCCATCCAGGTTGCCTTTGTCCCATGTTTCAAAATCTGCGAACTCGTCATTGGGCGACAAGTAAGGATGCGCCTCGCCATCGCCCTTGGTCTGGGTGGCCTCGTACAGCCGCTCCCACTTCACCCGGCTCTCAGCGTATTCGCGGTCAATGGCTTTTCCGAACGCCTCGACGATGGGGAACATCTCGCCATTGCTCAGGTTGCCGTTGTGCGCGATCGCCAGCACATTCCCGCCGGTTTTCTGCTCGTACGCGGCCATCCACTTCCACAGTTCGACCGGGTTATCGCTGCCGTAGGGCGGATAAACGGTAAACGGCTCGACCTGACTGGCCTTGTCGCTGTTGTCGCGGAAAATGACGTTGCGATGGAGGTTGTTGCCGCCGGTGTTCGAAGTCCACTCAAAGCCGATGAACGCAGTGAAGCGGCCCGGCTCGTTGTAAGCTTCGGCGGCAGCGATCGTCTCCTGCCAGGCGCCCTTGTAACCGCGCGTGCCGGGAAAGTACATGAGTTCCTTCGGAAACGTTCCGTGCGAGAAGGCGACAATGATCTCAAGCGCGGCGTCGGCGCCTTTGCCGGATTTGATCATGTCGTACCATTTGCGCCCCATCGGATCGGCCAGCATCTCGGGTTTGCCGGCGAACAGGTCCGGGAAAAAACCCATGTTGTCCGAATGATCGGCAACGACTAGGAAATCAAGTGGGCGAGAAAGTTTCACCGGCTGGCCGCTCGACGCCATGATCTCCTCGCCACGCGCAAAGCGATACGCGTCACGCGGCCCCACTCGCGCCCCGAACGCCCCGGCGTCCATGGAAAACGACGTGTGCAGATGCGTGTCGCCGAAGAATGGCCGCGTTGGGAAGTTGCGTCCCGCATAAGGCGAGTAAGGAGGCTTTGCGGGATGCACCCGCTCGGCCGTGGCTTTGTTAATCGTGCCAATGTCGGTGGTATGCTGCTCGGCGCCAAACGCGGGCCGCGCAACGACTGCGCTCAACAGCGTCACGCTGAGAATCGTGATGAGTTTGTTTGGTTTCATATTTTGGGTTTGCATAATCATCGTTGACTGCCTGGTCACTTTGTTATCGTTCCGATGGACGGCATGGGCGACAGAAACAGCCGCGCCAACCCTCCCTGACCCAGGTGGTGGCGGATCACCGTCAAAACGTTGTAAAAGAACAGCGCGCCGGTGATGCAGAGGACGTTCGCCCAGACGTGATAGGAGTCGGTGCTTCGAACCGCCGCCTGCACCGCGCCGCCAAAACCACCGTGCTCGTGCCGTCCTTCAAGGCCCTTTTCCAACACCATCACGACCACCACGCCCACCGAATACAGCGCGGTTCTCAATGCCACGTCCACCCAGGCGGGCTGGCTCCGCACCCAGGATCCCAAAGGCACGTGCTCGAGGATCAAGACGACCTTCGAGAGGATCAGCGCGCCCACAATCGCCATCGAGTAATTGCGGAACTCGATGTGATACTCCGCGAGTACGAGCGACTTGATCACCAATAGCACGGCGATCCAGCCACCGAAATACAGCGCGGCCACCGCCATCGCCTTGAGTTCGTGCTTCAGTTTGGCGGCAAAGCTCATGCCGACTTCACTTCAAGAGAAGCTGAAGGCTTATTGAGCGGATAGGGGTTTCGGCTGTTCTTCGCCGTGTTATCTCAACTGGTGTCTCTGGGGAGTCACCAAGGCGGCAGTCCCGAGGATCCGCGTCCACCGACGGAGTGATGTTGGTGTTTTCATTTGGTTTGGGTTCGGTTATAACCTGCGCTGAATGGCTTGTCTTCGTTGTCAGCGGACTGAGAGCGGCGAAAGCAGGTAACGTCATATCGCGGCGTTTCATTTCGGGAACAAAAGTGTGACGGCGAAGCGAACTCCCCAATCAGGCGCCCCGCCCGGAGCTTCAGCGTAATACTTGGCGCCCACCTGAAACTGAACGGGCGCCTTTCCGATCTTCAGAAGCTGCGCCACTGTCACGTTGAGCGGCACTGTCCATCGCTCGTTCTCCCAATCGTAAGTGGATTCCGCGCTCAATCCGAACGTCGTCTGCTTTTTCGTGGTGTATGACAGGAACGGTTGGAGGAAAGTCGCGCTCACGTCTTGCCGACTGTCCGTGCCCGCCACCGACCAGATATGATTGGCCAGCGCACCGTAAGTCCATCCATGCTCCTGTTTGAGCACCACTGCCGTCGGACCGAGTCCGAACTTCTCCGCGCCGAGCAGGTCATCCGAGGCCGTGGGCAGGAGGAACACCGGGCCCGCGCCCCAGATCCATCCGCCACCGGTCGGTTGCTTTGGCGAAAAAAACGCGCTTTGCACAATGTCGCCAAGCCCGCACTGGCTGCTGGTGCCGATCATGTCGTCCTGATGAATAAACGGAACGATGGTTCTTGAGATGAGATTCCAATCCTTATTGAGCGTGACAGGAATGACCGGCTGGAAGTTCAGCAGGTAGCGGAAACCGTCGTTGTTGGGCCCGCCGCCAAACTCGAAGTTGTTCTGGAATGGAACGCTGATGAGCGCGGCGACCGGGTTCGACAACTTCTTGGCCAACTCAGCGGCATCATCGGCTGCGGACGGCGCATCCGGATCTGCGGCAAACGCGTGCGCTGAAAGAGCACACAATGCAGCGGCCAGGGCGGGGTTGGCTCTCACGATGGTTCTGAAAACGGATTAACTTTCGGCAAATCGTGCTCGACAGGAGGTTGAACGTCAAGCGGTCTTCAAGCCGATGGCCGTTTCAACTTGGCGAAGCGACTTTCAACACGTTTATCTTGGATGCCCCTCCTTAAGGCATCCAATCGCGCCTGATGAGATCGCTTGTAGGCCTTTTCAAATTGCGCAGCGTTCTTTGTTTCTGGGAGTTTGTCATAGTCAGTTGCCCACTTATCAACTGTGAGACGAACTGAGAACTTCGGGACTTCGGTTTCAACGGTTGATTCTGATGCGGGGTAAACGTAGAAGGCTCCAGATTGAGTGACGAATTCGACGACGAGAAACTCCCAACTAATCCCTTCTACCTGCTTGTCGAGTTCGTCGAGAACTTTCGACCATACACCGACTAGCGACTCGTGGAGCGCAACCGTGTCGCTACCCACTTTTGCGTCTGCATGAATGGCGATGTGGTCTGGTCTTTTCGTCAATTTCCAGTTGAGCAAATGGCTAATAAGGCTGGTGAAATGGCCTCAGTCAGTCGCCGCACTTGAGTTCTTCAATCTGCGTCTGGCAGCCGGTCAGCCGCCTCGGTCACACGTGATTGAGCGCGGAACTGTCCGGGCGTAAGGCCGGTTTTCTTTTTGAAAATCACGCTCAAGTATTCGGTGTGCT
>CAZYYS010000179.1:0-6804 GCA_964651015.1 uncultured Verrucomicrobiota bacterium
CTTTCCTCATGTGGAATTGAGCCATGAAACGGAGCGGGCGTTTGCCTGGTTGCGCAGCCAATGCCCGGTCAACCCCGACCTGGAGAAGCATTTGGTCGGCTACGCTCGGATGCTGGGGATGAAATGATTTGCAGCCGCGCCTGAGGGCGTTGGCCAGTGGGTCTAGCACTCATCAAGCGGTACTTTATGAAGCTCGTTATACCGCGTTCCCATTTGCGCGCGGCCTGTGCGACCTGCCAAGACCGGCTGCACTTCAGTCCGCGGATGGAAGTGAGCACATCTCGAATCACCGCCTTTTCCTCGGCGGGCACCGCGCGCCACCAATCCGGAACGACGGGCTGCGCCCGAAGTTTGCCACCCTCTCCGCTCTGGGGAGAGGGGCTGGGAGTGAGGTGCTTTCCATCAGTCCTATTCGTCGCATCTGTCCTATTCATTCAACCCACTCTACCAACCCCACGGGGACAGTTACGGGCCTATACCCAAGATTCCCAAAAAACTTATTCACAACGCTCACTCCGTAATCCGCCCGAGTCCCCTTGGACAGCCCTTGTCCACGGGCCGCTTCATACTGGCGGCATGAAACATCAGAAACACACATCCACAGGTAGGAACGGCAACCGCCGTCTCCGGCGCGAACCGGGCGAGCGCATGCTCCGCATCCACCAGCTCGTTGCCGCCGGCCAGTTCCCGAACGTCCGCACCGTGGCCGCGGAGTTCGCCATCTCCACCAAAACCATCAAGCGCGACTTCCAGTACATGCGCGACCACTTCGACTTGCCCTTCGAATACGACCGCCGGCGCCACGGTTATCACTATTCCAAACCCGTGGACAAATTCCCCGGCGCGCCATCCATCACCGAAGCGGAAATGTTCGCCCTGCTCGTCGCCAACAAAGCCATCGCCCAATACCACGGCACCCCCTTCCATCAGCCGCTGCAAATGGCGTTCAAGAAACTCACCGGCCAGCTCGACAAACACGAACGCTTCACCTTGGAACATTTCCACGAAGCCCTATCGTTCCGACCCCTCGCTCCGGAAGACGCCGACCTCCAGACCTTCCAGACTATCACTCGCGCTCTTCAGGAAAGGCGCGCTCTGAAATTCCATTACCGGAAGCCCGGACAAAAAAGCGCCAGCCTGCGTCAGGTTCATCCCTACCACATGACTTGCAGCGACAACCGCTGGTATATTCTGGCGCACGATCCTGACTGTGGCGAAGTCCGCACCTTCGCCTTGGGCCGTATCAAAACGGCCGTGCTTACCGAGCACCGCTTCACCCGGCCCGCCTCCTTCGACCCGCACAAATATCTTGGCGCGAGCTTCAGCGTCATGAAAGGCGACGGCGATTACGAAGTCGTCATCGAATTCGATGCTTGGGCCACCGACCTTTTGCGGGGCCGGCAATGGCATCCCACGCAAACCGTGACTGAACTCCCCGGCGGCGGTTCCCACATGCGACTCCGGTTGAGCGGCCTGGAAGAAATCGAACGCTGGATTCTGAGCTGGGGCACCCACGCCAACGTCATCCGGCCCCTCCCCCTCGCAGCCCGGATCCACAAAATCGCCCTCGCCCTGACCAAGCGCTACGAATCCACCCATGAAACCCCTCTCCGCCTCGGCCGGGGAGAGGGTAGCCGCCAGGCAGGGTGAGGTGTCGCCGGCAAAACCGTCCAGCCCTTTCCCCATCAAACCCAACTCATCACAGCCGCGTGAGACGCAGTCTTTTTACGCCGACTCACCGCGCGTCTCACACTTTACGCGACTTCCGCCATCCTTGGCCTGTGAAGTGGTTTCACAGCCGCCTCCACCGAACCCGCTTTTGCCCGGCGCCCGTTTGCGATTCACCATGTCGGCAGTGCAACCGGCTAAACTCGAAACCCTCGACGACCTGCTTGCGCAGGCCGAGCACTACGCTGATTACTCCATGCGCAACATGGGTCGGATGCCGACAACGCTTTTCCTAAACTCGCTTTGACTATGCTGAAAGCCAAGAGCGTTGGTCGCGCGGTACAAGGCACGTCGCCTCGCCTGCCTCGCTCCCAACGCTAGACCGTCAGAAAAACCGCGCAGTGATTTTTAGCCCGGCAGTTTTGCCTTTGCCTTGACCCTCTCCGCGACACTACGATGCGAACCCATCGGAACGGCGATGGGACGAACTCAGCACTTTTGCCCGAACAGCTCCCGAAAATGGCGCGAATTTTCGACAATATCACAGCGGACTTGCTGCCAGCCCTGCAACAGGCGATCAATTTCGCCGACCGCTCGGATTTCTGCGTCGGCTATTTCAATCTCAGGGGTTGGCAATTGTTGGACAATGGAGTCGAAGCTTTCGCCGGAGGCGACGAACACTGTGCCCGCTTGATTGTCGGGATGCAAAAGCTCCCGCAGGATGAACTGCGCGATATTCTCGGGGGCGGAAAACCTGCCGTGCTTGACCAGGGCAAAATCGCACGGCTCAAGCGTGCCGTGCTCCAGGACTTCCGGCAACAACTAACCATTGGCCTGCCAACCGGCAAAGACGAAGGCGCACTCCGGCGGCTCATTGCCCAGCTTCGCACAAAGAAGCTGGTCGTTAAGCTCTACCTTCGACAACAGCTTCACGCAAAACTTTACCTCTGTTTTGGCTCCAAATTGCCAGACGGACTTGGATTTGTCGGGAGCAGCAACCTGACGTTTTCAGGTCTCGGCAGAAATGCCGAACTCAATCTTGATGTTCTTGGCAAAAAGGAACAGGGGAACGAGAAAGAAAAGAGCGACATCGAGAAACTCGCCGATTGGTTCAACGACCGCTGGAATGATGAATGGTGCTTGGACATCAGCGAGGAGTTGATCCGGATTCTTGAGGAAAGCTGGGCACGGTCTGTTCCGCTGCCGCCGTATTACATCTACCTCAAGATGGCCTGGCACCTGTGCTCGGAAGCACGTGAAGGCATCCGCGAATTCCGGCTTCCGCCGATGCTCGAAGACGAACTCTTCGATTTCCAAAAGAAAGCCGTTCAAATCGCTGCCCGCCATGTTCACCGCCGCGATGGCGTCATTCTCGGCGACGTCGTCGGCTTGGGCAAAACACTCATGGCCACGGCGCTTGCTCGACTCTTTGAAGACGAAGGAATGGACGCGCTGATTATCTGTCCCGCGAACCTTGTTGAGATGTGGGAAGACTACCGCAAACGCTACGGATTACGCGGCCAGGTGATGTCCATTGGAAAAGTCCAGAAGCAGTTGCCCGTTCTCTGGCGTTACCGCCTCATCATTCTTGATGAAAGCCACAATTTGCGAAATCGCGAAGGTGCGCGCTACCAGGCCATTTTCCAATACATCCAGCGCAATGAAAGCAAGTGCATCCTGCTTTCCGCCACGCCGTACAACAAAACCTATCTCGACCTTTCCAATCAGTTGCGGCTCTTCCTCGCCGAGGACAAACCGCTGAATGTCCGCCCGAATCGCCTGCTCAAAGAATACAGCCCCGACCCGACCACCGCTGAAGTGGAATTCCACCGCAAACACCAGAGCCAGTCGAACACCCTTGCCGCATTCGAACACAGCGATTACCCCGAGGATTGGCGCGAGTTGATGAAGCTTTACATGGTGCGTCGCACCCGCAGCTTCATCATAAAGCACTATGCGGAAACCGACCCGAAGACTGGACGCCCCGCTCTCAAATGGCACGACGGTTCGTTCAAGCCATTTCCGGAACGTGAGCCAAAGACCGTGAAGTTCACCATCAACGACGCCGACCCAAGCGACCAATACGCGCGCCTTTATTCCGATACCGTCGTTCAAGCCATCAACGACTTGAACCTACCGCGCTATGGTCTCGGCCTCGATATCTACCGCGTCAAGAAACCCTCGCCGCCACCGACCAAGGACGAAGCCAAAATCCTCGACAACCTTTCGCGTGCGGGTCAACGACTCAAAGGTTTTTGCCGCACGAACCTTTTTAAGCGCCTCGAAAGCACCGGCTTTGCTTTTCTCGTGTCGGTGGAGCGACATGCTCTCCGCAATTTCATTTTTCTTCACGCGGTCGAAAACAATTTACCCCTTCCCATCGGCACGCAGACCGCCGACTTGCTCGATCCACTGGTGGAAGATGAAGACGCCGACGATTTGGCCGCGCAGACCGAATTCGATGACGACCTCGAAAACGGCCCAACCGAGCCTTCGACCGGCGAAGACGCCACCGGCATCTACCGGCCGATGCGCACCGAACCGGAGTTTCGCCAGCGCGCGGCGGAGGTCTATCAGTCTTATTCCAGCCAGCACAAAAGCCGTTTCAAATGGATTAGCCCGCATTTGTTTTCAAAAGCGCTTCCGACCAATTTGCTCCGCGACGCCCGCATCCTCATCAAGTTGCTTTTGGAATCCGGGGATTGGGACGCCGCGCGCGATGCCAAGCTGACGGAACTGGCCGACCTTCTCATCGCCAAGCATTCCAAAGCGAAGGTTCTGATCTTTTCCCAGTTCGCCGATTCCATTCGTTACCTCGCACGCAACCTCAAAGCGCGTGGCTTGTCCCGGCTTGCCGGCGTTACTGGAAACAACGCGCACCCCACGGCGTTCGCCTGGCAATTCAGCCCGGTGAGCAACAAGAAACGCGATCGGGTTGCGGCCAAGGACGAACTGCGCGTGCTTTTGGCCACGGATGTCTTGAGCGAAGGCCAGAACCTTCAGGACTGCGCCATCATCGTAAACTTTGATTTGCCGTGGGCGATCATTCGGCTCATCCAACGCGCGGGTCGCGTGGATCGTATCGGCCAAGAGTCCGCAAAAATTCTCGCCTACACGTTTTTGCCCGCAGACGGCGTGGACCGTATCATTCGCCTCCGTGGCCGGCTACGCCAGCGGTTGAGCGAGAACGCTGAAGTCGTCGGCACGGACGAAGTGTTTTTCGAGGGCGACGACAGCAAGCCCACACTGCTTGATCTCTATCACGAAAAGGCCGGCATCTTGAACGGCGAATCAGACACCGAAATTGATCTCGTTTCCTACGCGTATCAAATCTGGAAAGACGCAACTACGGCTGACCCATCGTTGGAAAAAACCATCCCGCTTCTGCCAAACGTGATTTACTCCGCGAAGGAACTGCGCCCGCCACTCGCCGCTGCCGAAACCAAGCCACCCGCCCAAGAGTCTCCGCCGGGTGTTCTCGTATTCACGCGCACCACGGACGGCAACGATTATCTGTCCTGGATCAATTCCGACGCCAAGCCCATCACCGATTCACAATTTGCCATCCTCGACGCGGCTGCCTGTAAACCGGAGACGCCAGCCGTTGAGCGCGCCGAGAATCATCACGATCTTGTCCAACAAGCAGTCGAGCTCACCGCGCAGGCCAGCAAGAATCCCGGAGGCCAGCTCGGCAGTCCGCGCGGGGCACGCTTCCGCGCCTACGACGCGCTAAATCAGTACCTCCAGCGCAATAAGGGCACCCTTTTCGGTCAGCCGGCCATGGAGCGCGAAGTTCAGGAAGCCATGCAGGACATCTACAAGTTCCCGCTCCGATCAGCAGCGGCAGAAATTTTGAAAAGCCACTTCCGGCTTGGCGCAAAAGAGGACGCCATTGCCGAACTTATTTTGAATTTGCGGCGCGAAGATCAGCTCTGCCAGGTGCGCGAGGAATCCGACACCACTCCACCACCACAGCTCATCTGTTCGCTCGGATTGCAACCGCCGACCGATTAAGAATCTCGCGCCATGCCCGAACTAAGAACACTGCTCAAAGCCTTTGATTTTTCCGGCCTTTTCCTTCAGATCGGCTGGAATCACTTCGATATTCCACTTTCCGTGTCTGCGTTGGACCACGAATTCCAGCTTCAGGGCGTCGCGGAGAAATTCGGCGTCCAAGTCTATCATTGCGCGGGTGGGGACAACGGCCGCATCCCGGCCTACGCGGTGCGTAAGAAAATCGAGCAGGAAGTCACCAAACGCGCGTTCGAGCACCTCATCATTTTCACCGACGCCGCGAAGACCGAGCAGGTTTGGCAATGGGTTGCGCGCCTGCCCGGCACGCCGACAGCCTGCCGCGAATATCATTTCAGAGTGGATCAATCTGGCGAAGCGATTGTCCAGAAACTTCGCGGCATCCGCTTTCTGCTCGACGAGGAGGAAAGCCTCACGCTCTTTGCCGTCAAAGAGCGCCTGCGCGACACGTTCGATCGTGAAAAGGTCACCAAAAGCTTTTACAAACAGTTCGAGTCAGAGCATCGCCGATTTCAAACGTTCATCGACGGCATTACGGGAGCGTTGGACAAGAAGTGGTATGCCTCGCTCATGCTCAACCGTCTGATGTTCGTTTATTTCATTCAGGAAAAAGGTTTTCTCGACGGCAACAAGCGCTATCTGCGGACCAAGCTCGATCTGGTTCAAACCAAGCACGGCAAAGACAAATTCCACACCTTTTACCGGCTTTTCTTGCTGCGGTTGTTCCACGAGGGGCTGGGGCTGCCGGAGTCCGAGCGGAAAAAGCGTGTCGGCCTCGACGCGCTCCTCGGTCGTGTCCCTTATCTCAATGGTGGGCTCTTTCAGGTCCACGAGATTGAAGAGCGGAATCCGGACATCCAAATTCCCGACGAAGCCTTCGAGCGCATCTTCGACTTCTTTGATGAATGGCACTGGCACCTCGACGACCGGCCCATCGCCAGCGGCAAGGAAATCAATCCTGATGTCCTCGGCTACATCTTCGAGCAATACATCAATCAGAAGCAGATGGGCGCGTATTACACGAAGGAGGACATCACCGAATATATCGCCAGAAATTGCATTCTGCCTTTCCTTTTTGATGCCGCTCGCGCCAAGTGCAAAGTC
>CAZYYS010000179.1:6814-11735 GCA_964651015.1 uncultured Verrucomicrobiota bacterium
GACAACTCCGTCTGGCGATTACTCAGCCAGAACCCCGACAAATACTTTTTCCCAGCCGTTCGCCTGGGTGTGGACCAGAATCTTCCTGAAGAAATCGTCGCCGGCATTAAAGACGATTCTCGACGCGACCAGTGGGGCAAGCCCGCCGAGTTCCCTTTTGCGTTGGCCACGGAAACATGGCGCGAAGTCATTGCGCGCCGGGCACGCTACGAAGGGGTGCGCGCGCAGCTTGTGGCCGGCGAAACTCACGACATCAACGAGCTCATCACTCTAAATCTCGACATCCGGCAATTTGCACAGGACGTGATTCAAGAATCCGAAGGGCCGGAACTCGTGCGCGCCTTCTGGCGCACCCTCGTGGGCTATCGCCCGGAGAAACAGACCGAACAACCTTCGCTTGCGTTGAGCGTCCTCGACCCCACTTGCGGTTCAGGCGCGTTTCTCTTTGCTGCGCTCAATGTGCTCAAGCCGCTTTACGACGCCTGCCTTCAGCGCATGGACGCGTTCGTGGCTGACGCGGACCGCGCGCAAACACAATCCGCGCAACCGAAATTCGCTGACTTCCGCTCCGTGCTCGCGGACGTGGACGACCGGTCTCTCCATCCCAATCGCGACTACTTCGTCCTCAAGTCCATCATTCTGTCCAATCTTTACGGTGTGGACATAATGCGCGAGGCCGTGGAAATCTGTAAGCTCCGGCTCTTCCTGAAGCTCGCCGCCCAAGTGGACAAGGACGACCAAAAGCCCAATTACGGCCTCGAACCGCTGCCAGACGTGGACTTTAACATCCGTGCCGGCAACACCCTCGTTGGCTACGCCTCGAAGGCGCAGGTCGAGCACGCCATGACAGCCGAACAGACTTCCGGGCAGGACCAAATGAAGCTCGGTGTTAGCGATGAAAGGGCCGCGTTTGAGTCATTCAACCGGCGGTGCGCTGACGTGGAGCAGACCTTCGAAACCTTCCGCCGCTATCAGTTGCGCGGTGATGGCACTGTGCCGCCCGAGCACAAGTTGAAGCTGCGGGACAAACTCCGCGCGTTGGAAAAGGAATTGAACCACTTCCTCGCCCGCGAGTCATCCGTGAACCCGGCCAAGGAAGCTGCGTATGAGAAGTGGCTCGACTCGCACCAGCCGTTTCATTGGTTCGTCGAGTTTTACGGCATCATGCAGAACGGTGGCTTCGACATCGCCATCGGTAACCCGCCTTACATCAGCGCTGCCAAAGTCACCCGCGACTATCGCGTCTAAGGCTTCCGCACCGGCGGCTGCCCGGACATTTACGCCTGGGTGATGGAGCGCACTCACGCCCTGCTGCGCGATGGCGGACGCAGCGGCATGATCGTGCCGCTCAGTCTCGGCTTCAGTTCGGACTTCGATCCTTGCCGGCTACTACTGTTCAACGGCTACTCGCACAATTGGTTTTCGTCCTTCGGTCGCATCCCGTCCGCCTTGTTCAACTTCGACGTTCGCGTTCGCAATACCATCCATGTCGGCTGCAAATCCAAGGGCGAATCTCGGAACTACACCACGCGACTGCACCGTTGGTTCGAAGCGGCGCGTCCGGTATTGTTTCACGGCCTCACCTACGCGCAGTTTCAGCCCAAGCTCTGGAAAGGTCGGATTCCAAAACTCAACACACCTCGCTTGGCAGCCGCTTTCGAGCAATTGCTCCAAAGTACCCACCGCACGCTCGATTCGTTTACGTCATCCCGTGCCACCAAGCACGTGCTCCACTTCAAGAAAACTGCTTACAACTGGCTCAATTTCTGCCGCACCGTTCCGCCCTGCTACGACCAACACGGGCGCGAGATCAGCCACACTAAGTTTGGAGAAATCTACTTTTCTGACGAAGAAAAGGCGCTGCTCGCCATGTCCCTTTGCAACGGCAAGATCATGTTGATTTTTTGGTTCGCGATAGCGGACGACTTCGACGTCACGCGATGGAACGCAGGAGATTTTCCATTGGATCTATATTGTCTTGAATCTGACATCAAGTCTCCCGTGCTCAAACAATCCGAAGAACTTGAAAAAGCGATGAAGAAAGCAGTGCAGTTCAAGCTCAATGCCGGGCGCAAAGTTGGCAACTACAACCTGGCGAAGTGCCGACACGTAACCGACAAGTCTGACAGATTGTGGGCACAGTTTTTGGGTTTAGAGGTCGCGCTCGATGACATCGAGCTCTATTACAGCCAAACAATGAAAACGGACTTCGAAAGTAACGAAGAGGAGGAATGACATGGGTTTCGAGCACAACTTCATGGCTCACCAAGTATCCGCTCTGCTCTTGCTGCAAGTTCGGACAGGCAGCGCAGCATGGTCTCATCCGCGCCTGACGACCAAATCCACTTTGTGGCAAGGAATGGCTGATTGGCCTCGGCCCGACATCGCGTTCGAAGACCGATCCACGAAATCATCAATTGCCCTTGAATTCAAACCCCCAAACCAACCAAAGCGGGAATACGTTACCGGACTGGGCCAGGCGCTTACCTACCTGAACGATTTTGAGTTTGCCGGCTTGATCGTGCCAGAGGTTTCCAATGATGGCTTTGCTATTGCAGAGTATTTCCGCGGCATGCTGAGTGGCGTGCTCGATAACATGCCTGTGGCGCTTCTCGCCTACCGGCGACATCCATCGAATCTAACGATTCTCCAACCGTTACGTGACCGCCTGAATGCCCCGAAGAAGCTGCCGACAGGTGTAGGAGCGAAGGTTTTTTGGGGTTACTGGCGCGACTTATCGAGTTTTGACCTACTTACATTGCTGGCCTTAATCGATCAATCCAAACCGAATCAGTTCGATCGTGCATTCGACAAATTCTGGAAATCCTTTGCCGTTGCGGGACGGGCACGCACCTGGGAAGGCGAACTGCGGAAGCAAAAAAAGGCCAATGCTCCGGGGCGGTCGGGAGAGCGATTAAATGTATGGTTAGCCATGCGCTACGCCGGCTTGATTGACTCGTCAGCGAGAATAACGGCAGACGGTTATGAATTACTCAGCGTTGGCAAAATCTATGGGCCTGACAGCACAGCATTCGTAGATATGCTCGCACGCCACGTGTTAACAAACGGCAGGCACCTCGACCTAATCCTCTGGGTGGAAGATCAGCAGCGTTACATCGCGCCAGGCAGAAAGCGTGACGCCGCTTCTTTTTACCGCGCACTCGACCAGCGCTTGGTACGTGAAGGCATAATTGCAGCTCCGCCCTCAAACCGCGCCAAACAAAACTTCCTGCGAGACGAACCGAAACTGTGGAATAAACTCGGACTGCTTGTGCATTCCGGAGCCGACAGATACTTCCATGCCCAACACGGGTTGGTCTTTGACTGGCGGCGGATAATTTCTATCCTCGATACACCGGCCTAGCGACCCGAAGCAGACATACGACATCCGCACGTTTACACATGAGAGACGGTGCCCGTAACCTACCACAAGGCTCCATGGCCGGCGTTCCACTATTTGCCTGGGCGGCACGACTCGCAGACCGCCAGCTCAAGTTCCACTCCCACTAACGAAACTCACTGCTATGCCTTTGAGCTTATGACAATCTGGCTCGTCCGCGCAGGCCCACGTGGCGAATTCGAGCACACATTCATCAATGACAGCCGTATTTATCTAACATGGGATCGACTTAACGTGAACCTCTCCACCCTTAGGGATAGGGAGCATTTGCTTGAGAAGCTTCAGCAGGAGCATCCAAAGCTGAGGCCGAGAAGTTTGCTTAACTGGGCCATGCAAATCTGGCCCTTCGCCCGCGAGATGCAAAAGTACGACTTGGTTGTGCTCCCCTTAAAGACGAATGGCAAAATTCAGATCGGTGAAATCACCGGCGATTACCAGTTCGAAGGGCTCGGCCCGCAGCCTTTTTTCCACTGGCGTTCGGTAACGTGGATTGGCGAAGCAATTCCAAGGTCCAAGTTTAATAAAGACCTGCTTCAGTCGTTCAACTCATTCCTGACGATCTGTAGAATCAAACGGAACAACGCGGGGTCTCGCATCGTCGCTATGCGACAGAGCGGATGGGACCCAGATCCTGGTGCTTAACGGGACCGTGAAAGCTCTAAAGATAAGTAAAAGGTGCAAAAGGATTTGTGCATCGCTGCCCATCCGGCCAGCTTTACGTTCAAGAGTTTTCCTTCCCAATGTACAACGCCCGAACAACACAAAGTAGTCTATGGAAATTAGCAAAAAGCCTTGGCCCATCCTCTCAGTGTGCGGCTTCAAAAACCGCATTGACACCAACCCTGATTTTCAGCGCCCCGCTGTTTGGAGCACGGGCCAAAAGCAGTTGCTCATTGATACAATCTTGCGCGACTACGACATTCCAAAACTCTATTGGCGCAAGGTCAGCAAATCGCCCGAGAAATATGAAGTGGTGGACGGCCAGCAGCGCCTGCGCACCATTTTTGAGTTTCATGCGGGTGAGTTCGCTCTGGCCAAGGATGCCGACGACATTGACGGCGTGGTGGTCGCCAAGATGCATTACGCCGAGTTGCCGGAAGACCTGCGTCTCACTTTCGATAAATACCCTCTGGACGTGATCGTTCTCAGCGACACGAGCGAGGACGAGGTGCGCGAGATGTTTCTGCGCCTGCAAAACGGCACAACCTTGAAAGCACAGGAAAAGCGCAACGCCATGCCCGGCAAGATGCGCGCATTTATCAAGGAACTGTCCAAGCACCCGTTCTTCTCTCGCGTCGGCTTTGCGGACACGCGTTTCACCTATGATCTCGTCGCCGCCCAGATGACCGCCATCGAATTGAACGGCGGGCCGTGCCACGTCCGCAATTCCAATCTCAATGCCATGTATGAAGCCCAATTGGATTTCGATGCCACCGGCACAAAAGCGCGAAAAATCCGGCGCGTGCTGGAGTATCTGGCCCAAGCGTTCACCGAAAAGACGCCGGAGCTAGAGCGTTACAG
>CAZYYS010000180.1:0-11724 GCA_964651015.1 uncultured Verrucomicrobiota bacterium
CCGTGGGATTCTCCCACGGCTATTCGAGTCGCGTCCCTTCAGGACCATGGTGGTATTGTCAAATTGCGCCCTGTAGAGCCGACGACGTAAGGAGGCGGATTTATTGAATCATCACAATCCTTTGTCCGCCTCATTTGGTGGCGGTTCATATCTCTGCGCCTCCGGGGTGAGGTATCACGACAATTCGTCGAGCGCTTTAGCCAGTTCATCGGCACCGGCCGTGCCGGCAATGTAGTGACCAACCACACTGCGGAATCCATGCGCTTTGACGGGCGACATCTTACGCAGGACATCCTGAATCAGTGTTCGACCAATGGCGACGAAGGTGTTGCCGTTGTAGAAACAGAACGGCGCGAGTTTGTGGCATTGCCGGCAGATGTCCAGGGTTTCGCGCAGGGTCAGCTCACGGGTGCGGGGTTTTTCCCAGAGCTTTCGCGCCGGTTCATAACCGTCAGACGTAGGTTTATGGAGCGCTTTCTTTTCCTTGCACAGGCCCGCATTGATGCCCACGACGGTTTCCCATGGCCAATCCTCCAACCAGCGGCGCTTCATTTCGCCCTGGCTGCTTTACGACGGAGGTTTGTTTTGATCCTGGAGATGGTGGAGACGCCTTCGCTCTTGAGGTAACCACGTCCGGTTTTGGCAAACAGCGGTTCGGCCACAAAGCGGTCCTGGATGCGCAGCGCTTCACGCATCGCCGCCCGCAGATTCTTCTGCACCTGAGTGGACGTTGCCATGGCGAAAAGTTATCCTCGATGTCTCATTCGGTCAATTGCAGACAAATTTACTTCTCTCCCAACAGGAATTTGTCGAACAGTCGCCGGTCGTTCTTGCGATTTAGTACCCATGCGCCGTGGCCAAGTTCGGGTCGTTGACGCCGAAACAGTGCATCTGTTTCTGAAAGCCAATCTCGCTTTTGCGCATTACCCGCACTCAGTGCAGTTCCTTGATGAATTCGTCGGCGCGGGCGATGGAAGTGTTCATTTCCTTGATCAAGCGGTCGATCTCCGTCTGGATGCTGGCGGCTTCGCCTTTCAGCGAGGCAATGGCTTGCGCGTTCAAGTTGTGCTTCAAGTACAGGACCTGATCGCGGAACTGCACCAGCACCGGCCCCATGCTCCTTTCCGCCTGCTTCAAGGCCGTGTGTAGGGAGTCATAGCGTTGCCGGGTGGCGTCGAGCTGGCTGCGGCTGCTTTGTTGCAGCACCGGCGATGAGATTTCTTTGATCTCCTTCTCCCACTCCGCGAACAGATCACCGGCGACGGTTTCGACGTCCTTGATTCTTGCCCGGACCTTGTCCGCCTGGGCGGCGGAGCGATCGTAATCCTTTTGCAACGCGTTGTAGGTGGTTTCCAGTTTGCCGCCCTGGAAACCGTAAAGCTCCTTGAGGCGGGTCAACGCGTCCTTGAACTGCTGGCCGGCCTCCTTCTGTTCGTCGCGCGCCGCGACCACCTTCTTTTTCAACAGGTCGCGTTTATAGACCCCGGCTTTCTCCCAAGCCGCGTAATAGGTGCTGCGGCAGCCGCAGACCAGAATCAGTGCGAGACAAAGTGCCAGGTGGATCGAATACCGAAGTTTCATGGCGTCCAGCTTAGGCCGGGAAAATTTCCGAGCAACGAGAAATGCAGCGGATGGACTGACGCGCGCGCAGTCATCTGCGCGCCAGAATTTTGTCCCGGAGGGACGCGACTCGAATAGCCGCAGGTGCAACCTGCGGAACACAGCATAACAAAATGTCCGGCCCTTTCAGGGCCGAACGGCTTTTGCCGGACCCGCCCGTGGGTTGATCAACCCACGGCTATTCATTTCACACCCCTCCAGGGTCGGTGCCGGCATTTGCGATGCGCTTGCACCGCATCTTGAAAAGACTTTTTGCGGATCCCACTTATGATGTTAAGAATGGGGCGTGATCGTTGAAGCAGAAATGCAATCCACTAACGGCAACGCCATCGCCATTCACGGCGCGCGCGAGCATAATCTGAAAAATCTCTCGCTCACCATTCCGCGCGATCGCTTCGTGGTCATCACCGGCGTCAGCGGTTCGGGCAAGAGCACGCTTGCATTTGATCTTCTGTTCGCCGAAGGACAGCGGCGCTTTCTCGATTCCATGAACGTTTATGCGCGGCAGTTCGTGGAGCAGATGTCGCGACCGGATGTGGATTTGATCACTGGAATTCCGCCGACGGTCAGCATCGAGCAACGCAATACGCGCGGCGGTGGCAAAAGCACGGTTGCCACAGTCACGGAAGTTTACCATTTCGTCCGGCTGCTCTTTACGCGGCTTGGCACGCAGTATTGTCCGGATTGCCAATTGCCGGTTGAAGCGCAGACGCGCGACGAACTCGCGCGCGGACTGCAACGTGAACTGAAGCAACGCGGCGACCTGCTCCTGCTCGCGCCAATCGTCAAAAACCGAAAGGGCTTTCACACCGACGTTGCCGAATGGGCCGCGCACCACGGCTACAAAGAGGTCCGTGCCGACGGGAAAATCTACGATACGAGCAAACCCTTCCGCCTGGATCGGTTTCGCGAGCACGATGTGGAGATTGTGGTAGGTGTGGTAGCCGCCGACGTGAGGAGGCGGAAATTTGACGATCAACCAAACTCCGCCTCCTCACGTCGGCGGCTACAAGAAATGATTGACGAAGCCCTCAAACTCGGCAGCAGCACGCTTTACGCACTTGATAATCGCAAACACCTCACCGTTCACTCCACGGAACGGGCCTGCCCAAAATGCAGCAAATCCTTCGCGCCTCTCGACCCAAAGAATTTCAGTTACAACTCGTCGCAAGGTTGGTGTCCGAAATGTCGAGGCTTCGGCGAACTGTTTTACTTGCCAAATGTCGAACGAGGCGCAAATGCAGACTCGATTGAAGAAAGCTGGTGGAGCTGGGCACAGGAACGCGAGATTTGTCCAGATTGCAACGGCGCGCGATTGAACCCAGTGGCACGGGCGGTGCGGTTGCTGTTTAATCCCCTCATCCTGCCTGTTGGTCACCCTCTCCCCGTCGGATGGGGATGGTGCCGAGGTGAGGGGCGAAGTGGAAAGCGGAAAGCAGCTTTGACCATCGACGACTTTTCCTCTCTCGATGTTGAATCGGCTTTCGAGTTGTTTCGTAAACTCAAATTCACTGGGCGCGAAGCTGAAATCGCACGCGACATCCTGCCCGAGATTTGGGAGCGGTTGCGCTTCCTCCGAGAAGTCGGTCTTGGTTATCTGCAACTGGGGCGAGGTGTTCCAACGCTCTCAGGCGGCGAGGGCCAGCGCATTCGACTGGCAGCGCAACTTGGCTCAAATCTCAGCGGCGTGCTCTACGTTTTGGACGAGCCGACCATCGGCCTGCACGCGCGAGATAATGAACAACTGTTGTCGGTGTTGGAGAAACTGAAATCGCGCGGCAATTCCGTCGTCGTCGTTGAGCATGACGAAGCGACGATGCGGCGCGCGGATCACATTGTGGATCTTGGCCCGGGCGCTGGCGTACACGGCGGACGTGTGGTGGCCGCCGGAACATTGAGCGAACTGGCGAAACATCCGGAGTCGATCACCGGCCAATGTCTGCGCGCTAAGAAGAGCTACCCCGCGCGCGGAGAGAGACGAAACGTCATCGTAGCCGCCGACGTGCGGAGGCGGGAAACAACGAGGCAACGACCGCCAACCCACCTCCACACGTCGGTGGCTACGAATCAATGGCTGACGCTTCGCGGCGCTGCCGTGAACAATTTGAAGAACCTCACGGTGAACTTTCCGCTTCAGCGGTTTGTCTGCATCACCGGCGTCAGCGGCTCCGGCAAAAGCACGTTGGTTCGGGAATGTCTGTTGCCGGCGTTGCAGGCAAATTTGAAATCGAGAATTCAAGATCTCAAACCAAGGGCGCTCACCGGTTACGAATCGCTCAAAGCCGTCTATGAAGTGGATCAATCGCCCATCGGGCGGACGCCGCGCTCGATTCCGGCTACTTACGTTGGTTTCTTCGATGATGTCCGCGCATTGTTTGCCCAGGTGCCGGAAGCACGGATGCGTGGCTATTCGGCCAGCCGCTTCTCGTTCAATAGCGCGCAAGGTCGTTGCCCGGAGTGCGAAGGGGCGGGCCAGATCAAACTCGAAATGAATTTCCTGCCGCCGGCATTCGTGCGTTGCGAAACCTGCGATGGGTTGCGGTTCAATCGCGAAACGCTGGACATTGAATATCACGGCAAGAACATCGCGCAGGTACTCGATCTGTCGGTCGAGGAGGCGATGGAATTCTTCTCCAGCATTTCGAAAATCAAGCGAGCACTGGAAGCATTGCATGATACCGGTCTCGATTACCTGAAACTTGGCCAACAAAGTCCGACCCTTAGCGGCGGCGAGGCGCAGCGCGTGAAGCTCGTTACGCATTTGTTGACGGGCTTGAAAGAAGCAAAGCAGTTTCCCCTCACGCTTTCCTTTTCCCCATCGGATGGGGAGAGGTTGGCCAAGCCAGGTGAGGGGCGTTTGGTAAAGCGCGACCTTTTCATTCTCGAAGAACCAACCATCGGTCTCCACATGGCTGATGTGAAGCGGCTGGTCGAGGTCCTGCAACGGTTGGTCGATGCCGGCCACTCCGTCATTGTGATTGAGCACAATCTGGATTTGATCGCTGAGGCGGATTGGGTGATCGACCTTGGGCCGGAGGGTGGCGAGGGCGGTGGCCGCATCGTTGCGGAAGGGACACCGGAACAGCTTGCGCAAAACAAACGCTCGCACACGGGCCGCTTTTTGAGCAAACTACTGGCCAACTCGGCAGAAGCGGCCTGATTTGGAATCAAGCGAATAAGCACGGACACCGTTTTCAAGGCACCCAGGAAAGTGCTATTGACGAACTGATTCTCCTTTCTCAGTTTTGGACCTGCAAGAGAGAGATTCGTATGGAAAGACGACACAAATTTTGCCTTGCCAGGCTGTTGGTAGGTCTTGCCTTGAACGCCGTTTTGTGGACCTTTGTCTTTCGACAGTTGGCAATGTCAGGTAGTACCGAACGCGACTTTCGTCTCAAATTTTCGGGCGGTGCTTTGGCTGCCGTTACGCTGGTCATTATCGCACCAATACTCTGGAGAGGCACACCTTGGCAGGTGCCTTTGGCGCTTGTGCTGATTGCCCAACCCGTGGCTGCACTTTTCCTGATACTCTGTTACTGATACTGTGAGTTGCCGACATGTTGACCAGAACACCATACCTTGCTGGAGCCAACCAAGGTTTCAATTAGAAAGCTGCCATATCATGAGCACGCAGTACGAAGAAACCGTCGAGGGTGAAACGCTGTTACGTCCGCCACCGGGCGCGCGACATGAGCAGATTTGTGAACGTTTGCATCAACATCTGGCCGGCAATCTCGCGGGCGTCACGACGAGCCGCCTTCTGACTTCGCGCTCTGTAGTTCAGCTTTCTCCCGGCACGATAGTGCGACCGGATTTGACCCTTGTGGCCAGGGCCACCGGCAAGGCCTGGCTGGTGGCGGAAGTCATCAGTTCAGAAGATCATGGCACCGACACCGTTGTTAAAAAACAGATTTATGAAGACTTGAATCTGCCGCGCCTGTGGATGATCGATCTACGCTACGACAACGTGGAAGTTTACCATGGCAGTCCGTATGGCATGGCGCTGAAGCACATTCTGGCGGGACGGGAAATCCTGACTGAAGCACTTTTGCCAGGATTTCACATTACCATTGCAGAACTGTTTGGAGTAACGGTGACCACAAAGCCGCAGGAATAAGATCCCTGTGAAAAGTATTCCATTCCTAAAACTGTGCACCCTGGGGAGTGCTGCAGTTTCCATTTCGAGTCTGTCGATCCTTGCGCAAGGATATGCGCCGGATGAGGCGGTAAAGCACATGACCATAGCCGACGGTTTTGAGGTCAAACTCGTGGCGAGCGAACCGATGATTTCTCAGCCGGTGGCGATTGAGTTCGATGATCGTGGCCGCTTATGGGTCATTCAATATTTGCAGTACCCCAATCCAGCCGGCCTGCAACGCGCGAAGGTGGACCGCTGGTCGCGGACCGTCTATGACAAGGTGCCTGAACCGCCGCCGCATGGCCCGAAAGGTGCCGACCGCATCACCATTTTGGAGGACTTCGACGCGAATGGCCGCGCCCGAAAAGCAAAGGACTTTGTCTGTGGTTTGAACTTGGCGACGGGAATTGCCTTTGGACATGGCGGCGTGTTCGTTCTCCAAGTTCCGTATCTGCTTTTTTATCCCGATCGAAATGGCGACGATGTGCCGGATTCGGACCCGAAAGTCTTGCTCACTGGATTCGGGATGGAGGACGCCCACTCGGTCGCCAACTCATTGACCTGGGGACCGGACGGCTGGCTCTACGGTTGTCAGGGGAGCACCGTGACTGCGAACATTCGCGGCATCGAATTCCAACAAGGCGTCTGGCGTTACCATCCGCTCACGCAAGCCTTTGAACTGTTCTGCGAAGGCGGCGGCAATTCCTGGGGGTTGGACTTCGACGAGGATGGCAACTTGATTTACAGCACGAACTTCGGTGGCTATCGGATGCTTCACGGTGTTCAGGGGGCCTACTACTGGAAGAGTTTTGGCAAACATGGCGCGCTGCACAATCCGTTCGCCTTTGGATATTTTGACCATGTGCCGCACAAGAATTTCACCGGTGGCCATGTGACCGTCGGGGGTATTATTTACCAAGGCGATTCGTTCCCGGAGAAATTTCGCGGCAAATACATTTCCGGCGACCTCCTTGGGCATGCAGTTCAGTGGCACAACTTGGAACTGTGGGGATCAACATTCAAGTCGAGTCACGGTGGAGACCTGTTGACAGCCAATGACACATGGTTCGCACCCAGCGACGTTACCATGGGACCGGATGGTTCGGTCTATGTTACAGACTGGTCCGACAAGCGCACGGCTCACCCTGATCCCGATGCCGATTGGGATCGGAGCAACGGGCGCATCTACAAAATCCAAGTCAAAGGAACAAAGCCGGCGCCGAAGCAAGACCTGAGCAAGCTTTCCAGCGAGGACCTGGTTGGGCTGCTGTCCAGCAAGAACGATTGGTATGTCCGAAAAGCCCGCCGGATACTTGCGGATCGCCGCGATCCGGCAGTCAATCCCGCGCTGCGCAAACTGGTCTTCGAAGCCACGAACGATCATCTTGCGCTGGAAGCGTTGTGGGCGCTTTACGTCAATGGCGGGGTCAACAACAGCCTGACAACTCACTTGTTAAGCCACCGCAATGCTCATGTGCGCGAGTGGGAGGTGCGATGGTCGGGAGACGAAGGTAAGGTCTCGCCTGAAACGGGACTACGGTTGATCAAACTGGCCGCCACCGAGACTAATGTCCACGTACGCAACCAGCTCGCCGCCACGGCCAAGCGTTTGCCAGCAAAGGTCGCCCTGCCCCTCGTTCACCAACTCGCGGTGCGCAATCTTGATTCGCAAGATGCCTATATTCCGCTGCTGCTCTGGTGGGCAGTGGAGCGTCATGCCATTGCGGCGACCGATGAAGTTCTAAGATTGTTCGCCACTCCTTCGGCCTGGGCAACGCCGATAATCCGCGATGTAATCATGCCACGGTTGATGAGACGTTACGCGGCGGAAGGAAGCGAGGCCGGCTTCGCCGCCTGCGCAAGAATATTGTCATCCGCGCCTTCGCCCGCTGACAAGAGCCTAATGCTTGCCGCGTTAGATCAGGGTATTCGAAACCGGCCAGCCGAAATAGCCGGGCCGAATCAGGGCGGGCTCTTTGAAAATCGAGCCGTGGTAGGGCGCAAAGAAACTGCCAAAGCAACGCGGATCGAGAAAATGTCCCCCGTGTTGGAAAAGGAACTGACCACGCTATGGAGGGAGGACACTTCGGACCTTTCATTGATTCGTGTGCTGGCGCGCTTTGGACAGAAAGCCGCCTACGCGCGTGCCTTGGCCCTGGCGACCGATCCGGGAACAACTTCTGACTCGCGCATTCTTTCAATTAAACTCCTTGGAGAGTTGGGCCATCCCGATTACGTTCCCGCCCTATCAAAGCTAGTCGCAGGGAACGAACCGGAGACAGTAAAACTGGCGGCATTGGAGGCGTTGCAAGGCTTCGATCAGGAAGAAATCTCAAGCCAACTGCTGCGGCAATATCCGACAATGAATGACCGCCTTCGCTCGCGTACGCGTGAAGCTTTACTGAGCCGGAAGAACTGGGCGTTGGCGTTCCTCCAAAGCATTGATACCGGGAAACTGGCGGCCAGTGAAGTGCCGGTCGAGCAACTGCGCCAGATTTCGCTGTACCAGGACAAGCAACTGGATGAGCTCGTCCGCAAACACTGGGGCAATATCACGAGCGGGACGCCTGAAGAAAAACTGGCGGAGATGCGGCGATTGAACAACGACTTGCGCGCCGCGGGCAACGATCTGGCCCGCGGCCGCGACGTCTTCAAAAACACTTGCGCACCCTGCCACCGGTTGTTCGACGAAGGCGGACAGGTTGGCCCTGACCTGACCCACGCCAATCGCACAGACCAGAGTTTTCTGCTGGCCAGCATTGTCGATCCCAGCGCGGTGATCCGCAAAGAATTCCTGAGCTACAATGTGGAAACTGTTGATGGACGCTTCCTGTCCGGCTTGATCGCGGAACAATCTCCTGGAAACGTCACGCTGTTAATGGCAAACAACGAACGCGCGCTGGTCAGCCGGGACAAAATCAAGTCGATGCAGGAATCGACCGTTTCTCTCATGCCCGAAAACCTTCTAAAACCGCTCAAACCGCAGGAACTCCGCGACCTATTCGGTTATTTACAAAGTGAGAAGCCCTCGGTCGCCAACGGAAAATGACGACGAATTGAAAGTTGGCAAGTGGAGCAAAACCTCTGTTCCGTTTAAGTTCCAACACTCTCATATTTTGCATTTTAACAATTCGAGTTTACAATGGACGAAATGAATACAAGACTCATAACGAATCCATTTGACTTCAAACAATTGAGCGACCTGAAATTACTGGCGAGGCTTGCATTCACCCTGACGCTCGTCGCTACAAGTTCGATTACCACTCCAGCGGCTGTTATCGCGCATTGGAAGTTTGACGAGTCGAGCGGACCAACGGCTCATGATAGCGCTGGTTCATTTGACGGCGCGCTCTCACCAACCGGCGCCGCCTTCGCAACTGGGGGCATCGTTGGCAACGCACTCAGTCTCAGCAGAGGGGACAACGGTTTTGTCAATATGGGCAACGTCTTGGGTTTGACTTCGGGAGATTTCTCAATCGTCGTCTGGCTGAAAATGAACGCTGGAGACACATCGGCGGAAACGGTAGTGCTCAGCAAACACGAACGATCGTATCATAATGGCTACTTGATAGGCATTAATTCCATTGGCGGCGGCGGGCAACTTGACAAGGCCATGTTTTATGAGGGAAGCGTTGTGGGTGCACCGATTTCGACCACAACGGTTAATGATGGTAGTTGGCATCAGGTAGTAGCGGTCTTTAGAGCCGGTGGGAACAAGCACGTTTACGTTGATGGCTCGCCTGCTGAAAGCATTCAGGCAAGTGAGCATTTCGGCGGCAACTCGAGCCCTTTCTTGATAGGCGGAACAGGACCAGAGCCCTCAGGGAATTATTCTGGCTTGATTGATGAGGTACAGATTTACAATCACGCAATCTCAGAGGGTGACGTTGATTACCTTTTCCAGCATCCGAGTCAAACCGTGCTGGATAGTTCTCAACAGTTGGCCGTTGTTCAGGCCCAACTGGCGACTGCCAATGCCACGATCACCTCCTTGCAAACGCAACTGGGAGCAGCGAATCAAAATACTCAGAATCTGCAAAATGAAATTCTGGCCCTCTCAATGCCGCTGCAAACGTTAACGCAAGATTTTAGGACCAGGTTTAAGGATGCGCAATTTCAGATTCCCGGCGAAACAGCCTCGGCACAAATGCAGAATCTGGTTGGCGCAATTCTGGATTTGAACCGTGGCCAAAAACAGAAGCTTTTCTTTCAACTGGGCGGTCAAAAAAACCGAAAGTAAACAAGGCTTTTCAGCTCCGGCGATTCGGCCAATGGTCTGATTCACTGGCTTCTTATTCCGTGTTGAGCGAATGAACCTCGTTTTCAACTTCTTGACGATTGCGAACGCAAAATCTTCTTGGCCGCTTGCTGAATTGCATCCACCAATTCCGGCGGCCCGAGGGCAACAGCGTTGCCGCCCCAACTCAAGACCCAACGTTCGATCTCCGCAAGGCTGGAGAGCTTGAGTCGCAGCTCCACACCACCGTCTTTGAGTTCACGCAACTGCTGGGAATCGTGCCACCGTTTTTCCCGGATGTATTCGGCCACCAGTTCATTGAACCGGATCACTACGTCGAACTCACCCTGGCCGGAATGCACTCCGAAGCTGTCCTTCAGCCTTTTTTCCAAGGAAAACTTCTTCGGTCGCTCAAACGACTTCCCCGTTGGCTCGACGGCTTGGATGCGCGCCGGGACAAAGGTGCGAATGTCGTGGCGCAAATGGCAGTAAGCAAACAGAAACCATTCCCCGTTAATGTTGGCCAGATGATAGGGGTCGATAACACGAGGCTCAGTCTTCTGTTGCCCGGGTTTGCGATAAGTCAACCTCAGTTGCCTCCTTTGCGCGGTGGCCTTGGCCAGAGCGTCGAAGATTTCCAGATTCACAATTGGTTCGGCGCGCGTGCGGAAGGAGATGGTCTGCTCCCAGTCGGCAAGGTTGAGCGAAACGGTGTCCGGCAGTGAAGCTGCCATTTTCTTGAAGGCGCTCACGAGCGGCTTCTCGAAGTTTGTGCCGCGATACTGCTGAAGCGCCTTTTCAGCAACCAGAAGTGCGAATAATTCTCCCTCGGTGATCTGCAACGTGGGAAAGGAACTGACCGGCTCGGTGTAATGATACCCGTTGTGGGTGTGATCATATTCGAGCGGTAATTCCAGTCGATCCCGCATGAACTCCAAGTCGCGGTGAATGGATTTGGTGCTGACTTCGAGGTCGCCTGCCAGCGTTGTGGCGTTGGGATAATCGCCCGACTGGATGGCCTGGTGAATCCGCAGCATCCGCTCCAATGGCGGGCGTGAACGCGGCAATCCGGCGCTCTCTTTCGCATTCAACTTCATTGGGCACTCACGATTTCAAACCGCAACGGCAACGTCGAGTTTGTAATTGCGCCAGTGTAGAAGACTTCGGAGCGACGCAAAGTCACCAGGCTGGACGCCCACACTTCCGGTCAAGCGTCACGGCCTAATCCACTTCACACTCAGCCAGGATTTTTTGGTAGGCAGCACGGGCGTGATCGTAGGCGGACCTGGCTTCTTCCTTTTCGGCCGGTTTGATATGCCTCTCCTTTTGCGACCAGCATTGATCAACGCCTTCTAAACACCATTCCGCGCTACGTTTCGAGGCGCGGATGGGCTTCCCATCCACCAGCACAAAAATCGGGTTCGTGTGCGATGATGGCAGAATGCGCAGTGCCACCCAACTGCTGCGGTCGATCTTTACGTCGAAACTCACGTCCTGCAATTTGCCATCGGCCATGATCTTCTTCTTCGTGACCGGATAACCGTTGACGATCACTTCCACCGACACTTCGCGCGTGTCGTCAATGCGCGCGCGCTCAATGTCCCAGTATGGCTTCTTCGCGTAATCGAGCTTTTGGAGTGTTGGGTTCGGTTGTTCATTCAACCGAGCCGCGACTCTTGCAGTCACTTTGACCGTCGTTGGCTGAGATAGTTTCAATTCACTCCCCTTC
>CAZYYS010000181.1:0-9360 GCA_964651015.1 uncultured Verrucomicrobiota bacterium
CCACGTCAATAATCGCATCGTCCACCACCTCGCCAAGTGCGATGATGAGGCCGGCGAGGATCATCGTGTTGATCGTCTCACCTCTCCAACGCAGCAGAAGTAGCGCGATCGCGAGTGAAAGTGGAATGGCAACCACACTGATAATTGTGGTCCGCCAGTCTCCGAGGAAGAGCGCGAGAATAATTACAACCAGCAGACAACCTAGCCAAAGCGCCTCGGTGAGATGGTCCATCGAAAGCTGGATGAACGTGGCGGGACGGAAGATGGTGCTGTCCATGTCCACGCCAGGCAATCCGGGCTTGAGATCGTGGAGAACTTTCTCGACGCCCTTGGTAACATCAAGCGTGTTACCCCAGGGCTGTTTTTCTACAATCAGCAAGATGCCGGGTCCGTCGTTGATCACGGCGTCGCCAATCGGCGCAGGATGCCCAATCTTTATTTCCGCCACTTCCCCCAAACGGATCGGCACCCCCTGTCGAAATTCCACCACCGTGCGCGCAAGATCTTCCGTGCTGGTGACGAGCCCAGGTTGGGCAACACTGAGACGAAGATTTGGCGTGTCTATGAACCCACCCGCGCTGATCATGGTTGCATCACCGGCTGCACGCGTAATGGCATCAAGCGTGACGCCTGCTGCGCGCAGACGTTGTGGATCAACCAGCACTTGAAACTGCTTGTCGCGTTGTCCCCAGACCGCCACATTCGCAACGCCTTGGACCGACATCAGACGAGGGCGAATGGTCCACCTTGCCAGTTCGCTCAGTTCCATCTGCGAAAGTGTCTTCGAAGTAAGGCCCACTTTTAGCACGCGGCTCAAGGAAGAATAAGGCGCCATGAGCACGGGCGGTTTTACCACGGCGGGCAGGCGATTTTGCGCAAGATTTAGTCGTTCCTGCACCAACTGTCGCGCCTTGAGAATGTCGGTGCCGGTGTCGAAGATCATTACAACTGAGGACAACCCCAGCACCGACTTCGAACGAATGGTTTTCAGGAAAGGCACGCCGTTGAGCGAATTCTCTAGTGGTACCGTGACCAGCGCATCTACTTCCTCGGTTGAAAGGCCCGGCGCTTCCGTCTGCACCTCGACCAGCGGCGGCGCGAACTCGGGGAAAACATCGAGCGGTGCGTGGCGAGTCGTGTTAACACCGATAAACAGCAACGCACAAGCGGCGGCGACAACAAGTACGCGCATGTTAAGCGCCCAAGAGACAATGGTATTAAGCATGGTCGGAAAGTCCCGGGAACTATTTCCCTGTCATAAATTCCGTTCCAAATAATTCGGCCGCGCCGTCGGTGACGACCTGGCGGCCTACGGCGGGACCACTTGTAAGGACGGCTTCGGTGCCCGCGAGTCGCGCAACTTGCACGCGCCTCCGAGTGTAGGTGTTTGCGGCAATCCGTTCGTACACCCATTGACCACCATGGATGTCGTACAGCACAGAGTTGAAGGGCACTAGTAAATGTTCGTTCTTGCTGTCGAGCGTCGGGATTTCCACCGCCACTCGTTGGCCTGCACGCAGGGATGTTTCTGGAGGCAGTTCATAATACCAGTCCACCGTGTTGGCGAGGGCGTTAGCCGTGAGTGGGCCAGCGACGGGCTTCACGCTCTGGCCCGTGGTTGTGGCAGTCTGAGCACGAAGGTTCGCCATCGCTTTGGGGTCGAGCAAGGCCGCCTCGCCAGTGTAAATGGCAACCCGTACCCATACACGACGCACACCGCCGGTCTGGCCCAGAACTGCACCAAGCAGTTCTCGCTGCGCTTTCGTAGTTGTTAAGGCTGCTTCCGCCAGTGCAAGAGTTGTCTTTGCCTCGTCTTCAGTACGTAGGCTGCCTGCTTCAACTTGGCGCATTTTTTTTGCACGTTCATAAGCTAACTGTGCAGCGTCCACCTGCACCTGGGCTTGTAAGACACGTCCCTCAGCAGCAACTTGTAATTCACCCAATCGCAGGACCTCGTCGAGGGTGCCTCCCACGACGGGAGCGGCGCGACCGCCCTCCGCACCTAGTGGGAGAACCACTTCTCCGGAGAATAACCGTGCTTCAGGAATTATCCGCCGTTCGACCGGTACAAGTTTGAGGCGCAATCGTTGTTCCGCTTCGGGCTTGAGGATGACGGTGGTCAGGTCGCTTTCCTTGCTGACTGTGGCTGGAGCAGCAGTCGGCCCAGCCGCTTGCACGGTAAGCGTGGTACACAAGACGCCGAGGAAAGTGAGCGAACTGGAACGTTGGAGGAATCTGCTATTCATGATGAGGAATTGTGGACATCAGGGGCGAACGTTCGGTGGCAACGATGAGACGGGCCGGGCTTTGGAGCGCATCATCGAGAGCCCCTAAAGCGGTTTGCACACCAACGCGAGCGTCAAGTTCTGCCAGCGCCGCGGTGGTGAGTTCAAGTTCTCGTTGCGCCAGTTCCATCCGCGAGATTTCGCCAGCTGACAGCATCGCCTGGACGGTGCGCTGTCTTGCGGTGAGTTCACGATTTAGTTCTTCCGCGGCGTTATACTTCTGAAAGGCGATCTGGTAACTAGCTACTGCTTGTTCGATTTCAGAAAGGACACGCGCTTGTAGTGCGGTGAATTTGGCGGCGCTTTCCGCTCGACGAGCCTGCGCTTCGCCAATGGCGCCTTGATTCTGATTCAAAACGGGGAGAGTTACTGAAAGACCAAGCGACCATTTGTTGTCGCCCTGATCGTAATCGTATCCCGGACTGAGATGAATATCCGGATACTGTTTGGCCATTTCCAACTGGAGCGCGCTCTCGGTAGCTGAATATTCAGCGAGCGCGCCCAATATGTCAGCCCGGTTAAGGAGCGCCTGACGTCGCGCTGCCGCCGCTGGCACGTCGGCTGGAGAAACCCTGACCTCTTCAAAGTTAAATTCTATGCCCTTCAAGGCATCGGGTGGGATTCCGATGGCTTCAGCCAGTTGCAGACGTGCGATGGACGATTGTCGTTCGGCATCAAACACCGTGAAGCGGGTCTGACTCAACGCCACGCGTGCATGCGACACCTCAAATGGCGAGGCCACGCCAGCCTCCAGTTGAGCCTCAAATAACTGGACGTTGTCCGTCTGAATTCGTTCCTGCTTTTTAAGCAGCGTTTCCTTCGTCAGTGCTGCGTCAAGGTTCACCAGGCTCCGTCGCACCGCGCTGCGCACCTGCCATGCCACCATGGCGATATTCAGCCGGGCGACTTCAGAAAGCTGTGTCGCTTGGGCGATCCGGTAGCCACGCTTACCTGCCGTTTCGATAGGAATGTCCAGTGATGGCTTCACAATCCAAGGCGAAGGCACGGTCGTGGTCGTGTTATAGGCTGGCGTCACACTCAGTGTCGGGTTGGGGCGCTCGCCCGCGGTGGCTTTTCCTGCCGTCGTGACCGCCCATCGGGCACGGGCGACATCGAGACTCGGCTGATAATAGAAAGCGGCGAGCGTGAGACTTTCTAAATCCCAGGCCGGAGGCGGCCATGTTTGGAAGGCGCGCTGTAGATGGGTTTCGGTGTAACGCCGCAAAGTCTCGTCGGCTAGCGAACGTTGCTCAAAGCGCGCGACAGTTTGGGTCGACGAGATGGGCTGCGGGTGAAAGTGAGCACAACCAGTAAAAACCGCTATCCCAGCAATGCCAACCATCCAAGGTCGGATGGCATTGCGACCGTCTCTGGTTTTCGTAATCACGGCGACTTTTGAGTTATTGTTTGCCCCTGGGGGTAGTTGGCCGATCAAAATCTCCCGGAGCAAAGGAGTACATGAATGCGTTATGAACCTTGCCTTCCAGGAGCAAGCGGTTTCGCAACACCCCTTCACAGGTTGCACCTGCTTTCTGTGCAACGCGATTGCTGGCCACATTGTCTGTCGGAATGATCAATTCCAGCCGATTGAACTTGAGGTTGTTGATACCGTAGGCTGCGGCTAAACGAACCGCAGCAGATGCCGCCCCGTTCCGAACGTACCGAGTACGAATCCAATAGCCCAAATGGGCAAAATTGTGAGTTCGATTGACAAGGTTCAGTCCGACACTCCCCAGAAAGGTTTGATTTTCCGAATTGAGGATCGCAAAGCTATAATTTTTGCCCGTCTCCCAGTCTGAGACGCTTTGGCATAGAAAACCCTGCGCGTCTACGCTGGCATAGTCAGGTTTGCACCATGTCATCCATTGGCGCAGAGATTCAATTGATTCGCTGACTGCTTCCAGAAGACTTGGACCGTCGCCGAGTTCGAAGGGTCGGATTGTGACTTGCGCTGCACGCTTTTCGTTAGGAGGTTTCGTGTCCGATTGCATGCTATTGATTTGTGACGAACAACCTGGATTTTATGATGGTTTTTGTTGCGGTTAGTTCCAGCGGCAAGAACACAATGACGGTTGTTCTTTCATTTTGCGTGGAGGTGATTCGAATTTGCCCCTTGTGAGACGAAACAATCCATTGAGCGATACTCAAGCCGAGACCGCAGCCCTCAATCTCGCTGCTGTGAGATTCATCCCCTCGGAAAAAGCGGTCGAAAACTCGGGGAAGTAATTCAGGGGCGATTCCCGGTCCAGTATTGGTGACAATTAACGCTGCGATGCCATCAGCGCAAGTTAATGAAATGTTAACACTCCCTTGCCGCAGGTTGTATTTGATGGCGTTGTCAACAAGGTTCAACAGAAGTTGTCGCAGGCGGTTGGCATTACCCAGAACGGTCGCTGGTTCGCAATTGCCAAGTTGAACTTGGATGTCGGCAGGCTTGGCAAGAATTTGGGCGTCGGCAAAGATTTCGCGTACGATGTCATCCAATTGCAACGGTTCTCGTTTCATTTGAATTTGTCCGGCATCGGCCTTGGTCAGCAGGGTCAGACTATCCACAATCTTGGCCAGGCGCTGTAACTCTCCCAATTCTGCCACAATGCGCTCGCGCTGCGCAGGGTTCAAAGGTTCTTCTCTCAGCGCCGATTCCAATTCACCATGCAAAACTGTAAGTGGTGTCTTAAGCTCATGAGAGGCGTGAAGGGTGAATTCGCGAATTCGCTGAAACGAGCCATCAAGCCTGACCGCCATTTTGTTGAATACCTCGGTTAAGCGATCCAATTCATCACCATTGCCGGAACGCGGCAACTGGCTCAGAAGACTGTAATCTTGAATCCGTTCTATTTCCTGCGTAAGCGCCGCGATTGGCGCAAGCGCGCGCCGCGTAAGCCACCAGCCGCCTCCAATCGCTAACACTACGGCGGGCAATCCAATCCACAAAAGAATCTCAACCATCTCATCGAAATCTGTTTCCTCGGCTCGCGGGTGGTTGGCCGCGCCCCGGTCAGCCGTCTTATCAAGGACGAATTCGTGGTAGGCCAAAGCGCCCATCGCCAGCATGGTAAGGCACATGACAGTCGCGTACCAAAGGGTCAGGCGTGTGCGGATAATCACGGATTCTCCGACAGGGTGTAGCCCAAGCCATGCACAGTATGGAGGAGCTTGGTTTCAAAACCCGCATCGATTTTTTCCCTCAACCGACTGACATAAACCTCAACCAGATTTGAGCCGGGATCGAAATCGTAATTCCAAACCCTCTCGATAATGGTCATGCGTCCGCAAACCCTTCCCGAGGTGCGGAATAGGTATTCCAACAGCAGATACTCGCGTGTGGTCAGCTCGATTCGCTTTTCGCCGCGATGAGCTTCGCGTGTTACGGTATTCAGGGTGAGATTGGCCAGTCGCAACACGGTAGATTGTGCTTCACGATTCCACCGTCCCAACCCGCGGACACGGGCAATAAGTTCTGCGATAACGAACGGTTTTGAAAGATAATCATCCGCCCCCGCATTGAGGCCTTCCACTCGCTCGTCTACTTCGGCTCTGGCAGATAGTAAGAGGACGGGCGTGGTGTCGCCTTGTTTACGAAGCTGGCGTAGCACACTGAGACCGTCTCGTCCCGGCAGCATGATGTCGAGGATCACAACGTCAAACGCGGCTACACTTGCGGCGGCTAGCGCCTCTTCGCCAGTGTGGCACACATGGGCTGTGAAGCCCTCGGCTTTTAGCGCCTTTCGAACTAGTAAAGCGGTTCGTTTTTCATCCTCAACCACCAGGATTCGCATGCCACCGCCATGGCTACGGAATTCTAAGCGTGATGAATTGGAGTTTGGCTTTTCCAAGAGGCCCACAAGAATCCTACGGCGATGGCTTTGCAGGAGGCGGCCCCCGCTGTAGCATCTTGGCCAAGTCTTTGTCGGCCTCTCGAAACGCTGCGTTGAGAGTCTTGTCGGTTCGCACGTAATCCTGTTTGAGATAGGCTTGCGTCAACTCATAGCGCTTCGCAATGATGTCTAAATCCGCGGCTGAAAAGTTCTTTTTGTTGCTCAATCCATCCTGGTTCAAATCTTCGACCAACTCGCGCCGCTGATCGGGTTTCAAGGCCGGGTCCAAGACGGCGGCATGGAATAATTCCACTGCCTGATCAGAATTGCCGACGTAGGCCAACGCGATTCGCGCGAGAGATTCCTTGCTATCTGCGTCTGTCACCCGCGCGTCTTTGTAAGTTTGGGCTGCCAACGTGATACTCTTGTCACCAAGCGCCTGTTGCAAATATTGAAGTGCGGCGCGATCTACTTGGCCGTCACCTTGTACCAGTTGAGCCTGCGCATCGCTGACATAGGAAGTGTCGCCAAAACGCTTCAACACACCGAATAAGTAATTGCGTTCGTCACCGGACGCGTGGGCCAGTAGAGTTCGAGCGACATTCAGAGCGGTAGTACGATACTGGCCGGGCGTCATTTCTTCCAAAAGCTGCGTGAGGTAGGCGACTTCAATACCACGCACCGCGTGTGCCAAGGTTTCAGATAAGATTTTCTCTGCTTCGTCCCCACCTATGTGACGCGCAACATCAAACAGCCCGAAGCGGAGCGAAATCGGGACAAGCGCATCAACCATTGCTTTCACATCGCGTTGGTTTTTGCTGTTGGTGGATATGAATATTACATCCTTGTCAGTAGCGAGAAATTCTTGGATGGCCGGGAGGGCGGAAGGGCCCATTTCGATAAGTTGTCCCAGCGTGCCTACGACTTGGCGGAAGACCCGATTTTGTCCGGGGCCGGTTGGTCCCGGCAGCGCGGCAAGCTTGGCCACTAACTCGCTCGCGTCCGGCGCTTTCATAGGAGTGACTACCGTGCCGGATCCATTCACTTGCACAATCTGTGGCGCTCGAACAAGCGATTCATCCAGCGCAGATTGAAGATTGGCCTTTTCTATCTCCCAAGCGGCGCGTTGAGCTCCGTATTCCTTTGCGTCACGCACGGCCCGTTGACGATTGATCCAAGCAAAGCTGGCCGCTCCCATAAGAAGCAGTACGACAACAGTTTTTTTCATGGCGACTTCTTCACGAGATCACCGGGCGGCGGCACGTGCCCGCTGCGGTTCATCAGTTAATCAGTCCTTATCCTGCTTTTTCTTGTCAGCTTCTTCGTGTTTCTTTTTCGCGTCTTCAGCCTTTTCCTTTGCCTGTTCTTCCGGAGTCTCCTTCTCAACGGATACAACTTTGCCAGTAACCGCGTCCACGGCGACTTCGGTGATTTCTTGAGAGCCGGGTTTCTCGATATCAAACGACCAAATCAATTTCCCGTCTTCTTCTTCAAGTTCGCTTTCCTTCACTATGCCGTGAGGCACTTTAGCCAAGGCAGTCTCTTGCGCGGCGGCCTTGGTGATTTTTGCTTTCGACTCAAGCTTTGCTTCCTTGTTTCCCTCATCAGCTTGTGAGGTTAGGCAGAAGCCAGCCGCCAGCGCTGCTAACACGAGTAGCCCGTTAGCTATGGTCGTCATCGTCATCGTCATTTTCATTCTCATGTGTTTGTTGTTTGTTGGATCAAGCTCCAACCCGGACATGGAACAGCATGGGGATGACTGGCTAATGAAGAGATGATTACAGTTTTGTAATCCACTTGCCGAAGGTAAGGGTAGAAATCGAAGCTCGCCCGAAAGCACACTCCGCAGGGTGAAGTTTAGTGTTCTAATTATCCACGCGCTGGCGATCAGTCATTCGTGCATCACCAGAAATTCCAAGTTGTTTCCATGGATTGCATTTAAGGATAGCGACCCTAGAGTGAATCTTAGTTCTGAATAAACGAAAGGTTAGTATGAAACCCTGGATTACTTATGCAATTATCTCCATGATCTTCGCTGGTTTCACTTCAGTCATCGCAAAGATAGGTCTAGCAGGAATTTCTGGTGAACTCGGCATCACCGTCAGAACCTGCTTTGTCTTCATTTTCGTTTTTATGTTCGCGGCCTTCGCCGTCCCCGCTAGCCAGTGGTCTTTGCTTACCCGAAGCAATCTACTCTGGCTGGGAATATCCGCAGCGACTACGACCATTTCATGGGTGTTCTATTACAAAGCCATCAAAGATGGCGAAGTCTCCACTGTAGCCCTCATTGACAAAGGCAGTATTCTCGTGGCCGTAATTTTCGCTGCCCTGATTTTAAAAGAGCAGATTACGGCCCGAACCGTTTTGGGTGGCGCGTTTATGATTTCGGGCCTGCTCATTATCGCGAAGAAATGATAGTTCGTTGTGCTTTTACGGCGTTGACGATCATCGTTTATCAGCGACCAAACGAGCAGCCACACCGTTGCAACTCTGGAAGTTCCCGAAGGAACTTACGCCTTGGAAGTATTCTCGCTAAATTCACTTCCCGATCCAGCGGGTGGGCTCGTCTGTAGGGCGCCGCTCTTCTTCAGATAACGTGCTATGCCATAAGCAACCGTGACGACTCCCAGCATTAACCAGAGCGAGATTACCACATGGCGTGAGTGATAGTATGCTCCGCGCAACCACAGGTTTTTGAATTGCAAAAGAATGATGGCCGCCATCCAGAGATACGCCGAGCCATATTCCGCACTTATCAACCGACGCCAGTTGAATCGCATGGCTGAGACGGTTTCTCTCAATCCACTAAGCCGCGGCCAAATCCGGTTGACCCGGCGGCAATAGTCTTCAAATTCACTACCGAATTTGTTACGCAGGAAATTTTCCTCGGCGGCGATGATCGCCCAATACGCGAGCGTGAAGAATGGCATGGCAAGGCAGAAGAACAACAATGAGTTGGAAGCAAGGCCAACACCGAGCAGGAGCAGATAATTGCCAACGTAAAGTGGATTGCGGCAATGCGCGAAGATGCCACCTACAACGAGCCGGTCGGCGTAAACCTGTCGGTCACGTCCGCCCCGCACAATGTAATCCAGCCCCACGGTTACGGCGCGGATCAATTGGCCGGTTAGGGCAATCGCCAGGCCAGCGACCGCAGCGGTTCGGTAATCATCTAACAATGGCGGGCCTGGCACGAACAGCAAAACGTAGGCCAGGGGGAACAGCCCGTTACGGTAGTGAAAGAAAAAATTGCCAAG
>CAZYYS010000181.1:9370-11707 GCA_964651015.1 uncultured Verrucomicrobiota bacterium
AGGACCACCTTCGGTGCTACCTGTTTAGGTGTGGCCAGTGAACTGGTTAAAATGGCAACCAAGCATTCAAAAGAGCGGTTCCAATTTAAAAGACCGCTGGCCTCGTTTGAACTAGTGAAAGAAAAAATTGCCAAGCTTGATCATTTGACAGCGATCATGCCACAGAAGTTATACCATTTGAAAAACACGTCGCAGTAGCGAAATCCGGCGCGCAACAACATCTCGCGATTTTCCATGAGTTTGTAGGGCACGAGCACATTTTCAAGCGCTTCCCGTTTCTGTGAGATTTCCAGCTCACTATACCCGTGGCGCTTTTTCAATTTGTAATAGTAATCAATGAACAGGCGGTTAAAGACAGAATCTTCCCCGAGCACCTTCTCAACCAGAATCACGCAGCCGTTTTCGTTCAACCCTTGATGGATGGATTTTACCAACGTGTCCCGATACAAGGGTCGAACAAATTGCAAAGTCAGCACTAGAAGAACCATCGACGCGTTTTCGATATGCACGCCTTGATTAAGATCGGCGCAAACCAACTCCTGTTCGTGCTGAAAGTTATGCGCAGTCATTTTCTCCCGACACTTTTTCAACATTTCTTGCGAATTATCCACGCCAATGAACTTGACGCGCTTTTGGATTGAAGCGTCCAGATTCAACAAGGTAGTCCCAGTAGAACAACCGAGGTCGTAAACATTCGTGCCCTCTGCCGCGAAATCAATCGCCATTTCGGCGATCATTCGCTGCATCTCTTGATAGAACGGTACGGATCGATCCACCATGTCGTCGAACACGGTGGCAACATTCTTGTTGAAGGCAAAATCGGCAATGGTTTGGTTCTCCCGAAAGACTTCATCACGAGGTGGGGGTGTTTGAGTTGCAGAATCGATGAGAGTGGTAGGCATACTTGTTGGAGGCGGGAGGATGGTGTCAGGTGGCTGCGACTGTGGACAAATTTGGCTGGGTTGCTAAAACGCTCCGTGATCGAAAAAGCAAGGAGTTGAGCAGCCAGGCAGTCAGATAAACAAATCCAGCCGACCATAGAATGTCAGAGGCCCAGTGGCGGCCCTGGGCCATGCGGCCAAATCCCATCAAAAGCCCATGCGCGATGCCTAAAGCACCGAAACCCCAAGCCCACTGACGTCGTGGTTTCCATAGATAAACAAACAACGCCAGCCAGTAGAAGCCGGTGGAAGCATGTCCAGAAGGGAACGATTTTCCTCCCTGTCTAGGGCCCGGCTCGCCCAATGGTCGAAAGGGTTGTTTCCCGCCGAATTCGCTCACATCTGAGGGGCGGGGCCGGCCAAAGTGATCCTTAAAAATCGCATTCACCAAAATACCTGGACCAAGGACAAGAACCAGTGCTAGAAAAAGATTCAATCGGCGCGCTCGCACCCAACGCCCAGTTACAAGCGAGGCGACCCAAATTGTCATCGCCGTAACACCTACCAGCACCCCGGGCAACGTGCCGAAAGAATAAAGAAACTGAACAAATGGATTTTCAGCCAACCACCATCCTTCAGGTGGCGACCAAAAGAGTCGTTGCACACTCAAGTCGAGGTCGCTCATACGGAAAACCGCGCTGGAACCCAGCAGTAAGGCTAACGGCAGCCAAATCGGCGGCCTGGCGTTAAATGTTCCTTGTCCATTCACCGGCCGCATCGTAATGAAGACAACCCACCGTAGTATGAATCCAAAATGACAATTTATTCATTTAAGCCGATTGCTCATTGCGATTAAGACAATAGCGGCCAAGCTTTTGTCATCTGCGGGTTGGATTCCCTTGGTTGGTCCGTCCACCTGCTATATCCTTCCTCCAATTGAAAACTGGTTGGAATGAATCAGACGGATGACTATCGGATTTTCTATGCGTGTGCTGGTTGTTGAAGATGAGAAAAAAATGGCGTCCTTTATCCGTAAGGCTCTTCAGGCCGAAGGCTTCGCCGTCGACGTGTTGCACGAAGGTCAAAGCGTCCCTATAGCAGCTACTGCCACAACTTTCGACGTAATCATCCTCGACATCATGTTGCCGGGACGAGATGGTCTAAGCGTGCTTCGCCAACTTCGAGAGCAAAGTACTCGCACGCCAGTGTTGCTTTTGACTGCGCGAGGTCAACCCTACGAACGTGTCGAGGGATTGAATGCCGGCGCTGATGATTATCTGACCAAGCCTTTTGTTTTGGCTGAACTCATCGCGCGGGTCCGGGCGCTCGGGCGGCGCGGCACTTACAGCCAGCCAGTAAAGTTGCGGGTGGGGGATTTTACGGTAGATACGGTTACCAGGACCGCTAAGCGCGGAGAACGGGCTATCGAGCTGACACCACGCGAGTATCGATTATT
>CAZYYS010000182.1:0-11701 GCA_964651015.1 uncultured Verrucomicrobiota bacterium
CGATCCTGATTTGTTGCTGCTCGACGAACCGACCAGTGGTTTGGACCCGCTTGGGCGGATGAAGGTGCGCGAAATCATTCAACGCCTCAAAGGTGAGGGAAAGACGGTTTTCTTTTCTTCGCATGAATTAGGTGAGGTGGAAACGGTGTGTGATCGCGTGGCGATCCTCAATCAGGGCGAACTTAAGATTGAAGGCCGAGTGGCGGATCTGGTCGCGCAATACAACTGCAACCTGGAGCAGGTTTTTCTCAAGATCATTGGGTACCAACCACAGTCCTGATCATGAATAATATTCTCGCTTTGGCGGTGGTAGTGCTCAAAGAGCTATACCGGCGTAAAGACTTTTACGTCCTATTCATTTTGACTGGGTTGATCACGCTTACGCTGGGAGCAGTCAATTTTTTCAACGATGATAAGATTGTTCGTTACCTCAAAGAGGTTTGTTTGTTGTTGATATGGGTATCATCTTTGGTCATTGCCATCGTTACGACCGCCCGGCAGATACCGTCCGAACGCGAAAACCGGACTATGTTTCCATTGCTTGCCAAGCCAGTCAGTCGGGCACAAGTCCTACTCGGCAAGTTTGCCGGATGCTGGTTTACCTGCGGGCTGGCGCTGCTGATTTTCTATTTCTTCTTCGCAGTGGTAAGTGGAACGCGCGAGCACCAATGGCCCATCTTGAACTACTTTCAGGCACTCTGGTTGCATTGGTGGCTATTGGCTGTTGTGATCGCACTTACTTTGCTTGGTTCACTTGTTTTTACTTCGTCATCTGCTAATTCGACCATCGTGTTTGTCGTTGTGACTGGAATCCTATTCGTAGGTCGGCACCTGGGGAAAGTTGCGCTGCAATTGCCGGAACCCAGCCAAACAATCGTCTACGCCGTTTACATCGGCATCCCGCATCTCGAGTTTTTTGACGTTCGCGATTTGATCGTGCATAACGGCGAACTGATTGCCTGGTGGGCTTGGGGAGTCGCTTCGCTTTACGCCTCGGCCTATGCGTCGGTTTTTCTTTTCTTAGCTTGGCTCGCCTTTCGGAAAAAGGCACTGAACTGAACAATATGACTTCGCCCTTTCTGGTCTTGACCCTCTTATTCGTGATTTGCTTCAGTGCGGCGGCGCGGTTGCAGGTTTGGTATCAAAATTGGAGGGGAAGTCGGACGCAAACCTCAGGGGTGCTGAACATTCTCATGGGTGACAGCCGCCGCCTATTCGCCAACCATTTCTTTGTGAAGGCAGATATTTATTTTCACAGCGGTTATTATCCTTCGATCTTCGATCAGGCGAAACTTCACGAAAATTCCCCCATGACACAAACGACCTCAGCCGATGAACACCACGAACATGACGAAAATTGCGGGCATCATGACGACGAGCATAAAGGTGATTTCATGGGGACGCCCAAGGATTGGGTCGAGCGATTAGGGCGGAATTTTTATGTCTCCAAACATACTCATTTGGAGAATGGGAGTGATGAGCGGGAGATACTGCCGTGGCTGCGAATTTCAGCTGATCTCGATCCGCAACGAGTAGAAACCTATACGGTTGCGGCCTACTGGCTGCGCAGTCGACTTGGCAAAGTGAACGAAGCAGAGCAATTCTTGCGCGAAGGATTGCGCGCAAATCCGCAGAGTTTCGAAATCTTATTTGAACTGGGACGAGTGGCTTACGAAAATCGGAAAGATTCCCAAGCAGCGCGCAACATCTGGGAACTGGCCTTGCGGCGGTGGCGTGAACAGGAAGAGGGCAAAGGTGAACCAGAAACCGTGGTGCATCAAGAAATCGTCGGGCATTTGGCCGAATTGGAGGAGCAAGCGGGAAACTGGGAAGCCGCCAAAAAATACCTCGAAGCACTCAAGAAACATTCGCCGTCGCCACAGGAAATCCAAAAGCACATTGACGAAATAAATCAGAAGCAATCTCTGCCCGCGAATGGCAAATTGGAACCGCCACGCCGCGCAAAATAGAAAATCCATTTGCTGCGAGGCTGAAATCTCAGAGACGTTTTCGTCCGATTCAATGAGCGCGCCATTTTTTTGCAAGATGGTTCGGATTGAGCTTTGTTTTCTTGGGGGTTTTGTTTAATACCGCCACATGAAAATCCGGCACGCCCGCGTCAACCGCCATACCAACGAGACACGGATTTCCATCGACCTTAAAATTGACGGTGCCGGCAAGTCGTCCCTCAAGACCGGTATTCCGTTCTTTGATCACATGCTGACGTTGTTTGCCAAACACGCTATCATTGATTTGCAACTCCGGTGTGAGGGTGATTTGACGGTGGACGCTCATCACACAGTTGAAGATTGTGGTATTGTCTTGGGACAGGCCTTTTCGCAGGCGCTGGGCGACAAGAAAGGAATCCGCCGTTATGGCACGGGTTTTGATCCGCGGAATCCGTTTACTGGAGAGTCTTACGTGCCGATGGACGAATGTCTGGCGCGTTGTGTTATTGACTTTAGTGGGCGTCCCTACCTCGTCTGGCGCGGTCTGAATCACCTGGCGCAGAAAAGAATCACTTCGGCGGAAAAAAAACAGGACATGTCCAGCGTCTTTCGTTTTGGGCTGGCGCGGGAGTTCTTTCAAGGCTTTGCCAACGAAGCGCGTTGCAATCTCCACCTGGAATTGCTTTATGGCGATGAGCCTCATCACATCGTTGAAGCGTTGTTCAAAGCGTTTGCGAAGGCCGTGGATATTGCCTGTCAAAGAGACCCACGCATCGCTGGCCGGCTGCCGAGCACAAAAGGAAAGCTGTGAACGGGATCGAATAGCCGTCTGTTTAATGCCGTCCAAACCATGGCGACCAAGCAAGAGTATTCCGCCGCTGATGACGAATCGCTGGTGGCAATGTCACAAAAAGGCGATCTGGCAGCGTTCGAGGAGTTAGTGGCTCGTCATCGTGATAAGGTGTACGCCCGGGCGTTCAGCATGGTGCGCAATGAGGACGAAGCATTGGATCTTTCGCAGGAAGCTTGGGTGAAAAGCTGGCAACGGCTCAAGCAGTTTCAAGGGCAATCCAGTTTCGGGACTTGGTTGACACGCATAGTGATCAATCTCTGTCTGGATCAACTGCGAAAACGGAAGCGCCAGCGCGCCGAATCCATTGAAGAAATGGATGAAGAACATGGCGGAGTCGAGCGTCAAATGCCTGTAGTGACCGTGAATCCCACGGAACGATTGGAACGGGATGAACTACGGAAGCGAATTGATCAGGCTCTTGGACAGTTATCTTACGAACATCGCACCGTTTTGATCCTGCATGAATTTGAAGAAATGGAATATAAACAAATCGCCAAGGAGATGAGTTGCTCTATCGGTACGGTGATGTCCCGGCTGTTTTACGCGCGACGGAAAATGGCGGTTTTGCTGGCAGGTTTGAAAAAATCAGAGTGAGGCAAATTGGATGAAGCAAGAACTGAAAATTACGTTGCAAGCTTATCTGGACGGTGAATTGCCGCCAGGCGAAGTGTCCGGCGTGAAGGAACTACTGGCGCAGGATGACGAGGCCCGGGCTTTATGCGTCGAGTTGGACAACACCCGGAAGGCGCTGACGGGCTTCGAAGCGGAAATCAAACTGCCTGAGCCTCGCGAGTTCTACTGGTCAAAAATCGAGCGGGACATTCGGCGTTTGGAGAAGTCTGAATCTGTCAAGCGGACCGGTTCGCTTTTCGCGGGTTGGAGGCGCGCCCTCGTTCCGGCAATGGTCTTCGTAGTAGCAGCAACTGCGGTGATCCTGGTCGCTCCTCAGTTCGGGAGCTTTGGTCAGGTACGTCCTGCGGAAACGGAAACGGCACTGGGCGCAGCAGATGGATTTACTTACCGCGACTATGCCTCGGGTTCGACGCTGGTGTGGCTTTCCTACCCAGCGGAAAACGAGTTTGCAGAATTCGGTTCAGGCGATACTATCCAATAGTAAATGAATTTGTTGATCAAAACCCCGGCCACAATCCGAAGGGTTTCGTTAATATTTCTCTTGGCGATGGCGACTACAATCGCCGCGTTCGCCGGAGAGCTAAAACTCGAAGCCCAACTCATTTGGGGCACGGACGACGCGAAATCTCCCGATCCGAAACACAAACCGGTTGATCCTGATTTGCGGAAAAAATTGGACGATTTGCCCCTCAAGTGGAAAAACTACTTCGAGGTCAACCGAAAACGTTTCAACGTTCCAAAAAAAGGAAGCAATAAAGTGTCCATGAGCGAGAAGTGCGAACTCGAAGTGAAAAACATCGACGGCAAGAGTGTCGAAGTCTCGCTTATCAGCAAACGCAAAGGCGATACCCTCTGGAAAAGAACGCAGCCTCTTCCCAAGGGCGAGATTTTGATTTATAGCGGCAATGCCCCGAATTCAACTGCCTGGTTGGTTACCTTGAAGCAGGTCGAGTAAATTGACGCTGATGCTCGAAACGCCCCGCGTGCGCGCGGTGTCTCTATTTCTTGGGCTGCTATGAACCTACACTGGCCAGTTCTTCGTTGTTGGCCACATTTAGAATTTTGAATTGCTCCGCATGCAAGGCCGGATCGGCGCGAAAGGAAAGTTTGCCGAAATAACGCTTTTCCAACTCGATCAATAGCTTTTCATCCTCGGTGCGTAAACGTCCCAGCACTGTCGGATGCACTACGATGCGAAGTTGAAAATCGGATTCGTCCCGTGAGCGCTTTTTAAGAATCTCACTGAGCTTGCGTTGAATCTCCACGCTCATGGTTAGCGCGCTCTTCACTTTGCCCCGTCCTTTACAGTAAGGGCAATCGTCGTATACCGCCGCATGCACGCTTTCGGAATGCCGTTGGCGTGTCATTTCCAACAGGCCCAACTGCGAGATTGGAAGGATGTGGGTCTTGGCCTTGTCCCGACGCAGGCCCTCTTTCATGCGTTGATAAACGGATTGCTGATCGCGTCGGGATTTCATGTCGATGAAATCAAGCACGATCAAGCCACCCATGTTGCGCAAGCGAAGCTGACGGCAGATTTCGTCCGCTGCTTCCAAGTTGACTTTGAGGATGGTTGATTCCTGATCCTTGCCGCCTTTGTGACGACCGGTGTTGACGTCGATGGCGACGAGCGCCTCGGTTTCATCCACGACGATGTAGCCGCCGCTCTTCAAGTGAACTTGTCGCGAAAAGGCATTCTCCAATTGGCGACTGATGTTGAACCGATCAAAGATTGGTTGGGATTCGGTGTAGAGTTTGATCTTGCTGGCCGAGCGGCGAGAGATTTTCAGAATCATTTCGCGCATCCGGTCGTGCGACTGGGGACTATCCACCACGATGCGCTCGACATCCTCGGTCAGGAAATCGCGCACCGTGCGCTCGATCAGGTCCGGCTCCTGAAACACGCACGTTGCCGAGGGCTGGGTTTTGATCCGTTCCTGAATTTGTTTCCATTCTTCGAGCAACAGAGCAACGTCACGGACAAAGTAACGGGCTTGTTGCCCCTCGCCGGCGGTGCGCATGATGACCCCCATGCCTTCGGGGATGGTCAGTTCGCGCAAAATCTTTTTCAGTCGCTGACGTTCTTGTTGATTTTCAATCTTGCGCGAAATCCCGCTTTGGTCTGAGTTAGGCAAGAGCACGAGATAACGCCCTGGTAACACGACGTTGGTAGTAACGCGCGGTCCTTTGGTGCCGATGGGTCCTTTTGTGACCTGCACGATGATATCGCTGCTGGGTGGATAAAGACGTGGGATGTCCCGGGGAGTGATGCGTGGTTTATCGTGCCGCTTCGTGCCACGGTCGACAATTTCCACGCCACTATCGAAGCTGTTTGGCACAATATCCCAGTAATGCAGAAAGGCGTTCTTTTCAAAGCCGATATCGACAAACGCTGCCTTCAATCCATCTTCGAGATTCCGCACCTTGCCCTTGAAAACACTCCCCACCAATCGTTCTTCAGTGGTTCGCTCGATGGTGAACTCTTCGAGTTTGCCGTCTTCCAATATGGCAACCCGCGTTTCGAGCGCTTCGGCGTTGATGACGACTTCCTTGTGGATCTTCTTAACGGGCTTGATTAACCGTTGGACTTTTTTGATCACCGTCGAGGCGGCGGCTCGCAGTGTTTCCACAATTCCTTGAGGAGGACGAGTTTGAACATTTACCGGCTCAAACGGTAATTCTTCCGAGACTTCTGCCGGTGTTTCAAGATTGGGTTCACGGAAGCTTCTGCGTGGGGACGCGTTCGAATCCCTCTCCTTATCAGTTTTTGGAAGGCCTTCCGGTGGCAGACCGGCGGCGATGTTTTCCGCGCGTTCGATTTCCTGCGAATGACGGGAGTGGTCGAAAACTTGCGCGTCGGGGGCGGCCTTTTCGCCCAGCGCCTCGGCACGAGCCTCGCTGGCAGCCCGGTCGGGACGTTGCGCGCCGGGGTTCAAGCCGCCGCTGGGACGGAAACGCATGCCGCCACGGCGGCGACGGGAATAATTCTTTTCACTCATGTTCAATACCCTTTTCGATGGATGTGTACATTCTGAAGCATGCCTGTGGCGATCAACGAGCCGATCACTGAGGACCCGCCGTACGATAACAGCGGCAGTGGAATGCCCGTCACAGGCATGAGTCGGATGTTCATGCCGATATTGATGAAGACGTGGCTGAAGAGGAGTGTCACCACTCCCACCGCCATCGTTTTACCCAAGCGGTCGCGCGCCTGGCCGGCGATCCTCAAGCCGGTAAACAGGATCACCGAATACAGCGTCAGCACGCAGAGGCTGCCGACGAATCCTTTCTCCTCGGCAATGACGGAGAAAATGAAATCATTATGTGCCGCGCCGGCCGGCAAAAATCCCAGAGCCGTTTGATTGCCACGACGCCAACCTTTGCCAAACATACCACCTGATCCGACGGAAATCATGGCTTGGTTGGCTTGGTACGATCGTTCAGCCTGCAATTGGCGGGCTTCTACTTTTTGTTTCGGCGTTGCGTTGGCCGGTGTAAAATCCTTCCCGAAATATACCAGCAGCCGCTGGCGTTGATACTCCTCCAGCTTGATCTGCCATTTTGGCGGAGCGAAGAGCACGTCCACCAAAATGAGCGCCACCAACACACCGATAATCGCGACCAATCGTGCGAGAAAACGCAACGGCACGCCCGCAACAAGCATCATGGCAAACCCGGTCGGAATGAATACCAGCGCTGAACCCAGGTCGGGTTCCTTCATGATCAACACGAAGGGCAGGGCCATCATGCCAATGGCTTTCCAGAAATTGACCGGGAGGCGCAGTTCGTCCGCTGGTCGGCTTAGGAAATTTGCCATTGCCAGGATAAACGCGAGTTTGGCGAACTCGGACGGTTGTAGGCTGAAGAACCCGAGGTCGAACCAACGCTTCGCGCCGCCGCGAACCGTGCCAAAAAACATGACAGCGATGAGCAACGCGATTGAAATCCAGAACACCACAAACGCCCAACGTGCCAGCGTGTGGTAGTCCACGAGGCAAACCAGGGCCGCCGCGAAGATGCCAACGCCGTACCAGACCGATTGGCGAAACCAGAGTTGCTTGATGATCGGTGCACTGGCGGCGGACTCGGTGAACATCGTGGCGCTGAAAATGAACGACAATCCTATGAGCATCAGACCGAAGATCGCTGCAAGCTGCAGTCGATCAAGGTCGATCAGGTTTTCTTTGAGGATCGCGGCGTTCATCGGGCTGAGGCGGTCTGGGTCGGATCCGGAAACCGGTTGAATTTCTCGAGCGCCATGTAAACATCGCGCGCGATTGGCGCGCACGTTGTGCCACCAGACTGGCCGTTCTCCACCATGACCACGACTGCAAACCTGGGGCTGCCGTAAGGTGCGAAGGAGACGAACCAAGTGGTGTTTTTCTTTCGACCATCGGGGCCGCGTTCATCGCGTTCTGCAGTGCCGGTTTTGCCACAAACGCGCAGAGGAGTGCTGCTGCTGCGGTAGTAGAGGTTGAAAGCATTGTAACCTGTTCCTCCGGGCTTTTCCGTTTCCGCCAGCATGGCTTTGTGAACAATTCCCATGCTTCTTTCACTTACTGCCAGATGATCTCGCACTTGGTGGTCGGGAATCAGTTCCGGCTGCTCGCCACCTGCCGTTTCCTGCGATTCGATGCGGGAAACCAGCCGCGGCTTTAGAACCTTGCCGCCGTTGGCGAGCGCGCTGGTCATCACGGCCATTTGCATGGGAGTGACAGCCATCGCGCCCTGACCAATGCAGATATTGGCTGAGTCGCCGTCGCGCCACTGGGGTTGACTCACTTGCTCCGCGGTCGGGAAATGTCCGGCGGATTCCTGCATCAACGGGAGGCCGATGCGTTCCCCGAGGTGCAACCGGCCGGCCAGTTTGACCACCCGATCAAAGACCCCGGGTCGCAATCCAAGGGCGATAAAATATGCGTTGCTCGATTCTGCCAAGGCGCGTTCCAGGTCATAGTCGCCGGGCCGGGCGGTATCACGTTTGAACTCATTCTTGCTCAGGTAAATAATGCCATGCGCCGGATCCCGAGGGTTTTGTTCGACGTGATATAGTTCGGTCGGGTCAAAATGCGCTTCGGAAGTTTCCAACGCCGCCAGGGCAACGATGGTTTTGAAGATGGAACCGGCTTGGTAAAGTTCCCACGTGGCGCGGTTCTTCTGGACGCCGAGGTCGTTGTCCATCCAACGGGCATACTCTTCCCGCGTGGGATGACGGACAAAAATATTTGGGTCCATCACGGGTAGCGACACCAACGCGAGTACGTCACCAGACCAGACATCCATGACGACGACCGCCCCCTTGCCACCAAGCCCGGTGTGTGTCTGGAGAGATTTTTCCGCTGCCTGCTGGATCTTCAGATCGAGTGTGAGGAAAATATTTTTTCCGGCTTCGACAGGCGTCACCACGGTTTCGGTCTGCCGGAAGCGCAGGTTGTTGACGACGACAGTTTTCTGCCCGGCGGCTCCACGAAGTTTCAGATCGTAGTGCCCTTCGATCCCGACCAGCCCTCGAAAGTCCGGCAAGCGGTAATCGTAATAGGACTGCTCATTGTTTACAGAATCGTTCCGTCGCACCACGAATCCCAGCACGTGCGCCGCGGTGCTGCCGAAGGGGTAATTGCGCACCGCCTGCACTTCCAAATCCACGGCGGGCAGGCTGCTGGATTGTTCCGCAAAGCAGGCGAGTTGTGCCGGAGACAGATTGCTGACAATCGTGTAAGGCATGGCGCGGCGCGTATCGAAGTGGCGGCTGAAATTGGTGTAGTCCAAGGCGAGGGGCGATTTCAAAACGCCGCTCACCTTGGCGACAATTTCATTTGCCACTCGGTAGCGGGCCGTCCGACCGAGCAGTTGCATTTGCTCGGTCGATAGGGGCACGGCCTGGGTTTTCAGTCCATCCAATCCCAACCAGCTTTTCCAGAAGGCGACCTCATTGGTGACCACCCGGCGTGGACGAATACTGCTGAATTCTTTTCGGAACGCGCGACTGAGTTCTTCGAGGTAAAGGGTGATGTTGTAACTTGGATAGTTATCAGCGAGGGCGACGCCGTTGCGGTCGAAGATTTTTCCCCGCGCCGCCGGCATGCGCACGGTCCAGAGAGATTGTTCTTCAAGGCTCGCTTGATACCTGCCCCCACGAACGATTTGGACCCACCACAGACCGGCGAACAAAATGACCAGTCCGCCGAAAATCAGCAGCGCCAGCAACCGCAGTTGCGTGTCGTTCTTTTTCAATTGATCGAAAACGAGCATGTCAATTTCTCCCGCGTCGGATTTCGCGATCTGGTCGGAAGCTGGTTTGCATCATGGGCTGATAGCCGAGCAGCCGGTTGAACCACTCAAACAGGGCGAAGAAAATCGGCGTCGCCGCCGCACCGCCGAGGCTCATCACCAACCATTGCCAGAGCGAAACCCAGCCCACCATCGGCTCCGCTCCTTTTGTCAGCAAAAGCAGCAGGGTCAAGATGGGGGTGATGGCACTGGCGGCAAGACCGAGAACAAGTTGCGCAAACACTTGTTCCCGCAAAATCAAGCTGCGGTTGGCATTTATCACCAAGCCGACGAAGAAAAGCGGAAGCACGGTAATGCCCAACGGATTGGCTGAAAGGGAATCGAAAAGCAATCCGCTCCAAACACTCATCAGCGCAACCGCGGGCAGACCGGCTGTCAGCGCTGTGTAAACCATCAACGGTGGAAGCAAATCGACTTGCGTTCCCAACAGGCTGCGGATGCCGGAAGGTGTGGCTTCCCAAAACACCGCCAACGGCGCGGTCACAAACATCAGGATGAATTGGAGCGCACTCATGGCGTCGGGGCAAGAGCCGTGAACATCCGACATTCAACATTCAACATCGAACGTTCGATCAACATGGAGCGGGCCAGAAGCCGATCGGGCGTTGGTCGTTGAAGGTTGAGTGTGGAATGTTTCCAATTATTTTTCATGGCATCAACACCCACACTTCCTCCAATGCGCCCAGATTCGTGGGCGGCTTTACTCGTGCCTCGGTGTAAAGTCCGTACTCGGCGGAGTGATAATCCACAATTTTGCCGATGGGAATACCCGGCGGGAATATGCCACCTTTGCCGCTGGTGACTACGGATTGCCCAGGTTTCAGATTCCCCGTGCTGGCCCGGTATAGCGCCAAATCCAACAATGATTCTTCCGAAGGCCATGTCGAGCCGGAGGAAATTATCCCCATATCGCGCGTTTCCTGAATCAGCGCGGAGACGCGGCAATTGGGATCACCCAAGAGAACCGCTTGTGAGCGAAAGAGGCCGACTGATGAAATCCGACCCACCAAGCCTTCAGTCACCAGCACCGGCAAATTAGTGCGCATACCGTCGCGACTGCCAAGGTCGATTTGCACTGTGCGCCACCAGTTGGCCGGTTCCTGCAAAATGACTTTTGCCAGCTTAAGCTTCCAAGGTGTCTGTTTCTGCCAGCCGACGAGTTGCCGCAAACGCTCGTTCTCGCGCAGTGCTTCCTGGGCTTGTATTGACAGAACCCGGGCTTGCTCGTTTTCCCGGCGCAATTGTTCGTTCTGCTTGAGCAGTTCACGGCGGGGAGTGACGGTTGCCGCGCCTTGCCTCGCCGCTTGCTGCGCGGAACTGGCCAGACCAAAGAGGGGCAGGAAAAGGCTGCCGATGGCCAGCTTGATGCTGTTCGCCGTTTGATGCGGTAAGTTCAGGACCACCAGCGTCAGTAGTGCGACGAGACCTAAAATTATGTAATGCGACCGTTTGAACATCTTCGCCCAGCTATTCCGGGCGAACGCGCATTGTCAGAGCTTGGAGTTGGCCGTAACCCGCTTGAGAAATTGGAGTTCCTGCAACACCCGGCCGGTGCCTTCCACCACCGCGCTCAACGGATCATCGGCAATATGAACCGGCAGGCCGGTTTCCTCGGCCACCAACCGGTCAATGCCGCGCAGCAACGCGCCACCACCGGCCATCACGATGCCACGATCAATCAAGTCCGCCGACAATTCCGGTGGACAACGCTCGAGGGTGATGCGTACGGACTCCAAAATCCTTGATAACGGCTCTTGCAAGGCTTCGCGTATCTCTTCCGAGCGAATGGTCAGGGTTTTCGGCAACCCCGCGCTCAAATCGCGGCCCTTGACTTCCATGGTCAATTCCTGCTCTAGCGGAAAAGCCGATCCGATCCGGATCTTTATTTCTTCCGCCGTGCGTTCGCCAATCATTAAGTTATAGGCACGTTTCATGTGCGCCACGATCGTCTCATCGAATTCGTCTCCGCCCACCC